>JAWOMQ010000147.1:0-30219 GCA_033852415.1 Bacteroidota bacterium
CACCGACTGTGCTTTGCCGTCGATAACTGCTGCCCTGAACTGGGGAAGATACGTGTCCAACAGATCACGTTCATCGACAACGGCGTCGAACGTATGCCGTGCGGGCTCCGGGCCGCTGTGCACGGCAAAGTGTTTTGGCGTGGCGATCGTCTTCAGATACTTCTTATCCTCACCCTGCATCCCACGGACAAACTCCACTGCCAGCCGCCCTGACAAGTATGGATCTTCTCCATACGTTTCCATGCCCCTCCCCCACCGGGGATCGCGAAAAAGATTGATATTGGGCGACCAGAATGTGAGCCCCTCATAAATTCCGTGCCTCCCTTTGTGCAGAGCATCATTGTATTTGGCGCGGGCCTCGTCACTGATAACCGTCGCGATTCTTCTGATCAGGCCCGTGTCCCAGGTCGCAGCAAGGCCAATGGCCTGTGGAAAAACGGTCGCCCGCCCCGCACGCGCCACTCCGTGAAGTCCTTCATTCCACCAATTGTATGGCGGAATCCGGAGCCACTCTATCGCAGGTGCATCGTAGAGCATCTGCTTTACCTTTTCTTCCAATGTCATGCGCCCAACGAGATCGGCTACACGCTGATCGACGGAAAGATCTGGATTCAGGTATGGAAGTGTCGATGCAGATGGCGCCTGCTGCGCCCTCGCGGCGGAGAAGCCGGCATAAAATAAGAAAGCAAGCATCAATGGATTAAAAAGTTGGATCAACCGGAAACGGATCGCGCGAGATTCATTTTTCATAGGAAACCTTCACGCTATACGGATATTGTACCTCCTCATTCTTTGGACGAATGTACAAAATTTACCCGACTTGTGGGGGCCGGGCTCGTTAGTGGGAATCCTCGTTAGAAAAGGATTTTCAAACGAGAATATAAGGCCTGAAGAGCAGAAGGTAAAGCGATAAGACGCCAGCGAAGAAGAGATTTAATAACCCTCCCGGAGCTTCTGCATGGGGTTACCGTGTTAAAGGGCAGAATGTTCCCCGCCGCCTATTTTTGCCAAGGAGGCAGGGCGGGCATCCGATAATAATAAAAGGGCGGCAGACCTAACCGCCCTTTCCACCAATCCACCACAATCCAACAAAGATTCCGGATTACACGTAGCTTGCGATTGCACGCCCTACCGTTTCAAAGGTCGGAAAAATCTGGATCAGGCGTGTTTCTATAAAAATCTGATTGATATGCCCTTCGATCTTTGCGAAACGGACTTCACCACCATTCTGGTGCATCGTGTTCGCGGCCCTGATAAGAATGCCAAGACCGCGGCTATTCACGCGGTTGACTCTCTCCATATCGAAAATAACCTTCCGCACTCCGTCGACGATGAGACTCTTGATTTTATGCTGAATTGTGATATCCGCCTCGTCGTCCAGCAACTCCCCTTTCAACGATAGAACGGCAACCTCACCAATGATTTTTTCATCGACTCTCACAGAAATTCCCCCTACATTTGATTGATCTGCTAACAATTGTTTATACGGAGAGTTGGCGTCCGGGTTGCATTCACAGGGTTCCATCAGTAACCGGCCTCGCATCATGCGCGAACAACTTTAATGGAAGCCGCAACAACCAGCGTCTTGTCCCGTGTTATACAATTTAGACTCCCAGCCGATTGGTTTGGTTGCCAGGCCCCCAGATCTCGTGGTTTTGCAGATCTGTTCATTCATTCCTCTATCCCACTAAATTCAATAATCATGAGGACTTATTGCCCCGGGGTCGCACCAGAGCCAAAATTGATATTCGGTTCCCAAATTTGTAAATTATGGTATCAGGAACGTATGCTCTTTGAAACCGCTTGTGACTAAGCTTCACAAGCGGTTTTTTTTTGACGTGGTTATGAGCGCACTATAGCAATTGAAAGGAGCACTATCATGGCAACAGATTCCCAGTACGAGCAAGAACTTGAAGCCGAAGAGAAGAAGCACAAGAAGATTTTGAAATATGATCTGGAACTATTCGTTATACTTATCATCTTCATTATTTTCGTTACAATTGTCAACCTTATCCTCCGGGCCGATTACAAGGTCGTCGCGGGGATGAAGCCGACGTTGGCTCCCACCCTCGTCGAATGTAATAAGAGCATCCTGAACGCGGCTGAGACATTCAGGAAGAATGCAACCGACGTTCAGGCACGGGCAGCTGTCGATGCGGCAAAATTGTCTTTCGACTCAGCCATTCTTTACTATGGGAGGACGATTCAGAAAGGAACGCCTGATGGGGTGGTCCTCAATGTGTTCGATTCATGTTACATGGTCGCGCTGAGATTTCGCTCAGTACTAGAATCGCAGCAGCACCTTGCCGAATATGGCGTCACACCGGAGATGATCGCAGTCATGGACAACGACATCAATGCTCTGAGGGGGAAGCTCGACACATTGACGGCCAAGGTCGAGGTTTACAACTCCTCGGGATTCTTCCTCAAATTCAGCTGGCTGACCCCATATCCCGGGACGATTGAACATGACCGGGTTGCATTACCCGAACTGCAGCCAGTGATTGTTGCAGCTCCTCAGGACAGTCTCGGCGCCAAATAATTCCAGATGAGAGGACAGTCAAGTTTGTCCGTCGCATCGCGGGTGAACTTGCCTGTCCCTCTCCCCCTCATCTCGTACCAGCGGCCGGAAGCTGCAATGACTTCAAGCCCCCTCCCGACAATATACATCCTCCTCTCGTGTAAGGGCGCAAATCCTCACGTCGGATTCGTCCTCCGCATTCACACAACATTCTCCTCCCTGTGATCTTATCAGGAGAATTGTTTTTGAAGCCCTGCCGTCATGCCGCGAATTTACGCCGTGTCAGGTTTTAAATGGACAGCTTACAGGGGTGCATCAACCTCAGAACAATGCCGATCAGCCAGATCGGAATATTGATAATCTTAGCTGACAATGGTATATTATTCATAAATACTCTCTCCACCTTCAAAGGAAAGGCGCACCATGCGAAACTTAATTCTGCTGTCTGCACTGATCATTGCGCTTGGGGGCATGGCAACAGCTCAGGGATCGGGGTACAAGATTATCGACAAAGTCAAACTCGGCGGTGAAGGAGGATGGGATTATCTGAACGCCGATCCGGCCAGCGGGATGTTGTTCATTTCGCGAGGTACACATGTGCAGGTGATGGACATGGAAAAGAAAACGCTGGTGGCAGACATACCGAATACAAATGGCGTCCATGGAATCGCACTGGCACACGAGTTCGGTAAGGGGTATATCAGCGACGGCCGGGACACGGCCGTTACCGTGTTCGACCTGAAGACCTTCAAACCAGTTAAGGTCGTGAAGATTAAAGGTCTCAATCCTGATGCGATTATTTATGACGATGCATCCAAACGCGTTTTCACTTTCAACGGAAGAAGTTCTGACGCGACGGCAATCGATGCTGCAACCGACTCTGTCGTCGGGACTGTCCCTCTCGAAGGAAAACCTGAGTTTGCACAAGCCGACGGCAAGGGCAATATCTATGTGAACATAGAGGATAAAAGCACCCTGACAGGATTCGACGCGAAGACATTGAAGGTGCTCAAGACATGGTCTATTGCTCCGGGGGAAGAAGCCTCCGGCCTCGCGATCGATCGTGAGCACCATCTCCTTTTTTCGGTCGCCAGCAACAAAAAGATGATCATCTCCGATTACGAAGCGGGAAAAGTTGTGGCTGATGTTCCTATCGGGGAAGGTCCTGACGCGGCTGGATTTGATTCCGAAACACATTTTGCATTTAGTTCGAACGGACGTGATGGGACACTCACGGTCGTCCGCGAAGATGCACCCGATAAGTTCACGGTGATAGACAACGTCCAGACGCAAAAGAGCGCGCGGACAATGTCGCTTGATCCAAAGACGCACAAGATCTATCTGTCGGCTGCTGAATTTGGAAAACCGCCCGAACCGACCAAGGAAATGCCACGGCCGCGGCCTCCGATAGTCCCGGGAAGCTTCACAATTCTGATCCTCGGACGCTGAAGTATCGACTGAACTCAGGATGAAATGGCTCTCGGGATGGAGGGCCATTTGTGTCTAAGATAAAGAGACTTCCCATCGCTCTCTATATATAGAGAGGAGTATTATTGGCATGAAACGTTATACATGCACTTTCCTAACCCTCTTTTTCGTGAGCCCGCTCGTTCAAGCCGGCACGATGTTGCCGTAGGATTCCGTGAAGGTAAAACTCATCGTCGTCGCTCCGGGCCTCCCAAAAGACTCCACTGTCCACATAACCGGCGACCGGTCACAACTGGGGGGCTCGTATCCCTCTGGTGTCGAACTCGATCGAATCAATGATTCCACGTGGGAAAACCGAAGAACGATTTTCAGGATCGAAGGTGGCGATCCCTCCTCCTATCGCACTAACAGAAGCTTACGTGTTTGAACAAAGCTGCCTGCATTCATCCGGCAGAAATATGTGCCGCTCGCCAGATGCCTTGCATCCCACTGCAAATTGTAGACCCCGGGTTGTTTCTCTTCATTCAGCAGAATAGCAACTTCATGCCCCAAAACGTCATACAGCTTAACGGTAACATGACTCAGGACTGGCACTTCGAGACGGATCTGCGTACCCGGATTGAAGGGATTGGGATAATTCTGGGATAGCGAGAACTCTTTCGGCGTGGCATTCTGAGGCAGTGAATAGAATTGGGCGACGCCTGTTGTCGGCGCAGCAGAACGAAAAACTCCGAAATGTTCACCACCGACCAAAAGATGCCCGTCGGATGTGAGTGTCATGGAGATTATATCATTGTAAGGGAGGCCCGAACTAATGTCAGTCCATGACAATCCATGGTCAGTCGAGGTGAATATCCCTCCATTTTGATCGTAATAGCCCACATTGGACCCTGCGTTGACGAACAAATTGTCGTGCGCATCAGCAAGAATCGTCACCAAATCCTCTCGCTGCGGACCTGAGGCCAGGAATGACCAGGTATTACCATTGTCACTGGAAGAGAATATTCCCGTCTTGGTCGTTGCATAGAGAACGTTATCGGAGGTCTGCGCAAGAGACCGAACCGCCAGGTCTGTTAATCCGTTATTGACCTGGGTCCAGGTCGAGCCATTATCGACAGACCGAATGACCCCGCCTGCGCTTGCATAGATATTGCTGTCGTGTCCCTGAATAATGATCCCCGCTGGTCCATCAAAAACTTTATTCCAGCTATCTCCGTTATCCGTCGTCCGGAAAACACCTGCAAAAGCACCCGCAAGCACATTGCCGTTCGCAATTTCATAAAAAGAGCCGATGCCTCCCTTCGGCAAAACGGTATCATTCAGGATGGCCCACGATAAACCATTGTCGGTTGAACGATAGACTCCATAATCACAACACACCTGCGCGAAGAGGGTCCCGGACGAAGTCCCGCCGAATATCGACGTAAACGAGAGCCCTCTCTCCCCTAAGGCCCAGGTCTGCCCATTGTCTGAGGAACGATAAATCGCTGTTCTTCCGTACTGTGACAAGGCAAATACATTCCCGCCGAAAGTACGCGCAAAACTCCAGACTGAACTGATCTTCAGCCCGACCTGAACCCAGGTGACGCCTGCGTCGGATGATCGAAAGACACCGTCGTACGCCGTCGTCACGATAATGATTCTTCCGGTCGAGTCGGATGCGGTGCCCGTAACACGCGAGGGAAAGGTGTACAAGAGTTGTTGCTGCCAGTTGGCGGCTGAGATCACCCGGATCAATCGTCCGCCCAACATCCCAACCATAAGATCACCCGAAGGAAGAATTGAAAGCGAACCAACCTGGTCATCTCCTATTTCCGTCGGGTGATCTTTTGTGGATATTTCAGTTATTTTTCCCCACCGCAGGCCATTGTTGACGGATCGTAATACTACTCCATTGTATGTCACGATGAAGAAGTGGCCTTGGAGATTCGCTACGGCGTTAACGCCCATGACACCTCGCAAACCAGCGCGGTGTGACCAGGTATGCGCGCCCCGGCTGACCCACCAGTTCAGGTGTTCGTCGCAAGCCATGAAATAACCTTTGGCATTCGAAGTAATGTTCAGAAAGGATAGCGTGTGGCGCATTCGTTTCGGCGCGGTATTACGCCACGTTCCACCGTTGTCAGTCGATACCACTATACCACCGAAGCCGGCGACAGCGATCATTCCCGACGACGCTATGTGGAAGATCACTGGATTTACTGTCACCGGAGAGGAGATGGGTTGGTATGAGTTTCCGTCATCGGAGGACCGATAAAGCTTCCCATCCCAAGCCGCTGCATACAACGTTCCATTTGCTGCAGTGTAAAGCGACCCATCATAAGTAGTCGCAAACACACCATCCCTAGGATTTCCCTGCCACGTTGTTCCCGCATCCGTCGATTGATAACATGGCGATTCGAAAGCCGAACACTTGCATCCGAAGACAAAAATCTTCCCGCTCTTGCTAAAGGCTGGTCTTCCTGCGCCTCCCGTGTAGGGTCCCTGAGGTGATTGCCAGTATTCTGTTTGAGAGATGGAAATTGAATACAACAGTACCGATATGATTGTCGATATGACCAAGTAACGCACGGCTGTGTGGAGCCTCATAACAATCTCCTTTCGGAATTCGCGATTCTCAGGAAGTGAAATCTGGTGTTGAAAAGAACGCCTTGCTGGGGCAGCCCTAGTATGCAACACGGGTTGCCAACTATGCGTCGACAAGATGTGATTGCGGCCTCCGACAATATCGAAATCCTGCCTGCCAAATAACAGCGGACTGTGCCGGCCGCCAGACAACTGTACTGAAGTCAGGCTGCGGAAATTTACCCAATATTGCTAAGAGGCGCAATGGGGAATACCCCGTACGTGGTTAAGCGATTGTAATCCAAGAGCTTACAAGTCGTCCATACAAGAACTTCATTTTAGGGGGGATGAAAGATCTCGGTGAATTGACTTCCTTAATGGCACCAAAAATTACTCCGGCCTTGTGAAAGTCGGAACTTTGTCACACCATGCCGGAAAACATGACATCACTGGCTATAAGGAAGCGACCTAAGTCAGCAGGACGGATGCTATCTGGAGTTCTTGTTTGGTAGGAAACGACGACTTAGCGTCTAGTGCAGGGGCTGGAAATCTATAGGGATCAAGATTACTATCCCGTAAGTTTCTTTATGAGAGAGAGCGCCGCCGGGTCATCTGGAAACATCACGGAAGGTCACAGTACGGACGCTCCGGTCGGGCCAGAGATCGACTACAGGATGCTCAATCCCTTCAAATTGCGCCTGAAGTATCGAAGGAGGATTTTTCGAGCCGTCCACAACGAGGGAAGATCCACCACCGTCATCAATGAACATCCCGAGATTCTTGACGGCAGGTGGATGCTTGCCCCCTGAATGATCCGGCAGTTCCATAGAACTTCGCCTGTCGGGTGGAATACAAGTATCCCCACGCCTGTCTTTCCGGTGCTCACGCGCATCGAAAATATGTAACCATTCCTCCTCATTTAACGGACTGCCGACGCCCGGACGATTGGGAATGTCTGCCCATTATTTTCGCCCGGTTGGTAACCTCTTTCGATCTGTTCCAGTGCGTCCTCTATTGAGATCATTTGATTACGACCAGCTTTAGCGTCTGTTTGAACTCTCCCGCAACCATCTGATAAAAATACACGCCGCTCGGTACTGCACGTGCATCCCACTCCACAGAGTATTCCCCGGGCTTTTTCATTTCATTCACAAGCGTTACCACTTCCCTCCCCAACAGATCATACACCCTGAGCGATACAAAACCGGTTACCGGGACCTTAAACCGAACGAAAGTACTTGGGTTAAACGGGTTCGGATAATTCTGTTCAAGGGCAAACTGATGCGGAAGCGGCGGGCCTGCGGATGATACGGCACCTCTATCCGGGGGTGAAGGGGGTAACTCCTGGTCAGGAATTATCCTGATGTGGCTCGCAGGATTAATGGCACCGGATGCAGTAAGGATCAACTGACCACCGGTATTCACTTTGACCCAGTAACCATGACCGGGATCAATTGAATCGGCAATGACATAGCCGCCATTGAATCCAAAGAAATTGCTCGTGATCAGACCGGGCGGATTGCTGGTGATTGAAGATGTCCGGACTGGTTGCGAGATCGATCCGATGAGATTCCAACCCTGTGTTACACTGATTGTATCGCGGGACAATGGTATCCCCGTAATACTGACTGCTGGGGGTGATGAAAACCTGAGCCAGTATCCAATCCCCGGTGTGACAATGGGTTGGATTTGATAGCCACCTGCAACATATGCGAATGCATTTGTAACGGCCTCAGGATAAAGAAAGCTCACCGAATCATCGGATGGGGAATCGGGCAACGAGAGAAGATTCCATCCTGATGCCAGTGTCACCGATATGGGCTCGGGCGGTGGAGGCAATTTCCATCGCGCAATATAGGAAGACGGTTTTCCACCCGCGTTGTAGAGATATCCGCCGACGTAGATAGCATTGCCGGTCGAGGTCAGGCACACGACTCCATTGGCGACTATTCCTGAGCCGAGCGGCCACCATGAGTTACCGTCCCATTTGGCAATATTATTTGCTGTGGCGGCTCCGGCGGTAGTAAAAGTTCCTGCAGCATACAAATCGGTCCCGTTCAATGCAAGCGACGAGACAAAGTAGTCTCCTATTCCCGAACCAAGAGCGGACCAGCCGGATCCATTCCACTTTGCCACATGGTACGCATTCACGCTATCCAGGATATACAAATATCCTCCTGCATACAATTCGATTCCGCTCGCACTATCAGCACCTGTCACAAGAGAAAGAACATTACTGTTGACACCAGAGGCGAGAGGTGCCCAATGGCCGCCGTTCCATTTTGCAATGTTCTTCGCGGGAACTCCTCCGATTGTATCGAATTGACCCCCTGCGTAGACGTCGGTCCCTCCGCTCCCGTTCGGCGCCGCCGCGAGTGTTTGCACACGATAGCTGCCGGTCAATCCCGCACCCAACGCCGACCAGGCGAATCCATCCCAGCGTGCTATCTGGTTTGCAGGTGTACCGCCGGCATTGGTAAATGGCCCTCCCGCATAGAGGTCTGTCCCGCTGGCAGTCAGCGTTCTCACCTGATTATTCATACCTGATCCGAGTGCCGACCAGCTGTTGCCGTCCCATTTGGCAATGTAGTTCGTGTTGACCCCTCCGGCATGGGTGAAGTCACCTCCGGCATAGAGATCGGTCCCACTGGCGGCTAGCGCAAACACAACGCCATCCGTTCCGATACCGAGTGGAGACCATATTGTTCCATCCCACCGTGCAATGTTGTGAACTGTGACACCACCGGCCAGCGTGAAGGTACCGCCGGCATAAACGTTATTCCCAATGACCACAAGCGAATAGATCGGTCCGTTCAAGCCATTGCCGAGTGCGGACCAACTGCTTCCATCCCATCTGGCAACTCTCCCGGCTGAATCTTCCCCGGCGGTGGCAAAGTTCCCTCCGGCATAAAGATCTGTGCCGCTGAATGCCAGCGTGTAGACATAGGGGAATTGACCACCCACGCCCGAACCCAGTGCCGACCAGCCAGTCCCGTCCCATTTTGCGATACCATTTGCTCTCGTCCCCCCTGCACTATCAAATCTTCCTCCGGCAAAAAGATTACTATCCTGCAAAGCGAGCGTGTAAACTATATCGTTTGTTCCAGTCCCGATCGCTGCCCAATTCCCGTTCCATTTGGCGACGTGGTTAGCCGATACGATGGCAATGGTCGAAAGGATTTTTTGGCGGTAGCCTGTGAAAAAACCTCCCGCACAAAGATCGGTCCCTTGGAATTTCAGAGAGAGTACAGGTCCGTTAACGCCCAGCCCTAATGGCAACCAGTTGTTTCCATCCCACCGGGCCACATAGTACACAGAGTCCCCTCCCGCATGCACAAAGTATCCTCCGGCATACACATCCGTGTCTTGGACCGTGATAGCCATAACCCAGTTGTCCATTCCTGATCCAAGCGGCGACCATGCCGTACCGTCCCACTTTGCAATGTAGAACACGGTCGTATCTCCGGCAAAGACGAAGCTCCCTCCCGCGTAGACGGTTGAACCGCTGAGCGCAAGGGCATAGACAATATCACTCGTCCCGGAGCCGAGCGCCGACCAGCTGCTCCCATCCCATTTCGCAATATGATTTGCGGGCACGCCCCCCGCCAGGGTAAATGAGCCGCCGACATAGACATCCGATCCGTTTGTGGCAATGGCAGTAACACCCCCATTCAGGCCCGATCCGAGAGCTGACCAGCCTCTGCCATTCCATTTTATGATAAAGTTTGCAGTGTCACCTCCGATCGCTATTGTCGGTACACCGATGTACACATCCGATCCGCTAACCGCAATTGCTTCAACACCTCCGGACAGAAAGTTTAACACGCAGAACTGATCGTCCCAGGCGGTGTCTTCCGGGACGCTGTTCACATCGTTCAACCTGCTCGTAAATCGTGGCGCTCCCTTCCCGGCTGCAAGCATCGTCCACCCCTTCGGATCAAGACTGCCCGAAAAACCCGGAGGAACGCGAAGAGTCCCGTCAGCATTGAGATACTTCCCGAGCGGCTCCAGGTGCTGCGCCCATACTGGAGGAGCCAGACCAAATGCAACTGCCCAGGCGAAACTGAACATCACTAACAGCGGACGCAGGTGTTTGGATCCCACGGGATGGCTTTCTGAAGCAGAATGCGGCTGCCTGAAATTTCCGAACGCGATCTTCCTTTCCACAAATTCATCCTTCCAGCATGTCTCTCGATGTCCGTTCCATACTTGCGACGCATTGATCCATCGGATATACGGTGTCCGATACCGAACTATGGTTTGATATCATTTCAACACCATCATTTTTCTCAGTTGGGTAAATGTTGAAAATGGCGGCGCGGTCTCCGTGACTTGGATTCGATAAAAATAGACACCGCTCGTAACCATTTTACCCGCAGCATCACGGGATGACCATTCAACCGACTTATAGCCTGCATTTTCCATTTCGTCTTTCAGGGTACTGATTTTATTACCAAGGATATCATAGATACTGAGTGTAATGTGCGCATCCTTCGGCAAATCGTATGTAATTCTTGTGACCGGGTTGAACGGGTTTGGATAGTTCTGGTGAAGCGCGAACGTCGTTGGAATTGCGGTTCCAACCGAGCCAAGGCCAATCTGAAGGCGAGAAGCCGGACTTGGAACGCGCACCTCCCCACTTCCTTTTAGTGCGACCATCTTTCCATCGACAACAAGTTCAGCAGTCAACGATGCGACATCACCCCGCTTCCATGCAATTGTCAGGGGATACTCAGCTGAGGAGACCAGGATGGGGACCTTCTTCGGAAGGATGCGGTCTGCGATTTCCAGCATCCTGTTTGAGCCGTAACGAACGTCCATGACTCCTTCTGGCGGACGTGGCGGGAGCTCAAACTTTGCCGGATCAATATCCGGTCTCGCAAACGAGAACCAGAGTCTTTGCTTCCTGCCCCGGGCATCAGTAATTGTTATCCCTTCGATGCCGTTCAAGTCTTGGACACCGTGAACAATGTTGTCAGTCGGTACTCCTCCCGAAGTCGCAGCAAGCACGGAATGTCCTGCCCTCGACGACGCCAATCCTGAATTAAGAACAAGTGTTCCTGCCTGACTCACCCGCACCCAATAACCTGCCCCCGGCTGGAGGGTATCTTCCGTTGTATATCCTGTCATGGTCGAGTATCCAAAATAACTCGAAGCAATAGCTGTCCCAAGGGGAACGATGTTGGCAACCGGAATAGGAACTGATGGCGTGCCAATCATGTTCCAGTTCGCGAGGACTGCAACTGACTCCTGTTGAATCGTTGCACCGGTTAATCCCACCGATGTATCGGAAGCAAATTTAAGCCAATATCCGATTCCATTCTGCAACGTGTTCGCCACATTATAGCCGCCATTGTAACTGAACGCTTCGGAAACCGCGGCAGGGTAAAGGACAGTCTTGAGAGAATCAACGGGCACAACGGGCACAGAAATCAAATCCCAGCCCCCACTGACGCCGGTGGCAAAAGTCGCACCCGACTCACCGAAAGTCTGGAGAGCTGGAATATATCCTGACTCAAGGTTTGTCCCTGAAGAACTCATCGCCTGAATCGCGGGTTGGCCTATGGATCCGAGGAGAGAGACCGTCCCGGCAGTCGATTTCCCACCCCCCTGGTCTATGACATGCCATGGATGCAGAACGGATTGCGCCTGAATAGATGCCTTCATGATCAGTGTCACAACAAGCAAGAGAACAGTTTTCTTATTCATGATAAAAATCCTCTGCTAATCAAGTGAGATTATTTTTTCTCAAGTTGAGCCACTTTCTGCTGAAGTTCTTCGATCAATTTCTGTTGTTCCTGTATCGCTCCGGCAAGGATCGGTATCAATTCCTCGGTTTTCACAGCCTTATATTCCACCGGTTTGCTCGTAATTTGTCCTTTGGAGTCCCGTGCGGGTGGCTGAACCGCCGTGACAACCAACTCCGGAAAGACCTTCACCAGCTCTTGTGCTATGAAACCGTAATGTTTCCCCGGTGAGAAACTGAATCGATCAAATTGGGGCCCCTTTCTATAATCATAGGTTCGAGGTGTTAATGCCAAAACTCCTGCTAACGCTCCGGTACAGGGTTGAATATTCTTTTTGAATTTCTCATCTGAAGAATGGATCAAGGAACCTGTGTAAACGACATCCCCTTCAAAATATCCTCCATAGTTATTTGTCCCCCCGTTTGCATGACCGTAAATTGCCCAGTTATTATTCGCGTCTTCCGCATCTCCTTCTATCGCAGTGTTCGTCTGCCCGGAATAGTTGGGCGCAGCTTGATTATTGGCATAAAGGCAGATTCCGTCAGGGATTGAACCTTCGAGGTATGCGGTATAGAAACCGCCTGAGGGCGCTACATGGAGAGAGTAATAGCCGGCTGGATTAGTCCTGATCCCGACATCGCCCCACATATCTGTGCTGACATAACTGTAAAGATCGGTAGCATCCAGATAGTGTTGGGAGAGAAAATTGATTCCTCCACTGACACTTTGAATAACGGCACGCCAGTTACCCGCGTTGGCATCCCTCAATGTCAGGAATGGCTGGTAACCGGTGATTGCCAACCCGTCCTGCGCTGCAATTTCCAGCTTACTTGTGGGGTTAGGAGTCCCGATCCCAACATTGCCATTGCCCGCGATCCGCATCTTTTCGGACGCACTGAATCCGTACTGGGCTGCATATATCATCGTATTGACATTGCCGGTGGTTGAATCCCTCTGTATGCGAAGTCCCCCTATGTCAGTGGAGTAGGGCGAGCTCCTCGCCATAAAATCAACGTACTCTCCGTGAGCCAGAGTCGAAAGGTCGCCAAGGATTCGCACCGGGGTGTTGCCTCTTACATGCAGCTGCGATAATGGTGTTGTCGTTCCAATGCCGACATTACCCGCATTGTAGTAGATATTTGAGCCTGATGATATCCATTGACTGGCGCTGTTGAAAGGGGCTCCATTCTTATACACATCCGTCGCGTTGATGATGCCGCTGACATCGAGCTTGAAGTTCGGCGCCGTGGTGCCTATGCCCACATTGCCCGATGAATATGAGATGTTGTTCCCGTTCGGAGACCATGGTGCAAGGGCCGACGGTGTGCTTGTCAACGCTGCCCGGGGGGTAAACGGTGGGTCCGTTCCTTTCGTCACCTGAACATATAACTGTTGATTGAAATCAATACCCGCCAGAGAGCTTGCGGATCCAAGGATCACATTGAACGATCCATGAGAGACAGAGACGTTTGAATCCAATTCGGACCATAATGCACTCCCACCGGATGCAACATTGAACAGCTCAAATTTCAAGTTAAACGTTCCGTTGAGAGGCGCGCCGGACGAAGAGGTCAATAGTCCCTGGTAGGAAATTGTTTGAGGCATTTGTGCCCTGAGTGATGCGCTCAGGAGGAGCGTGACAGTTGTGAAGTGAATTATGAGAAAGCGTTTCATGTCATTTCTCCGGATAAAGGATCTACCGTTCATTTTTTTGCGCCTGTAAGGGAGGTCACAAGCGCACGTAAATCGCTGATCTGTTTTGCTTGCCCGCCAATCAGTTCCTGCTGCTCCTGAATTGCCTTTATCAGCACCGGAATTAGTTCGGTGTAATTCACGGCATCAAATTCGACCGCATCACTGAGCTTTTTGCCATTTCGTTCATCATGGTTTTCGTACACTGCCGGCTGTACAGCTTTCTTTACCAGACCAGGGAGCACCGGCTGCAATTCATCGGCAACCAAACCATAGTGCAGTCCTTCAGGCAGGTGCATCTGTGGATAATCATTCGTTTTGTAGGTGTACTCTGACGGCTTAAGCTGATCAATTATGGACAATGCGCTATCGAGTGGCTTCAGGTTGTTTTTTAATTTGCGGTCGGAGGAATTATAGGAGCCTGTGGTGTAAATACTCCCTGTAAAGTACCCGCCCCAATTACTGCTGCCACCGGATGCAACTGCCAATACGCCATAAGATGTTGCACCGCTATTGACGTCCGCCTCCGCGTAAATTCCAACATCATCGCCCGATGAGTTAGTAGCAACAGAGTACATTCCATAAATCTCCCCAATCGATGCATTGTTTGAGATCCCTTCAACACCTATATAACCGCTGGATCCTAATACCGCCGAGCTATTTGGTGAATAAGCAGATACAGCAGTCCCGCTGTTACTCGAAAAATGGCTCATGCCGGCTACATCCAGCGGGTATTGTGGATTCGTCGTTCCGATGCCGACGCCATTATAATTTGCATAGAGAGCAAGGAAGTTTGGTTCGGAGTTGATGTGTCCCGCATATAATCCGATCCAACCATAGCCCAACGACAAACGGCTTGTCGCTCCACCAGTAGCAGGTATGACTCCCGTTCCCGAGCTATTAGCGTAATAGTTGTATCCGAGATGTATCCCATCCGAATACTTTGGATAACTTCCATAGATAAATCCCGACGAATTACCGCCTCCGATCCGGCAGTGTTGATAATCTCCAGCACCTGTGCCGATTTCCATTGAACCTCCCACGGTCAGGCGCTCATTTGGTGTTGTTGTACCGATCCCAACATTGCCATTGGGGGTCGCTGTCAATACTCTTCCACCAGAAGTATTCAGAACCACATTTCCTAAATCCGCGCTCAGGAAAACATCTTCATCGGCACTGCTCCCATCACCGACATATCCAATACGTGTTGCAGCGCTGTCGCGAAAGGTCAAAAAGGCCGCATTGGACGACAGTGATGATACGCCTTGAATACTGATACCCTCTGCCGCTCCTTTTATATGCAGCTTGTAATTGGGTGAAGCCGTTCCGATACCAACATTGCCCGCAGAATAGTAGATATTCGATCCTGAGGTTGTCCATTGACTCGCGCCTGTGAAGGGAGATCCGTTTTTATAAATATCAGTTGCATTTACTATTCCGTTCACATCCAGTTTAAAAGCCGGATTTGACGTGCCGACACCTATATTTCCCGTAGAGCCCGACGCAAACATGCGTACTATTCCGGCAGTTCCGTCGCGCAGCAGGAAATGTCCCGCGCCCTCGCCATTCTGTGGCCCGGTGCTATAGAGCTGCCAGATGCGGCCGCCCGTGCCCGTACTTTGAAGATTCAGAACAGTCTCGCTTGATGAGCTGAGGTGAAACGTGTGAAGAGGATTGGTTGTCCCCACGCCCACATTTCCTCCGCTGTAGAAGATGTCGTTTCCGCTTGTTGCCCACGGGGCAAGCGAAGAGGGGGAGCTTGTTAACACAGAACGGGGGGAGAATTCAGAATCGGTTCCTTTCGTCACACCAAGATACAACTGTTGGTTAAAGTCAACGCCTGTCAGCGGAGTAACAGAACCAAGAATGACGCTGAACGTTCCCTTCGCTGTGGAAACATTGCTGTGCGCTTCTGTCCAGAGGGCTGATCCCCCTGAGGCAACATTGTAGAGTTTAAACGTGATGGTGTAGCTTGAATCGTGTACTGGAAGGCCCCCGACCGTCGACAAGTATCCCTGATAGGAAATCGTCTGGGGTAGCTGCGCGTGTGCCAATGAAGCCAAAAAGATGGCTCCCACGAAAAAGATTGCAGCACCACGCTTTCCCGAAAGGCCAACAATTCGTTCGATGCTTTCCCCTGCAAGTTTCATAATTCTCCTTGATACGTCAGTTATTAGTTGCGAATTCATTGTGTAGTTATCGTCTGCAAAACCTTTGATTACGCATCATTCCTATCTTCCGGTCCCGCGCCTCCTCTCCCGCTCGCACGCCCAATTCGTTTCACGTTGTCAAATTCAGCTTTCGATGCCATGGATTTGACCAGTAATTTCAATTCATCGACCTCTTCACGAAGTTGTTTAATCTCGGCGACTTTGGAATCGAGTTCTTTGATCGCACTGATCGTTATGTATGTCAGGGCACTGGGGTCGAATCGCAAGATGTCAGATTCGGTTTGATCGCCCGGATTCAGTTTTGCTCTGAAGCTGTCGGCCGTGTAGGGAGCAATCCCCTGCATTTCCTGGGCAATCACGCCGACATATTTCTTCTCGGTGGGATATCCGAGCTTGCCGAGCGTCAGTCCGAGATTGCCGTTTCTGTCGAGCGTCATCGTTCTACGATACGTGTTGCTGGAAATCGTCCTCGGAAAAGGAGGGGTTGTCGCGGCGGGTGTGATTAATCCCACACCTTTGCGGAGCGGCGCCTTATTGAGTATTGTGCCCTGCGACTGGCCATAAGATATGAAGCTAAGGGAAAGGGCGAGAACGATAAGAACGGCAAATAAAACAAGTTTCATAGTCTTTCTCCGTATCCAAAATGAACAACTCAATTCATTTCGATCGCACAGGTATGGACATTGAACCGAGTGTACTGATCTCTGGTTAGGGCCAGCACCAACATAAGCGTACCACACGGGTACAGATATTCGCGAAGTCAGCTCGTTCCCTGGCTGGTAGTTCGCAGACCGAGAGTGGGACTACGATCCTTTCCCTCGGCGATCACAAAATGCGCAGCTCTTTTTCGTTGAAGATCAAACACCCCTCCTCCCGGCACTTGAACAAATCGCCATATTTGAATTGATCAGAAGAACAGAAAGGAGATGTTCATAACGCGCTCCTTCTATGATTCATAGTCCCTCGAGTCCCTCTTGGGACCAAATAGCAGCAAGAACGTCAGCCAGACATTGTCGATTGAGAATTGAGCCGGCAGATCAGTGGCTGGACTTCCTTCCGGGAAAGGACTATCCTTCCCTTCTGCCGAGGGCATTGATTATCGAATATACCTTTCGAAGAGTGGTTTGACAATCACGTATTTGCGGGATGGCTATTTACCAACGATGAATGCTGAAGAGGCATTATGAATTCAATTGGTAATGGCTGATCGATGTAAAAACTCTCATGAGGAGCACAAATATTGATTCTTTAGGCTCTTTTCGGTAGCTTTTAACAGCCGGACTCTATATCCCACCAGGGAACGGTTTCAAGCTATGATTGCTCAGGGCAAAATTCTTCATATTGGTCTGATCCTCCTCACCGCCTGCTCACTGTCTTTTTCGCATGAAGAGCAGAGCTCAGAACTGAGCGGCTATGTAACCACGCTCGAGCACATTTCCATTCCAAACTTTTCCAAGGTCAACAGCATCTTCCGCGACGAACGGGGATTTATCTGGATCGGAACAACCACAGGCCTGTGCAAATACGATGGATACGAGATCCGGACCTTGCCTATCGGCTACCCATCAGACACGAAACATCTTGAGGGTCCACTTCAGACCGTAACTGCAATCACAACGTTGGGCCCCGATTCAATTCTGGTCGCCACCCTGCGAGGACTCTGGACGTTCGACCTCACCACAGAGTTGTGTGCACCTTTTCTTCCGGGAAATCAATTCTCTGAGAGTGAAATCAGTTCTCTTCTGAAAAGCCCCGACGGCACGATATGGATTGGCACAGTTTCCCAGGGAATGTTCAGCTACAGCCGAACAGAGAGAACAATACAACATTATTCCACGAAGAATGGATTGAGTAACGACCATGTTACTTCCCTTCTTGTCGATCACAGTGGCAAGCTGTGGATCGGAACCGTTGCCGGCGGCATCGATGTTTTGGAACTATCAGACAGGAAATTCGTGAACTATTCCAAAGACATTGCAGTGCATATGAGACTCAGTTCGGACCATATCACGGCACTTTGCGAAAACGGGGACTCGGCGTTGTGGATCGGGACGAATAATGGGTTGAATGTGCTGGAATTTGCATCGGGGAAAACTCACCAGGTTGATCTTCATTCCCCTTTACAACACACTATTACCAGTATTGTTCGTGATCCCGCAGGTAAAATGTGGTTCTCAGCTTCAGACTTAGGAATGTTCTTCTCTCAAGCTGATACTCTCACACAATTCACTTTTTCCGCCGATGCTGATCGTTCATTTAATACGACAAAAGTGCTCTATGTCGATCCCACGGCTTCGACCAGGTCCGAACTTCTGCTCTGGGTGGGCACCCGAAACGGCGTGGATAAGATCATGATTGCAAAAAAACCCTTCATCAATCATATTCGCAATCAGAACGGTCTCCAGTTGGACCGCGGCGCAGTGCTCTCCCTGTATGAGGATAGAAGCCAGATGCTCTGGGTTGGACTCTGGGGAGGAGGGCTGAACGGCCTCCGCCGGGCAGGTCAATCGTATAAGAGAGTGTTCGATTTCCAGAACAACCCGATGAATCCGAACACGCTGCCAAACAACGATGTCGGATCTATCGTCGAAGACAACGCAGGGAACCTCTGGATCGGAACCCGCGATGGACTCGCCGTGCTCGACAAGAACCGTAAACGCCTGATTGTTGAAAAACATATCGAGGGCGATTCGTCGGGTCTCGTGAGTAACAATATCATCAGAGTCTCGGCAGACCGGTCTGGAAACCTCTGGATATGCACGGACAAAGGCGTCTCCAGGCTTGTCGGTCGAAATCCCGACAGGTTCAAGACTTACCTGAATGATCGGAAGTATAATCATCCTCTGGGCGGCAATGCGGTTTCAGAAATTTTGGAAGACCATCTTTCAGACCATTGGATAGCAACGCTCGGGAATGGGCTGATCAGAATGGCAGCAGACGGAAGTCTGAAGCAGTTTCTTGCTCCCGGAGACTCGTCCGGAACGCGAGAGAACTGGATCTCAAATCTTGTTGAGGATAAGAGAGGCCTCATCTGGTTGAGCACGCCCACAGGCTTGGTCTCTTTTGATCCTCGTTCAGCAGCTTTTCACACGTATATGATCGATGAATTATTGAACGCGCATATCTTTGGCATCGCCCCGACCGACACCGGATGGCTCTGGCTATCCACATCAATTGGATTGGTGAAGTTCGACCCGCGGACCAACAGCATCATCCGATTTGCCAACGACCAGGGCCTTTCATTTAGTGAATTTTTCTCCGAATTCCTCCAAAGCCAGGGAAACCGATTGTTTGTCGGTGGAGTTGACGGTTTCACAGAATTCAGTCCGGACAGCATCCGTGTCGCAACCCAGCCTCCTGTGATTGTCATTACCGGGTTCACAGTGCTCGGCAAGGAATTTCCCGTTTCGACCCTCAGGTCCGGCACGGTGCATCTTGCATATGATCAGAATTTCTTTTCATTTGACTTCGCTGCGCTTGATTATGCTAACCCGCGGAACAACAAATTTGCCTATAGAATGGTTGGCGTCGAAGACGATTGGATTGATGCCGGGACTCAGAACTCCGCCCGATACACACATCTGGATCCCGGACGATACGTGTTCCAGGTAAAAGGATCCAACAGCCAGAACGTCTGGAACCAGTCGGGCACCTCTCTATCGATCATTATTGCTCCTCCGTTCTGGACCACTTGGTGGTTTCGGTTCCTTGTTATTGTGGCACTTGGGACATCGATATATCTTGCTTTTCGGTATCGGTTGCAAAAACTCCTTGAAGTCGAACGGCTGAGGATGCGCATTGCCGACGATCTCCATGACGATGTGGGAAGCAATCTCAGCACCATCGCCATCGTGAGTCGATCTATTCAACAGGCCAGGGAGCTTTCTGCCGACACACGGGAAAAACTTGCCGAGATTTATAGCACGGCGACGTCGACCTCAGAAGGCATGAAAGACATCGTCTGGTTTATAAAACCCAGGAATGACAAGCTTGACGACCTTGTTCTTCGCATGAAAGATACCGCTTCCACGATGCTTACCGACCTTGAGCACGAGTTCCGGATCGCCGAAAGTGAAGATTGGAAGGCGGACACTAGAATCACACTTGAGTTCAAACGGAATTTCTTTCTTGCATTCAAGGAGATTGTCACAAATATTATTAGACACGCCTCTGCCACCAACGTACAGTTTCAGCTGAGCTCTCGGGACGGGATGCTCGAATTGTTTGTACTGGATAATGGACGGGGATTTCAGCCCGGCATTCAGAGTATGAAGCAGCACGGGCATGGGTTAACAAGTTTGCAGAATCGGGCCAGGGCGCTCCACGGCATTTGCGAGGTTACTTCGGAGCCCGGGAAAGGCACAACCGTGAGATTTTCGGGAAAACTGTGAGAGATCGCGCCAATCCCAAAGACCCTGATTGCAATTTCTCCCTAATCGGGACGGTTACTGCCGACCTGGGAAGCATGAGGAATAACTGCATCTCCACTCAGGAGAGCTCTCCGGGACTTAACCCATAGCCGTCAGCAATCAACGCACAATCGGTGCTCTGCAAGCGTGATCATTTGTCCATCCCGCAAAGGCGGGATTGCGCAACGGTACTTCTTCCATTATATTATCACTATGCCAGCAACCCCCATCTCCGAGCCTGCGCACAATTCATATATCTGGCTCATCGAAGACAATGACCGATTCCGGACCAACATCCAGGCCCTTATCAATGAGGCCCCCGGATTGAGGTGCACACTCGCTGTTCCGTCTTGCGAAGAGGCATTGTCACATCTCCAATCCGAACCTGCACCCGATGTTCTGTTAATGGACATCGGACTTCCGGGATTGGATGGGATCGAAGGAATTCGACGGGTTAAATCCATCGCTCCCTCAATCCAGGTCATTATGCTCACCGTTTTCGACGATAGTGAGAAGATTTTTCGGGCTATATGCGCGGGGGCATCGGGTTATTTACTCAAGAGTGATCCACCCGACGAGATCATCAGTTCAATCACCGATATTCTCAACGGCGGCGCGCCAATGAATGCGCAAATCGCGCGCAAAGTGCTCGATATGTTCGCAGACATGGCAGCGCCACGCACTGATTATGGAATCACCGATGCCGAAAAAGAAGTACTTCAGCTTCTCGTCGGCGGCAATCCAAAGAAACATATTGCTCACGATCTCGGCGTCAGTTTTCATACCGTTGATTCTCACCTCCGAAATATCTACACCAAACTTCAGGTCCACAGCAGAAGTGAGGCAGTTGCAAAGGCGCTAAAGGAAAAACTATTGTAACTCTCCCACCTCGGGTGCCACCGAGCGCCAGGCCCTCCCCTGATCTCCCACGTATCGAAGAAATCGCTCGCCTCACGTTCCTTCCCGATAAATCCCTGCTTGACGGGTGATTTTGACCTTAGTACGATAGTCCGATTCTGATAGCTCCATTCTCAGACTTTTTCGAATCCAATATCGAGGCATCGCTCTCCGGCAGAAATGTGGTGGTTGTGATCACGGTCAACAAAAGGATGTGATCATGATCAGAGCTTCATTGAAGCGGAGGGGTCATTTTGCTTGATTGAAGTCCAGCGGTCCGAAGAGAAGTCATGGCCACCTGATAAACAGGTCAAACAAGCGTTACGAGAGAGGAGCAGTTAATGAACCGAAGTCTTACCGTCTTTTTTGTATTACTCCTTGGAGGTGGGTCGAGGATGTGCTTTGCTCAATCGCCGGGGGGAACAGTCCCAATGACGGTGAACGTTGTGCAGACGCCCTTAACAGTAACACAGGGCACATTTGATGCCTCACCCCTGACATCCGGAGATTGTTACAGAATTCCCGCAGACATACAGAATCCGGTCGCCTATGGATCCACAACGAACCAGGCAGTTGCAAATGTCACAGTGAGTCTGACGGAGACCGTTATCAGCGGTGATATCCTCTCGGACGTGCTTGTGTCTTTTCTCTTACCCACCGTCCTGACGCCTACAACATCGGGACCGGGGTTAATTCATTGCACATACGACAACCTTAACGCTGCCTACGGTCCAACCGGATCCGAGACCACGTTCTTCAACCCCCAGGTAGAAAGTCCGAAAGCATTCCAGCTTGATGCCAACGGCGAACTAAACCTCGTCTTGAGTGCGAACCTGTGCGTTGATAAAGACGCCGGCGCTGATACGTACGAAGGAGACGCACTTATAGCGGCCCAGTATATCGGGGCAAATCCGTAATTGCAGTGAATTGTACATCCGCGGTATTGAACACGCCTTCGGTAATAACTGGATTTCAGCGGGTCCTTTGGGGAAATACTACTGAGAGCTCTCTCTCCCGCTAGTCAGCTTGGAATCTGTGCGGTGTTGAGTGGATAGTCACTCGCACGTCTGCATCTGCCGGCGTGCAAGTTGTCTGAGTTTCCGGAGGCTCTTGTCGTTCCCGTCCGGCCTGCTCTTCGACCTTAGTCGGGCCTGCACAGACCGCAGATGCGCAAAGCTTACCGCCGAATGAGATTCCATCGTTGAGAGAAACTCCCGCGTATAGCGCCGCTCGTGAGCGGCGATTGATTCGAAGATGAGGAGACGACAACTTCGTTCGATCAGCACACGCAACTGCTGGCGATCGTGTGATTCTTCCATCGACACAGGAGCAACGACACCCTCAAGAAACGAGAGGAGACGAAGTACGAATGCATCGAGTGGTTCCCGGCTTGCCGTTAATCCCACAAGGGTTCGCTCGCCCCGAGCATAGTCCTCTTCAAGGTCCTGTAAGTCATCGATGAGCTGCAGGAGCACGCCAAAGCGGAAAAAGAATTGCGCGTCCTCCGGAGAAAGATTGCCTGCCACGAGATAACCATCGGCAAGGACCGAAGTGCCGCCTTTTTCAATGCTGATGTCGAGCAATTCACTGGCCGTCAGCGCAACTCCCTCGTACTGCATAATACTCCGCATTTGTGCCCGGTGAATGCCCAGCATACTTTCGTAAACGCAGGGGTAAATTGTTCTGTCAAATTCCCGTTCAATCATGCTGACGAGCCTGTCGACAGTGCGATCAAGCTGGTGGTCCGCAGGAACTGAGATTCCGGTGAGGCGAATCAGGAGACGGCCGCTCAACTCCCGTTTCGATGCCAGATCTATCTCGGCAGCATCGAGATAATTGTCCGTGTAAGGATATAAAAGACTATAAGCGAGAACCGATGGTGTGAGGGTGATCTCCAGCCCGAGGTGCATCTGAATGGTGTTCATAATCAGAACGTTCCGGGACGCCTGATACACCGCCTCATCGTTTATTGCGGGATCGAAATCGTATGCACGTGAGATGAACTTGTCGGTCACGTCCGAAAAAGACGATTCCATCTTTTGATCAATAACACAATCGAAGCTATGGAGAAGCTGAACAATGGCTTTTTGAATTCTGGCTCTAAGTTCAAGGAATCTCTTCTTCCCAATCCGTTCTCCGGCTCTCCGAAACGCGTCGGTGCAGGCATCCACGTCGTTCATGAGGCGGTCAACCTCATCCTCCTTCAGCAGTTGCTGCTCACGCGAGTAGCGGCGGCCATCGGGAGAAAATCGGATCGGGCAGGATTTCCATAAATCGAGTGAGTCTTTCTTGAAAGCCGGGATTGAAGTTTCTACCGTGGTTTTCATGTGTCAATGGCGAACGTGATGACGTATTATCTACTACGTCTGAACGCACGAATTGTTTCTCTCACTAACCCAGATCCACACATTCACAGGACATCGTACATGTAGGGATTCAAAAGGTTACTGCATGGATGAGGCGATAAACAGGACAACAGTGAGTCCCGCGCAGGTAACAGTATCCCTCTCACTTGATAGCATTCACAACGCCCCGCCCCCATCAGTCCGGGGGGACTGTCAATCAGCAAACGATTTTCTTCCTCCATCGCGATTAAATCGGCGCCCCCATCCCTCGTCACCTTCGAGAATCTTCCCGACGCGCCAATCGAATTCCCGCCTCGCAACGAATTTTCCAGTCGAAGTTACGCGCAGAATGGAATCAGCCGAAACCATGGCAGAAAAGTACCTTAGTTGCGCCACATCAGGAACTGAGAGGGCAGCAGAAATGAGAATGGTTTTCTGAAAGTAGGACTTGTCACGAATGTAGGTCAATACCGGATGAAGACCGCCATGGACGTTGCTGAGGTCAATCAGCAATATATTCGCTTCGTCGATCAGGAAATGTACAACAGTTTTCCAATATTCGTTTTTGCACTGGATCCGGACAATTCCCCCGTGTGCCATCTTCCGGAGAACTCCCCCCCGATAATAGGCATCGAGTTTTTGGGGGAGATTTCTTACATCTGTTTCTGACACAACCTGGAGTGCTTTCCCAAAAATAAAAAACGTACCAAGTCTTTTCTTCCACCCATCGATAGTGGATAGAGTTGACCTCGGAGCATCGACCCGCAGGTCGTGGTCCGCCATCGTAACGGGATGAGCAAACGATAATTCATTCGGCACAAGCTTATGAAGCACTAATGAACTGTCGCTCAATTGCACAGGCTGGATCACAAAGATCTTTATCACGGGCACCTGGAGACCCGATTGTCGCAGCACCCACAATCCCGCGAGAAAGGCGCCAGCAGCGCAGATGCCAATGACCAGACGAAACCCAACCGGAAGAAGCGGGAGCAGAACATAGATAAGAAGAGCAATCCCCACCATCATTTCGGCCCTGGACTTCAGTGCCCTCGCGCTCCTGAGTCTGCGGGCTATCATATTGACGGACAGATGAAGGGATTCAGCGGATGGATTATCTGCAGATACGGCCTCGGCTGTTTCCTGTACCAATTCGGACTCGGGATTCTGTGTCTGATCGGAAACAAGTAGCAAATTGCAGGATGGGCAGCGTCCGGTGGGCCGGGGGATGACTCTAAGATTACACTCGGGGCACCTGATGATCACAGTCTTATTCCTTCTGCAAAGAGAAAGGCGGAGGTACAACTACCCGGGGGAAGATGAGGATACTTCGTTCAATATTAAAGGTTCTCTCTTTCCCCAACCTCTCAACGCTTAATCTTCATCCCCAATCGCTCCCCGGCTTCTGAATGTACAAAATTCCGCATCCAGATGAAGGAAACTACAGAAAGACAGGAAGCCGACACCGGCAGGGAATACACGCGATCATTTCTTTCAATACGCGCAAGAATGCCAAGAAGGGGATGTTTAATCAATTTAGCTTTGGACAACGAATTTCTCGATCTCCAGAATGTCCTGTTCCGGAAGATGAAACTCGGCCCCACCGAAAATCCCTCTGACCTGCGCAGGGCTTCGCACGCCGACAATCGCCGCCGTTACCTCTTGTCTCCGTAACGTCCAGGCAATAGCCACCTCTCCAGGAGAGCGCTGGTGGCGGTCACCAATTTCGCGAAGCAACTCGACAAGTTGGAGATTCCGGGTCAATTGTGGCTCCTGGAATTTGGGATTCTTCCGGCGCCAATCCTCGCTGGCAAAATTCGCGATACTCTCACGGGTCATTGTTCCACTCAGCAGACCGGATGCCATCGGAGAATATACAATAACGCCAATGTTTTCCCGCGCGACAAATGGAAGGATTTCGGCTTCTACTTTACGGTCAAGCAGGGAATACGGTGGCTGGAGGGATGTTATTGGTGCGATGGCTTCAGCGCGCTTCATCTGGGCGACATCAAAATTCGACACTCCAATCCATCGGACTTTCCCTTCCGACTTTAGCCTTGCCATCATTTCCCATCCCTCCTCCACATCTTCATCGGGGTCAGGCCAGTGAACCTGGTATAGATCAATCACATCTCTTTTTAGCCGGCGAAGGCTTGCTTCGCACTCCTTCCAGATCGATGCGGCTTTTAATTTTGAGCTTATATTCCCCCGATCATCCCAGGGGCGAGAACATTTCGTAAAGACAAATGGCCTCGGTGATCGTCCCTCGAGCGCCCGTGCCACAACTTCCTCGGAGTGCCCCAACCCGTACACGGCGGCCGTATCAATCCAATTTATTCCAAGGTCAAGCGCCGTGCGGATCGCTGTGATGGATTGGGCATCCTCCTGCGGCCCCCATGAAAACGCCCATCCCGATCCTCCCATCGCCCAGGCACCAACGCCAACGCGGGTTATGAACAAATCGCTGTTACCAAGCTTGCGCAGCTGCATTACTTGTGTCTCGCCGAAAAGTGGTTCAATTTCAGACTGCATATTGAGTGGACGATATCCACCGCTGTGTCAGTTTGTTGAGTTGTTGAGATCCCACTCTTTGCGCGTGAGCGGTTTTATTTCACCAAGATTCTTCCCGGCGAGAAGTGGATTTACATCATGTAACACCGTGCCCGCCCACTCGTCGAAGTCCTTCATGACATCTGCCAGCTCCCGGGCAAGTCCCTCCGCGCGCTGCACCTGGGTTTGCGACGGCCTGCCTTCATAACCTACGACATTACCATAGAGATCCGTGAGGTACTCACGCAGACGTTCTTCGCCGGTAATCATACCGCCCTCCTTTGTTGCGACGATTTTCTTGCGGAACTCGTCCGCCTTGTTTGATATCGTCTGCAACTGTTTGTTGAGCAGGTCATCCGCGCCGGTTTTTTTGACAAGCTCATCCGCCTGTTGCCGGACGCTATTGATCTTGTCGACAGCGAAGGTCATTTCGCCGAGCATCTCGTAGAGTTTCATTGAGAGCGCGAATTCCTCTTTCCGCTCCTCTGCGGTGTGCTTTGATCTGGGATCGGGCACAAGAGTAAGCTTCGTGGTGTAAACATCCTTGTCTTTCGTCAGCCTCACGGTATAGGTCCCGGGAAGCACGCGGGGTCCGGTCGCTGCACCGAACGCCGCTGTTGCGGCGGCAGGTACCTTCGGCGGTTTCAACCGCATCGACCAGGTCACTCGACTCAGGCCACGGCGCTTACTGCTCGGGATGGTGCTCAAAAGATTCCCCTGTTCATCGAGTATTTCAATTTTCATATCTCCAAAAATATGGCGCTTCTTTTGATAATATGTGATCGTTGCATCGTCCGTCGGATTATGTCCAAAAAAGGTCGCATCTCCCTCTGACCAACCGCCGAAAGCCGGAAGCCGTTGTTCCGGAGATTTCGCATCGATAAACATGACATTCTTCTCAAGGTTTTCCGGCGTCAGAGCGCGCAGAGGTGTGATATCGTCGATAATCCAGATCCCCCGGCCATGCGTTGCGATGACTAAATCACGATCGCGCGGATGAATTGCAAGGTCACACACAGCCACATCCGGAAATTCTCCGCCTTTGTATTGTGCCCACTGCCGGCCGCCATCAAGGGAAACCCATAATCCGAACTCGGTGCCCAAAAAGAGTAAATTCTTGTCAACCAGATCCTCCTTGATCACGTGCGCATATCCTCTCACGGGATTTCCTTCGGACAAAAGAGAAGACCAGGTTTTCCCGAAATCCGTCGTCTTGTATGCATACGGTTTCATATCTCCGAACATATGCAGATCGAAAGTTGCATAGGCGGTTCCTTCACTGAAGTGGCCGGGATCAACGGAGGAGACCCAGGGATTCTTCGGCAAGCCGACAATATTTCCGACAACGTTGGTCCAGTGCTTTCCGCCATTGCGTGTCACCTGGACATTTCCGTCGTCAGTTCCCACCCAGATAATCTGCGAACTGATCGGGGACTCCGCGATTGAAAATATCGTGGTATGCATCTCGGCGGCAGAGTTGTCGATTGTGACACCACCTGATTGTTCCTGTTTCTGTTTTTCCGGATCGTTCGTGGTGAGATCGG
Organism: Bacteroidota bacterium; assembly: GCA_033852415.1. Taxonomy (GTDB): domain Bacteria; phylum Bacteroidota; class Ignavibacteria; order UBA10030; family SZUA-254; genus DATKPE01. Next base: position 27,867 of record JAWOMQ010000147.1, read on the forward strand.
GAGAGATACGAGCCCATGACTGTCCATGATCAGTAGAACGAAAGAGAAACTGTGCACCAATATAGACCGTTCCCTTTTGTGTGGGACTTACATGGATTGGAGTATTCCAGTTAAAGCGAAGTTTTTCTCCCTTTTGCTCAGGGAGCGGCTTGATGCCCCGGGTTTCGTGGGTTTTCCGGTTGACCCGTCCGATCTCTCCTCCTTGTGACTCGGCATAAATGTAATCGGGATCCGACGGATCGACGAACATCCAGAACCCATCCCCGCCGAACATATTCTCCCACCTGCTGTTACTTATCCCACCAGGGTATTGTGATTCACCTACCCATGAGCTGTTGTCCTGCAAACCGCCGTAGACATGGTAGGGTTGGTCCATGTCCAGGCTGACATGATAAAATTGTGAAACCGGCAGATTCTCTGCTTTCCACCATGTGTTCGCCCCGTCATAAGAGTACCACATACCTCCGTCATCCCCGACGATGACGTGGTCCGTATTCTCGGGATCCACCCATACGTCGTGAAAATCGCCGTGCGCCCCTCCGGAGATATTGCTGAAACTCTTACCTCCATCGGCGCTGACGATTAGTGAACCATCAGGTTTGTAAATTTTATTTTCGTTTTTTGGGTCGACAGTCAGGTTGGCAAAATAGAACGGGCGCCAGACCATCGCCTGACTGCGGTCAAGTGCCTTCCATGTCTTTCCATCATCGTCGGACCGGTACAGCCCATTCAGGGGTGGAACTGCCTCGATGAACGCATAGATGACATTCGGTTTCGAAGGCGCCACCGCAACAGCTACCCGGCCCCACGGCTTTGCAGGGAGTCCTTTTGCAGTTTCACTGTTGAGATCGCTCCAGGTCGCACCACCATCCGTCGTCTTCAGAAGTCCGCTCCCGCTGGAAGCTTCAGCGCTATCGCCGCCCGATCGGAAGGTCCACCCTTTTCTCCGAAAATCCCACATCCCTGCATAGAGTGTTCCGGGGTGCTTGCTGTCCATGGAAATCATTGAACATCCTGTGGAAGCATTTGGACCCTTCAGAACCTGACTCCACGTATTGCCGCCGTCGGTGGTTTTATAAACACCACGGTCATAGCTGTCACTCCATAACTTGCCCGGCACAGCAACATACACGACATCGGTATTTATCGGATCAACGAGGATCCTGGTGATGCGTTCGGATTCCCGCAAACCCAAATTTGTCCAGTTATCTCCCCCATCTATCGATTTATATACTCCATCGCCTATAGAGACACTGTTCCGGGTCCACGATTCACCGGTTCCGACCCACACAACCTTCGGGTTCTTTGGATCGATTGTAACGGCACCGATGGATTGAACATCCTGCTTGTCGAATACCGGTTTGTATGTTGTCCCGCCGTTGACCGATTTCCAGACACCGCCGCTCGCCGAGCCAACATAGATCGTGAGGCGCTGACCTTCATGGACAGCATCAACGGCAGCAATCCGTCCACTCATTGCTGCTGAACCGATATTCCTGGCACCCAGGCCGGAGATGGTTTCGGCATCGATTTTCACCGATGATGTTTGGCCGACCACATTATTTTCAAAACAGACCAGGGAAAGTGGTAAAATAACAAATACGATAAACCAATTCGTTAAAATCTTTTTCATGGTGGTTAATCCTTATTGTGACAAGGTGTGCATGTCCCCATCGGGTGGCTCTATTTGCTCTTCGTCGAACCCGAGGCTGCCTGAGGTTGTTCAAACCGGCTGTTATCGATCACTGTGTTTGCTTCAATCGAGTCGTAGGTTATTTTTCCTTTTTGACTGGAACCTTTTGGACCGCTTTCAACGGAAAAGGGGAGATACCAGCCGCTGACCTCCTTATAATCTCCAAGAATCGATTCATAATCCTGTTCCTCCCCCCTGATCATGCGTTGAATTTCGATCTTGATGGGAACGTAGTAATCGGTATCAAAGTAGTAATAAAAGACATCGCCGTTCTTGAGAGTGACCTTCATTTTGATTGCATCTGTGCCCTCCACGGGCTCCATTCCCATATACTCAACCGTGTTTCCTTTCTCCTTGTAATCAATGAGCGGTCCGTCAAAGTCGGATTCCTCCACCATGTCTTTCAGCTCGTCTTCCCCCAATGCCTCGGGATCCTTCTTCCCCGACCAGGGTTCAATCTTCCATCCGGTTTTACCGTTATACGCATTCACCCCGGTCATACCCTGGAATGCGAATTCACGCCGGACCATATTGGGCCGCTTGTTTTCCTGAACAACTTTCGCCTCAAACCCTCCACCGCCGATAAACTTTCCGACACGACGGAGAGTTTTTGCCGCCTGGATCTTCTCAATCCCTCCCACTGTCTTTATATATTTTGCG
>JAWOMQ010000219.1:0-10884 GCA_033852415.1 Bacteroidota bacterium
GACGAAAGGAACGCCGCACCGTCCTTTCCGCGGCGCAAAGCGGTCATCATTCCGGCCAGACCCGCGATCCCCGCTGCCGGAAACACAAAACCCCATGGCTGCTCACTGTAGTTCTTCCAGAGATCGGGATGGATGGACCACGTGGCGATGAAAGCCACAACGGAGGAGCACAGAACGAGCCACCACCACAACATCCCCGTTCTTCGCGCCCGTTCTTGAATTTCTCCCGAGGTTTTCACCGCAATATAGATTGCACCATGGAGAGTGAGTGTCGACAGGGCCACGATGCCCAGCAGTACGGTAAACCAATCTAGTATCCCTGCCTGCGGAACCACACTAAATGTCGTCCAGAGCGGTTCAAAGAAATATCCGTCGTTCCCGAGAGGGACACCCCGGACAATGTTTCCAAGTGCGGCCCCATAAAAAATTGCTAGTAGAATACTTGAACAGCCAAAAATGACATTCCAGAAGTTTTTCCAGAGGGGGTGCGTAACATGATGCCTCAGTTCTATTCCGGCGCCGCGAAACATGAAAAGCCACAGGAGAATCATCAGCGGAAGGTAGAACCCGCTGAACCCTGATGCGTATACGGAAGGGAATGCGAGATAAAGAAGCCCACCGCCTGCAATGAGCCACACCTCATTTCCATCCCACACGGGAGCTATCGAATCAATGAGCAGACGTTTCTCATTTTCATCGCGCGCAAAACGCAGATGAAGAATACCAACCCCGATGTCGAATCCGTCAAGGATTACGTACGTCGTGATCATAAAAGCGACGATACAAAACCAGAATATTTCCATTGCGAGAGATCTTCCTTTCTAGTTTCAGATTCCGTTGTGCGCCCGGCCCGATGGTCCGCTGTTGATAATCCTGATGGTGAGCATAAGATAAAGAACGCCCAAGACTAGGTAAATTCCCAGGAAGCCGAGCAACGTGAAGAGTGCGTTACCGGAAGAAACGGTTGGAGACGGTCCATCCATTGTCCGGAACAGCCCGTACACAAGCCAGGGTTGCCTTCCAAGTTCTGCGGTCATCCATCCGGCGGTGTTCGCGATGAACGGAAAGGGAAAACTCAAGAGGAGAATCCATTGCAACCATCGGGAGGTAAACAGTTTCTTTCTCCAGAGAAGAATAACTGCGATAATCAGTATTGTGACAAAGATCGTTCCCAATCCTACCATGATGTGATAGGAGAAATAGAGGAGCGGGATATTGTCGGGCCAGAGATCTCTTGAAAAATTATCGAGCCCCTGAACGCGTGCGTTCCACCTGTAGTAGGTGAGGAAACTAAGCATCTTCGGGATATGGAGAGGGTTGTCCATCCGCAGCTTGTCGATGTCCGGCTGCCCGATGAGAATGAGCTCCGCGCCATCTTTCGTATGGAACAATCCTTCCATTGCCGCAAGGGTCACGGGTTGGTGGTACGCAACGTTCTTGCCCTGCTGGTCACCGGTTGGAAATATTACGATGAGGGATGCAATGATCCCGGCCAGTACACCGACTCTGATGAAAATTCTCGCGTACTCCTCCTCCCGTCCGGCCAAGAGATAAAAGGAACCTACGGCAGCCATGACAAATGCTGCCGTGATGACGGCTCCCGTCATTGTGTGAAGATACTGCCACAGTCCCCAAGGATTGAAAATGACGTCGAAGTAACTGGAAAGCTGTGGTGTCCCGTTCGCACCGAGCGTGTATCCAACCGGATGCTGCATCCAGGCGTCGGTTTGTACGATCAGGTACCCTGACAGCCATGATCCAGCAAAAACCAGCAGGCCGGAGATGAAGTGCTTCCGCGGGCCGAGCTTTTTCTCCCCGAAGAGGAACAAGCCCAGAAAAGTCGACTCGAGAAAGAACGAAAAGACCCCCTCCATCGCAAGCGGCTGGCCGATGATTCCTCCGGCAAAATTCGAGAACCGCGCCCAGTTTGTTCCAAACTGAAATTCCATCGGGATACCTGTGATGACGCCGGCAAAGAAACTCAGAGCAAATATCTTTGCCCAGAATTTCGCTGCCCCATGATAGGTTTGGTTCTTGCTCCGCAGGCCGATCCATTTGAGGAGAACGATGAGAAGAGAAAGTCCCATCGTCAATTGGGGAAAGATGTAGTGAAACGAAACTGTGAAAGCGAACTGAAGCCGGTCGATAATGAGGGCGTTGCTCATGGATCTTTGACTCCAAGCAGAAAAAGAATAATCGGGTTATCGATCGATCTTACCCGGACCTCATCGACACGCCGTCCTTTTGTAAACCGCGCTCATAGCCACAGGCTTTGGCTGGTGGAAAATAATCCTGTGGGGGTCTCACCCTCGGAATTTCGATTGCAATTGGACCCAATACCCTCCTCACTATTCTTGCTTGTCCTGCGGCCTGAATGTCGTGGCAACAGGATACGCTCATCAATATCTGCTGGGCAAGATCGTTGACCAAGATACCAATTTTCTCAAACTTTTGCTCCCTCCGTTGAGATACTCCCGGTTTCATCGATTCGGTAGGAATGAGTGATTACCACGCTTTGTTTCAGCATGGCTGAAACCGCACAGTACTTCGTTGACGAGAGTTCGATCGCGCGTTCCACATCGGGGATATTGATTTCTTTACCGTGGATAACATATTCAATGTGGATCTCAGTAAATACTGTTGGATGCTCCTCGCGCGCAGTTCCCGTGAGATTGACTATGCAGCGATAATATGGAACTCCTTTCTTCCTCAGGATGGATATGACGTCACTCGCTGTGCAACCACCCAGCGCCATCAGGAGAAGTTCCTTTGGCGTTGAGCCGGCGTTACTCCCTCCAAACGATTCCTGTCCATCCATCATGACCCAGTGATTCGAGTCTCCCTTCGCGGCAAGTGTGATTCCCTGAACCTGGACAACAGTTGCGTGTTTCACGGACATAGAATTTTCCTCATGATTTTTCTGTCTGACATTAAGCGTCTAAAATCATGCCATTGTCTAAAGACCATATGCTGAAACCATGATTGATTGCGTTTTTTGGCTCGATATGAATTATCAGAGGTAAGAAGTTTAAAGTACGCTTTTCTCACTTTCGAGAGAGAGGAAAATTTCATATTATGGAAGTGGAGGTTAAAATAAGCCCGTCGGAAAGTCCGATGGCATACAAATTGAAACATTCTGCGTCATCGGAAAAAGTACCTTGCCGTCTCAGAAGCTGAACGATGGTTTGATATACAGAGGGTTCGGTCGGGTTTGAGGGCAGAATTCAATCGGCTGATCGATGTTTTTGGCAAATAATTGGTACGGCAGGAAAATTAATTAGTCAATTCATTATCAACAGAGGAGAAGGTTTATGTTCATGTCAGGTTATGCTGCGAACCTCATGGCGATGGTAAAAGCGAAGAACCCCAACGAGCCCGAATTCTTGCAGGCGGTTGAGGAAGTCGTGGAATCGTTGTCGCTGGTGTTCGATCGATACCCGGAATACAGGTCGGCAAAGATCATGGAGCGGATTGTTGAGCCGGAACGGGTATTGATGTTTCGTGTTCCATGGTTGGATGATCGCGGTGAAGTACAGGTGAATCGTGGTTTTAGAATCGAAATGAATAGTGCGATCGGGCCGTACAAGGGAGGGTTGCGATTTCATCCTTCCGTAAATCTTGGAATTTTAAAATTCCTGGCGTTCGAGCAGGTGTTCAAAAACAGTCTCACCACACTCCCGATGGGCGGCGGCAAAGGCGGTTCGGATTTTGACCCGAAAGGAAAAAGTGACTCTGAAGTTATGAGATTTTGCCAGAGCTTCATGACGGAGCTTGCACGGCATATCGGGCCGGACACTGACGTGCCCGCGGGTGACATTGGTGTTGGTGGCCGTGAAATCGGATTCCTCTTTGGGCAGTACAAAAGACTCCGCAACGAGTTTACCGGCGTGTTGACCGGTAAAGGATTGAACTGGGGTGGTTCGCTCATCCGCCCCGAAGCAACGGGATACGGCGCTGTTTACTTCGCAGCAGAAATGCTGGGCACGCGCAACCAGACCTTGCAGGGAAAGAAATGCCTCGTTTCCGGCAGCGGCAATGTTGCGCAATATACGATTCAGAAGATCAACCAGCTTGGCGGAAAAGCTGTCACTGTATCCGATTCAGCCGGTTATATCTATGACGAGTCCGGGATTGACGAAAAGAAGCTGAAATTCGTCATGGAGTTGAAAAATGTCCGCCGCGGCCGGATTAAGGAATACGCCGATACGTACAAAGGTGTTGTGTACACGCCGGTCGATCCGAAACTCAATTACAACCCGCTGTGGAATCACAAAGCGGACTGTGCATTCCCAAGCGCAACGCAGAATGAAATCAACGGGAAAGACGCCGCCAATCTCCTGAAGAACGGTGTCTACGTGGTCGCAGAAGGTGCGAACATGCCGACGACAATCGAGGGTGTCAAGCAGTTCATCGATGCGAAGATCCTCTACGGACCGGGCAAGGCAGCCAACGCGGGCGGCGTTGCCACGTCGGGTCTCGAAATGTCGCAGAACAGCATGCGGTTGTCATGGACGCGTGAGGAAGTCGATCAGCGGCTCCACGGCATCATGAAGAGCATCCACAAGGCAGCCTATGAAACGGCAGAGCGCTTTGGAACGCCGGGCAACTACGTCAACGGCGCGAACATCGCGGGCTTCCTGAAAGTCGCAGATGCAATGATGGATCAGGGTCTGGTCTGATCGCCGATCCCTGAAGTGGTCGTTACACTCGGAGTAGCGCAAAAACGCTACTCCGATTTTTTTTTGGATTCTCTCAAGGGCACCTTCAAATAGCAATATTCTTTCCGATGGCGTATATTTGGTACAAACAGCCAGAAACAGATTCTTCCAGATACTTTTTAGAATGAATTGAATCCCTCATGAATGCTCACCGTGAGCCGCAGGAAGAAATAACCGACAGCAGCCGTTTTCAGAGCTTCCAGAACCTGATGACATTGCGGATCAGGGACATCCTTCTCGTCTCGAGTTTGTACGACTCGTACATTTTTGAAGAGGATGGAAGGCTCTACGACCTCATCCGGAGCGAGTACCAGGGATTGAACCTGAGCCACTCGCCGGAGCTCACAAGAGTCTCGAGCGGAAAAGAGGCCCTTCGGTTTGCTGAAGAAGACAGGCGGTTTGACCTGATTGTGACCACCATGCATATCGAGGACATGCACCCGCTTGAATTCGCCCGGCACGCGAGGAGCGCCGGCGTCAGAATTCCTATCGTTCTTCTGGCATTCGATAACCGCGAGCTCGCCGATCTTATTGCCCGGCATGACACCTCAGACTTTGATCGCATCTTTATCTGGCAGGGAGATTATCGCCTCATTATCGCGATGGTCAACCATCTCGAGGACAAGATGAACGTAGAGCACGATACCATGAGCTTTGGTGTTCAGTCGATCTTGCTGATTGAGGACAATATCCGTTTTTATTCGTCATTCCTTCCGTTCATGTATTCTGAAATCCTGAAACAGTCACAACGGCTGATTTCCGAGGGAGTGAATCTTGCGCATCGATATCAAAGGATGAGGGCGCGGCCCAAAATTCTCCTCTGTACAACCTATGAGGAGGCATGGAGATATTTTGAACGATACCGTGAGCATATTCTTGGTGTTATTTCTGATGTTGATTTTGAAAGGAATGGCAAACCCGATCCTGAGGCGGGTGTGCATTTTGCCGGGTCGGTACGCGCAGTTGTTCCCGACATGCCCGTTATCCTGCAATCGCACCTGGCGGAAAACGCTGAGAAGGCACGCCGGCTGGGCGTTTCGTTTGTCCTGAAAGACTCACCCATCCTCTTGCATGAAGTACAAAACTTCATGAACCAGTATTTCAGCTTTGGCGACTTTGTGTTCAGGACGCCCGACGGCAGAGAAGTCGGACGCGCGAAAGATCTCCGGTCTCTCGAAGAACAATTGCTGGTAGTGCCGGGCGAAAGTCTCCTCTACCATGGTGAGCGTAACCATTTTTCAAACTGGCTCAAAGCGCGGACGGAGTTCTGGCTGGCCCACCAGCTGAGGCCGAGAAAAGTTTCTGATTATCCTTCCACGAACGAGTTGCGTTCAGCGCTGATTTCAACGCTCCACACCTACCGGTTGGGCCAGCAGCGGGGCGTGATCACAGACTATAATAGAGAGACCTATGATCCAACGAGCAGCTTTGCGCGGATTGGAGGCGGTTCGATCGGCGGAAAAGCCCGTGGGCTGGGATTTTTCAACAGGATGCTGAACGATTTCAACCTTCGCCAGAAATTCCCTGACATGGAAATCTTTATTCCTCCCGGGATCGTCCTGGGTACTGACGTGTTCGACCAGTTTCTGGATGAAAACGATCTTCGCGGAGTCGCTCTCAACGAGCAGGATGACGGTGTCATCACCCGGAAATTTCTCGAAGCCGCTTATTTTCCCCAGCACATCCGCCACCAGCTTGAATCATTCCTTGATCTGATCCGCGAGCCGCTCGCGGTTCGCTCATCCAGTTTACTCGAGGATTCACAGTACCAGCCTTTTGCCGGTGTGTACGAAACGTACATGGTCCCCAACAATAACCCTGATGATCTTCTGCGGCTTGAACAACTCCTCGATGCCATCAAACGGGTCTACGCCTCAACGTTTTATCAGCGTGCGAAGAATTACATCAAGGTAACCTCCTACAGGCTGGAAGAAGAGAAAATGGCGGTCATTGTACAGCGGATGATCGGTGCCAGACATCATCACAGGTTCTATCCTGAAATATCCGGTGTCGCGAAATCATATAACTTTTATCCCTCACCGCCACAAAAATCATCGGAAGGTATCGTTTCAGTTGCTCTGGGATTGGGCAAAATGGTTGTCGATGGCGGGACGACGGTCCGGTTCTGCCCAAAGTACCCATTCCATCTCCAACAGCTCTCGACGATTTCCGATACTCTTGCAAACAATCAGCACGAATTTTTCGCGCTCGACATGTCGGCCTCCTTTAACAGCAAGTCGGAAACGGTAGATGTGTTGACGAAGCAATATCCCCTGAGTGTCGCAGAAGTGGACGGGACCCTCTCAGTCGTCGGTTCCACCTATTCCCCTGAAAATGACGCGGTCTATGATGGTATATCACGCAAAGGAATGCGACTCGTAACATTTGCGCCGGTTCTCAAGAATAAAATTCTTCCGATTGCCGAGGTCCTCGATTTGCTTCTGAACGTAGGGAGCGGGGGAATGGGGGCGGCTGTGGAGATTGAGTTTGCGGTTAACATGACAATTGCACCCGGGGTTCCAAAGGAGTTTGGCATTCTTCAAATCCGTCCCCTGGTTGTGAGCCGCGAGTTCGGTGAGTTGAGCTTAGAAAAGATCAAAAAGGAGGATATGATCTGCCGCAGTGCACAGGTGCTTGGAAACGGTTCCTTCTCGGATCTCCGTGATCTGATTGTGGTGGATATCCGGAAATTCGATCGCTCAAAGAGCCACGCTGTTGCTCTGGAAATAGGAGATTTCAACGCCAGGCTTGTGGCTGAGAATCGTTCATATATTCTCATTGGCGTTGGACGCTGGGGCACGATGGATCCCTGGCTTGGTGTGCCGGTGGCGTGGGATCAGATTTCAGGCGCGAAAACGATTGTGGAAACAAGTTTTAAGGATTTTATCGTCACACCTTCTCAGGGTTCCCATTTTTTCCAGAACCTTACTGCATTCATGATTGGCTATTTCACGGTGAGTGAACATGACGGTCAGGGGTTCATCGATTGGGCATGGATTCACGCGCAATCTGCACTCGAAGAGAAGATGTACACCAGACACCTACGTTTCAATAAACCGCTCATTGTGAAAATGAACGGGCATGAACATTCTGGCGTAATTTTGAAACCTGCCATGGGTTAACAGCACCTCCGGACAGAAGAACCGGGGCTGCGCACGAACTTTTCCAGAATCGCGTTCGCCGGGAGTACATACGCGGACGGCGTTCAGAGCCCCTCTGGACGATAGTCTGACGCTACTTCAGAACCAGTCCTAGTGTTAACAGCAGAATCGCCGAAGGCTGTTTGAATTTAACCTTGACCACGGTTGTCCCGTCTGTCAGCTCCGTGTCATAGTTCGGTTCAGCCATAAGGTACCGAACAGTAAAATCCCAAGTGCTGTTAAGGGTAGCACCCGCTCCGAGACCGTACCCAAACGCCGATCCCCATGCGGATTTCTGAGTTACATAACCGCCGCTCGCAAAGATATTGTAAAGCGTGAGCTCTGCTGCGTCACCTTCGATGAGTCCGGCGTAGACCCTGCCGTGAAGGCCGACACTTTGAGAAACATTGTCAGCAATCCCGGCGGAGAGGAGCAGCCCGTACAAATACCATGTCCCGCCGGATGTATTTGAGCTGATGCCTGCCACGACCCTGCGTAAGGCGTCCTCATCAGTTCCGTTGATGCTGATATTGCCGAGAATGCCGATCTCGAACAGACGATGCAGACGGAGCGAGTATTCAAGGCCGCCGTCAAATCCAAGCTGCGCGAACCCTGCGTGACTGCTGGTTGTGCTGGAAAAATCGCCGAGTGGCAGGGAGCCCCCTGCGTATATACTCAGGTGATGCACTGATTCCTCCTGAGCGTTTGCGAGGCGGCTATTGAGTAACAGGAACAGTACTGAGCAAGCGGTCAAAAGTACTTTTCGGATATCAGGCATTCTGGCATTCCCCCTTTCTTAGCTTTAACAACGTGAGAGTTTGTCATCTGTTGAAGGGTACAGGTCAATAACACCGATGCGGGAGGCTCCCTTGGAGTCTTGGCTGCGACCTTAGAACAAAAGTACCTTCCCAACTGTACGGAAATCAGCAACTTAATGTGAGACCGGTAACCTCACAGAGACACGCGAGGTGAATCTTACCAATATCTCATCAAATTCCCAAATTTATGCGCGATTTTCATTATCACCACTGAAACCCTCAATTAGAGTGATTCTCACTCTTGAAAGCTAAGCCCATACCAATCCTCTAAAATTGGTTTGAATCTCCTGAAGATATTTCTAATAACTGGCATGTTAATTGACATAACACCAAACAGCATCAGTGGTTATCATTTTTCACGGCGTTCAAGAGTATGAACATTGGCATATTGAAGGAAGACCCGCGACACGAATGGAGAGTTGCGCTGACTCCGGCAGGGGTACAGGCTTTAGTGAGCAGCGGTCACCAAGTGTTCGTCGAGAAGAATGCCGGTGAAGCTTCTCACTTTCCTGACGAAAAATACGAAGCGATCGGAGCGCATGTCGTTTATACAAGCGATGAGGTGTTCGGCCGGTCAAACCTTCTCTTAAAAATATCCTCGTTAACCCAAAACGATTGTCAGCGGCTGGAAGATTCTCAGACGATCTTTTCGTTTCTCCATCTCGCGGTTGCTCCCACGAAAATCATGGAATCGCTTCTCCAGAAGCGAGTCTGTGCCATCGGGTACGAACTGATTGAGGATGAAAACGGGCAGCTTCCTATCCTGCAAGTTATGGGGGAGATTGCCGGTCAGATGACTACAAATATCGCCGCCCGGTTTCTGGAAAGCCATAACAGCGGACGGGGTATTGTGATGGGCGGTATCACCGGAATCCCGCCGGCAACCGTGGTTATCATCGGGGCCGGGACGGTTGGCCAGGCGGCAGCCCGCATGGCGCTGGGCGCAGGCGCTGAAGTGATTGTGCTGGATAAAGACCTCAGCAGACTACGGGCACTTGAGAACAGGTTTAACTATCGTGTTGTAACTTCCATTGCGAACGAGTACAACATCCGGAAAGCATTGCAGTTCGCCGATGTTGTCGTTGGCGCCATCTTGATAAAGGGGGAACGCGCTCCACACGTCATTTCAGCTGATATGGTCCGGGCAATGAAACCGGGTTCAATTCTGATCGACGTGTCGATTGACCAGGGTGGTTGTTTTGAAACGAGCAGGCCAACAACGCTGGAATCACCGACCTTCGTGCTACATGATGTTATCCACTATTGTGTCCCCAATATGCCGGCGAACGTCGCACGCACTGCGACCTATGGGTTGACAAACGCGCTTCTTCCCTATCTCCAGATGATTACGCTCAAGGGACTCGACGGCGCGTTGCGCGAACACCACGGTCTCGTGAGAGGTGTGTGCACGTATAAAGGTGTGTGCACTCGCGGTGAGATCGCTCGTCGGTTTGAAATAGAAGCGTATGATGTGTCAGGCCTTCTGATATGAGTTTGCCCAATGGTATGGATTGATCGATATAAATCGAAATTGCGGACGCCGGAAGAAGCAGTGAAGCTCATTTCCTCGGGGCAACGTGTCTACGTCCATCCCGGCTGTGCAGTTCCCGAAGTGCTGGTCAACGCGATGTGCGACCGGTCATTCGAGCTGGAGGATGTCGAAGTCATCCACCTTCTGACTGTCGGCAAGACGCGGTACTCGATGCCCGAGCTTGAAGGGCACATCCGGCACAACGCATTGTTTATGGGAAAGAATGTTCGTGAGGCTGTCAACGAGGGAAGAGCCGATTTTACACCTATCTTCCTTTCCGAGATCCCGAGCCTCTTTTACAATAATATCCTTCCGATCGACGTGGCGCTCATTCAGGTATCGCCCCCCGATGAGCATGGGTTTTGCAGCTTTGGTGTCGGTGTCGAATGTACGAAACCAGCAACTGAAGTCGCCAAAGTGATTCTCGCGCAGGTGAATCCTAATATGCCGAGGACTCTCGGGGACTGTTTTATTCACGTTGACAAGTTTACTGCCTGTATTGAAGCGGATGTCCCTCTCAAGGAATTGCCACAGGTCGAGAATGACCTTACCCCCGCTGAAGCCGAGATCTACCAAAATATTGGAAGAAATATATCAGAATTAATTGAAGATGGATCGACCCTCCAGCTTGGGATTGGTGCGATACCCGACGCGGTGCTGCGATTTCTGCACAATAA
>JAWOMQ010000096.1:0-7565 GCA_033852415.1 Bacteroidota bacterium
GATTGGTGACAATTTCCTCCGCGATTGAGGTATTCCCAACCAGGTACCATACTTCATTCTGGATCAGGGTATCCCTGACGATCTGGACTATATTCGTATCGATCCGTGTGACCGTTCCTGATGTATCATATGTCGTAAGCTCGTACGACCACTGATTTCCAACTCTCAATGGCATAACCACGGTCTTTTGGGTGGCGGTGTGATGGCTGACAGGGTTACTTTCCTGCTTGCATCCGCCCACGAGCAGGCACACAGCCAGGGACAGGCTCAGGATAAGCAGCATGATTCTCATAAAATATCATCCTTCAAACCGGAATTTGAACTGTTCGTTCATTAACGCCGGATTGATCTAAATTGTATCTGAAAGGAAACCGGGATGAATGCCCGCGCGAGAACCAATTCCATCAGACTGCCTCCGCTTCGATTATATAAATTACAAAGTCAACGGCTTAAAATCAATACCCTTCGCTGCGGGTTTCTGCCGGAGCGAGTGATCTTCCATCACATACCCTGCAGCCGGCGTCCCTCTTTTGCCCCGTCACTGAAACAGGATATTGCCTGCTCTGATTGAAATTCGCGGTTTTGTGTATACCATCGCTTCCTGCATCCTTGCTTCCTTTCTGAAACGGAGGGAGAGGTACTCTTTCCCCTGTTCAGCATAGCATCGGCATTCCTGCACCCAGTGGAGGTCAATATCGGAGACGACCTCTTCACCGCTGTAATGGGTAAATCTGAAATCGCCATAAGAAGGCCGGATAACTGCCTGAAGCGTCTCGCCATTTCCTTTGTATCTGAAGGTGAGCTTATTGGAAAGCCACGGCTGATCAGGTTCGAACAGTGCCGGTTCCGACTCAAAGAACCTGACCAGTTCCCAGTTTTGGGGAAAAACTTCAATCATAGGAGTCCATTTTTGTCAAACCACCGGACATTATTCGGGCTTGATACAGAGTTTGGAATCGAGGCGCGCGTTGTTCACTGCTGTTGAAACCCGATAGGCGTCCATTTTCGCATCTGAAGCGGGCGCCAACAATTCACGCAGCCGGTCGAAATCTTTACAGCCGGGATCGAGCCAAAGGTCGACCGCTTTATCATTGAGGATAACCGGCATGCGGTTATGGATCGGGATCATAAGCTTATTGGGTGAGGTAGTGATGATCGCGCCGGTGAGCAGTTCATCCTTCACCCGATAGAGCCCTGCGATGGGCATGATCGCGTCGTCTTTAAAATGTATTCTATATGGAATTTTCCTTGTTCCTGCTTTCGGTACCTGCCACTCAAAAAAACCATCGGCAACAAACAGACAACGCGCACCGAGAAGTAAACTGCGGAAGAATTTATTTGTATCGATTGTTTCATCACGGATGTTGATTTGTGCCGAGTATTTGCTTCCTTCCTTCTCTGCCCAGGGCGGGGTAAGACTCCAATGAATGCCTGTCAGATACCTCTTGCCGTCATCATGTGCCACGATACCGGGGACAAGCTGTGTAGGCGCAGCGTTGTAGCGGGGCTGGTAGACTGTAAACGCAGGAGAAAGTTCCGCACGGAATTTTTTCAGGATGAATTCAACTTTATCGACTGTTATCGTGAATCGGCCGCACATAATCAGATCAATAGTCCCTGGTTCAAATGCCTAGGGATGATTTGTCACTTTTGTATACTGCGAGTCCAGTGCATCCAGCGGTTCGATATTCAGGAACCGCAATTTTTCCCACAGCACCTGCTGTGAATCTTCATAGGCGAAGCACTCGTCATGGGCAAACTCTGACGCACCCAAAATTGTACGGTATCTTTTCTCCTGTGCCTTCGACACAATCTTCTCGCCGGTTCCAAGATACTTGATTTGTACCTCCGCCTGGTTTCCCTGCCGCCGTTTATACCAATCACCGACTTTTGGGCGGTGCGAGGAGCATGATAGGACGATGCCTGAGATCAAAAAAAGCGTGGCAATGAGTAATGCCGCGGCCGGAGATATTGAAGAGAGAAAATTCTTGTCCCCTTGATCTTTCTGCATCATGAACACCCAAATTGTACGGGTCTGATAGAGTGCAATGTAAGTAAAATGAGAGGTATATTCAAAAGCCCGTAGTATTCGGGTTGATTGGACACCCAAAGTGGGTGGCCGCGTTTACCCATTGTACCTTCCGGATCCACCGATTTTCGTCTCTCCATAATGGACCTCCTATTCCCAACCGAGCACCAGGCTGTCTGATCAGTCCGCTTTGTCTTTCTGAGCGCAGTGAGGAGTCGGCCATCAGATTCTTCATCCGCCTTCGGCGGATTCAGAAAGACAATTCACTTTCTTTCTTCTTAGACAGCCTCTCAGGGTGAGGTTAACTGCGACTGGGCACACAAATTCTCTTAGTAAGCGAGCGCGCTGAGGCTTGCTCTACAATAGACTCACCGTTCCCCAACCGAGCACCAGGCTGTCCGAATAGTCCACTTTGTCTTTCTTCATCCGCCTTCGGCGGATTCAGAAAGACAATTCACTTTCTTTTTAGACGACCTCTCAGGGTGAGGTTAACTCAGACTGGGAACACCAATTCTCTCAGTGATCGAGCGGGCTGAAGCTTGCTCCACATAACGGAAACGTTACATAACAAAAATCCCCGGCCGCGTAAACAGACCGGGGAAAAGAGCTCGACTGCCAGGAGGGTTCAACAAATCACCCTCAATGCGACGATCTACTTATCAGTAATCTTCACGAGGTCTCTGACTGCATCTTTATGGACCATAAAACCGAGCATTTTCAACTTGACGAAATCCTCATCGAAGAAATAATAGCCGGGGTGACTATTATTCCGCGAGCCCGACCCTGAATCTTTAATAAGGTACCAGTCTTTGCCGTTCTTCTCGAGATATCCGACGAGATGAATCCCATGATCATCACCTGTTGTCCCGTTATTAAAGCGGAACTGGCGGGCATTCTCATCGATATACTGTGAGGGGATGTCAAACGATGGTATCATGGCAACACCTTCATGTCCATCGATCCCCGGCTCGGAAACGTCGCCTCCGATGCAGACTGTATAACCGTCACGGACGGCTTTCTTAAGTCCAGCCATAAAGTCACCCAGCGGGACATTATAATAATCCTTGCTGTGCCACCAGTTGTCGGACACCTCGTACTCGACCATCTGGTAATACGGTTTTTCCATAAGTGAGAGGAACTCGATATAATCATCGAAGTTCAGCCGCACGACTTTCTCCAAGTATTCCTTCGGGGTCATCTGCTTGCCGTCCACGACAAAGCTCTTTGGTGGTTCCCCGATATAATGATTCAGGATTGATTTGATCGTGGCGATCGCTGCGTCCTCATTCCAGTTGTTCGAGGCTTTTAGTCCGTTCAAATAATCATTCATCTCGGTAAACAATTTCCGGTGATCGTGGAAGATCTGGCCCGGCTTTTTCCCTGAGTACGCGTCAGCTGGAACGATACCATAGGTTTTCCAGATCCGCGGCACTGCATTCGATTCTGATCCCTCGCCAAACGCGGAATTTCCCCGTTCCTCGACAAATCTTTTCGCCTTTTCAACATATTCCCAATACACGGTGTAGAGTTCTGAGAGCTTGACCTGCTTGTGTGTCAGCCGATATATTTCTGATTCGAAGTACGACGTCGTTGAAAAGCACCAGCACATGCCTGATATCGCTTGAGAGACCGGCTTGTTATGCCAGTACGATTTGAACTCCTCCGGCGATTTCGGATGCTCGATGCCGGAAAAATCCATTTTCATCACTTTCTTTTTCGGCACATCCTTATTGATAAACTGGTCGGCGGCTTTGACCACTGAATCCATAAATTCGTTCTTTGAATCGATGAATACAGCTCTGTCTTTTCGCTCAACCTGAGCATGCCCTCTGTTTCCAAGGGCAAAAGCAAGGAGAGCAACTACAGCGATGACAAATATCTTTTTCATAGTGACTCCTTTACGTGAATTAACAAAGAGATCGCGCCATCATAAGGGCGACCAAACGATCTCACAATGTGAGCGGCAAAAACGGAAAAGAACGGTTCGGAATGATTAAATCGAAGGAAATCTTTCGTAACGGAGATATTGTACTCATTCCCCGATCGAAAGTCAAATGCAGAAGGCTACCTTCACCTCATTTCAAATTAAGGAAAAGGCAGCCTTCTGCACGAACTTCATCAGGGGTGTTCAGAATATTCCACGGGGAGGCGGTCCGTTGTTATCTTTCTTCGGTGGAGGATTCTCTTTCTTCTCCTGACGCGGGGGATTCTGCTGAGGTTGCCGCGCTGGTGCCTTCTGTGGCAGCTGCTTTGGTGCTGCCTGGCGACGCTCCTTCACCTGGCCGGCATTTTGTGACGGTGTTCCCTTTGATGCACCCGGCTGTTGAATCCATGGATTCCGCGGTTCCCGTCCCTTCGAGGGTTGCGCTTGTGGTTGGGTCGACCTTTGAGGTGGTTTCACCTGCCCGCTGCTTTGCCCTCCGCCCGAAGGTCTCGGCGGAGTGAACAGAGGCAACCTGCGCTCTTCACCCTGAACTGCCGGTTCCTTTGGCGAAGGCGGATTCTGAGTCCCTTGACCGGCTGCCGGCTGGTTGTTCGGACTCGGTTCCCGCTGTGATGGGTTTTCCGGCGTGCGTTGTCCCTGACCCTGGGACGGAGGATTTTGGCGTGAGAATGGATTCACCGGTGCCTGGCCTGCACCCGGAGTCTGCTGAACAGCTCCGCCACTTTGCTGTCTGGCACTTCCGTTATTCCCTGCATTCGTGGTTGCAGGGCGACCGCCAAAAGACTGGATTAAACCCGGCTGTCGGACCAATGAGGGAGCGCTTGCAGGTGGAGTGCCTGCAGCGCTGTTTCCCCGACTTGGCGGAGAGATGGTACGAAAGACTGGGCTACCCTTCTCATCACGCCGCAGATCGGATACCGGGGCCCCCTGCTGCTGTTTTATCTCAACCAACTTCTCAGAGAAAGGTCTGACCTCAGGAACGTCTGTGTTTCTGTGAACAACCGGACGCCCAAAAACACCGGTCAGAGCAGGACTCGGGGTGACTGGCTGTTCTCTTGCAGGCGCGAGTCCTCTTCGCGTAGGAACAACCGGGACGACGTCGATAGGATGGCCGCCGGCGTAATTAAACCTGCCATCCGTCACAATCTGCCGATGCCGCACTTCTCCTGCCGCGAGTCCGTTCGAAGTAGTTAAGGTAATCGAAGAGGTGTAGTTTTGATTGATGTACACGATGGTCGTAGTTCCGGTGCGTCTATGGCGGCCCCACCACGGAACAAACTCATCTCTCGGTGCGAGCGGCACCCAACCTATGTACGCGCCATTATTATAACTGATGAAACCGACGAGCGCAGGAGAATATCTCCGGTATGAACCGGGAGCCCAGTACCATCTGCCGGTTACGAAAACCCATCGTCCATAATGATATGGAGCCCACCCCCACGGTTCTCTGGAAACCCACGTCCACCCATAAGGATCGCGCCAGATCCAGCGTCCCTGACGATACGGAGCCCAGCCGACCGGGACAGCAGCAGGAGTCCACGCCCAACCGTAGTCGGGAATATCATTCCACTGGCCATATGCATCCAGCTCTTCAACACCGTTCACCGATTGATAGTCAGCGACATAACGGCGACATTGTTCGGCTTTATCAAGTTTCTCATTCAGGGCGATGTTCCAATTGTCCCACTCGTCCGTCGGATCCAAACCGGCGAGATCGTAGTTATTTCCATTAAGCACCATTTGCTGTCCTGCATACAATGGGAACGAGGTACCATTGTATACTTCAGCGCTACCTTCCCAGACGACCATCTTCATCCCACCGGATTCGAAGGCGTCAATCCGGTAGAGGCCCAACTTCGAAATTGTGATTGCTGCACTTGGAACATCGATTTCAATCGGTTGAGCAGGGAGGTAACGGAGGTAAATGGTCAGTGTACCCTCATACAGCGAAAACTGCGAACGCGAACCGGAAAGATCCAGCACATCGAAACCTGAGTTATAATTGAGCCGGTAGATATTTCCATCGAATTCCAATTCAGCGCGGCTGTCCGCCCCTGTATAAACCCTGTCTCCTGTCTGAACCGGTGTATTGAGGGCTGCATCATACCAATCATCGGCGTCGCCGCGTTTCAGCAGGACAGAATTGTGGATGAGGCTGATCCGTCCGACTCCATAATTTTCGTCATTAGAATATTGATCCTGGCCGTGGGTAATGACCGCACTCAAAAAGATTCCGGCAATCAATACCAGCCACTTGCCAGGAATCCTAAATGGCAACCCAAGAAGCCGCCTGCTATAATTCACGCGATCCCACATAATTGACTCCTTTCGTCGAACACTGAATGAGTTTTAAACCAACTTCCTGATCCTGACGATGACTATGCACCTAACCTCATAAATATCAAAACGTATGCCACAAAAGGTATCATATCCGGACGATAAGAACAAGTCCCCCGCGGTGGTCGATATTGTGAATTGGACAGAGGTTGCCCGGTATGTCTTCTTTTATGGTCGGAGGGTGAATGGTGTGGGATTGCAGGCGGAAGAGCTAACTTCCTGGGAAGTATAGATGTTACCGGACTTTAAATGTTCAGTTCGGAGGAGACTCCGTTTTTCACCATGTATTGGGGCCGGTCTCATTGCCTGAATTGAATGGCAGCCCCCGTACTTATAGATCCTGAACCGGTGTGGACTTTCCGGCTGCTTTACGATCAACCGATGTTGACGAAACATATCCACACGAATTTTGGGTTGGTAGGTATCGATGATATACATGCTGTCAGCAGCCTTCGCCAACGAATCGGCAGGCGGCCATGAGAGAATCCATTTCGATGCCTGGATCATGCCATCCGAGACAAGAAGGACAAACGTATCCTTTCGCGCCCGGTTCATCGGACAAGGTACAAAATCACTGCCCAGCAGGCCCATGCCGAACGAAGGCTTCAGTCTTCCGGGATTATTGACCCAGCGAACATCGAACCCGGGACTTAATGGTGGACCTTCCATCTCGCCAAGGTTGGGATCGATGCCGTATGTGGCATCAGGATCATTGCCAAATTTCATAATGAAAGAGGAACCTTTTTCCTGCTCGACCTTGATCCAGGTTTTCCCGCCGCCCGCCCACATGGTACTGTTTCCGAAAAGATATATGGCTGCCAATGACAAAACACCTCTTGCAATGAACTTCACCATCTTTTTTTAAATTCCAGATGTTTGGGGTTCGTTATTTTTTCCAGGATAAGCTTCTGACTCGTTCATCTATAGTATACACTTTTTACGAATGAATTGTTTTTGCATTCGAGGCAAGATTTCAAATCCTGCGAAAACGCCAGGCACCGGAATGAGGAATCTCCTGCCAAAGATCCTTTACTTTCTTAAGGTAACGAGATTTTAGGTTTCACCGGAGGCTAATCCGTATGTGTATATGAAGAGTGGCTGCTGAATTCACGTCGACTTAAAGCGTCACGCAAAGGCATCTCATCATGCAATTTTGTATGTTGATAGACATCAGGAAAGATTGTTCATAGAATGAAAGATCCACAATTTCCTTCCAGGCACGACCCATATGCGGCGTTGCGTTATCCTGAATAC
>JAWOMQ010000012.1:0-5163 GCA_033852415.1 Bacteroidota bacterium
TATCGTATTAATGCTCTTCAAACCTTATCAAGCTTTCCTTAGCGACCTTGGCGTCTTGGCGGTGAACGCTTTTGACTTTTGAAAGTTGACTCAAATTTCATAATGAGAAGTAAAGTATCTTTAACAGTTATAATTCACGAAGTTCTCCGCCTCGCTATGCGGTGAAAGTTTTGAAACTACGTTTACCTGAACAGGAGGATATATGGACAATTCCATCGTGTATGTATCCCGGGTCCGCATTGAACGGGAACAAGGCCCCATTCGCAGGGCATGGCTGCCGGCAGAAGAGAAGCCCATCACCTTCGGCCTTCACTCGGAAATCGCCGAACATTACAAGGTTGATCCGGCGAAGAACGAACCCCATGCAGCAACGCTCGATTATGTCGTTGCTGCTGCAGCGGGCTGACTGACCGGCACCCTGGGAGGCGCGCTGGAGGCGCGTGGAATATCCGCATCGGCCGGAAGACTCAGTTCGGAAGCACAAGGCGAAATCGGGCTGGATGGGAGCATACTGGTAATCAGGCGAATCCATGTGCAGTATCATCTGAAGCTCGACACAACTCTTCGGGAAACAGCGGAACGAGTGCATGGATTTCATAAGGACCGCTGTCCTGTGGCAAGGACCATCGGCAGCTGCGTGGAGATCACGACATCGCTTGAGATGACCGAAATTGGCTGAGCGGGCGGCTCCGGGAGGGGGGGAGCTTTATTTCTACGACCATTGTTGTGATAAGAGGGTATCAGATTAGTAAAATCTCGCAGGATTCATTGACAAGGATACCTGAATGAAAGAAAATTTAATCAGGGGGAAGAGAGGGGATGATTCCGTGTGAATGATCAGTTTCAAGAAAAACTTAATCCAGAAATCGAGCAGTATAAAAAAGCCCTGCTGTTTTTCGCCCGAGTATGCGATTGGGAATCCTTTCGAACAAATGCTGCAAAATTATTCGAATATCTGGAGTCTGTCGAGGTGTCCCTTTTAAAGAAAAAATTCTACAGGACAATCGCCATCATTCTGATCGCCCTCGCAGCCGCTCTTGGAGTTTTCAGCATTGTAAGCAGCGCGGGGAGTCCTTTTTTCGAGAAATATCGGATCGTGGTCGCCGTTGGGGCAGTGGCTGGACTTTTCTTCGAGTTGCTGCTGGTTCTTGAAATGCACCTCTATTTGAGCTTCAGGGCGTCGAAACAAAAGAGGAGAGAAGCCCGCTTCATTAAGGGCATAACAGATGACATCAAGGCATATCTGAAAACTGAGATCTGCGGCACGACGCCATAAAAGCTGTGTGCCTTGCAAGCATCCCGGAACAGATGTTATAAAAGATGATACATCAGCCACGCCAGCATCAGCGAATCCGGAAGGAGACTCACTCATAATCATTTTGTGTGATGATTCATGTACGGATGTGATCTAATATTTTGGTCCAATTGACATCTACGGAAACCGGGAGATATAATAAATACAGAAAGAGAAAGAGCGCAGCCATTCATACTTTCATACAGTGCTGCGCCGAATGTACCAGGAGGTGAGGAGTTGTGAACGGAACAACTCAACAGACTTATTTTGAGGATAAAACAAGCGCGCAAATAGTAAGGGGCGGATTCGCCGCCGAAGGAGTGGCCGGGATCATTGGCGTTGTTTTGGCAATCCTCGGCTTGCTCAATATATTGCCGCAAATGCTGCTGCCCATAGCATCGATTGTTTTGGGGGCAGCTTTTTTGTTTAACGGAGGAGCAGTGGCATCCCGATTCTCGAAACTGCTTAATGAAACAGCCAAAGGCCGGTTCGAAACATCGGAATGGAGCGTTGGCTTGACATCGGAATTTCTCGGTGGCACCGCTGCTGTAATTTTCGGCATTCTCACGCTTCTCCATATAGCTCCGGCGGTTTTAATGCCAGTTGCTGCAATCGTTTTCGGAGCGACACTGCTTTTCGGAAGCGGGATAACGGACCGTCTGAACCATCTGCAGATGCCCAAATCAGAAGAATATGAGGCGTTCAGAGAAGTTGCACGGGAATCAGTAAAAGTTGCAACAGGCGTCGAGATTCTCCTCGGCCTGAGCGCCGTCATTCTGGGTATCATCGCTGTTGCCGGCATCAACTGGATGACCCTGACGTACGTTGCCCTTCTTTGCATCGGCGTTTCCAATGTGACAAGTGGCAGCGCAATTACCGCAAAGATGATGGGCGTAATGCACAGATAATAATGCTCATTCCTGCTTTTGTGTGTGGAAGCAGGAGAGGCAGGAGAGGCCGTCAGTTATGACGACCTCTTTTTTTATGGATATTGATACTGGAGCCGAATGGTTTACGGAGGCACAACATGGAACTCATCAACCGCATTCTGGTGGTAAGCAGGATGGTAAAATACGACGAAAAAGGCATTCGGTACGGCGCCTCGCTGGCGCGCAAATACGGAGCAACCTTGACGGTCCTCCATGTATTTCATGATCCCTTCGGCATCGAGGGATGGAACCTGCCGATGCCGAACCTGGATAAGGATTATCAGAATCTCCTGTTGAGAACGAGGGAAGCTCTGGACCGCCTTGCCGCGTCGGAGCGCGCCCAGGGGACCGACATCGATATTGTGATCCGGGAGGGGGAGCCTCTCAAGGAGATATTGGCAATCGTAAAGGAACGGAGCGTCGATCTGGTCGTCATTCTTGCCCACGAAGAGGGACACCTCGAGCACTTTCTGTTCGGCAAGAGCAACCACGAACTCCTGTTGAAAATGCCCTGCAACATTCTCCTCATCAAGAAAGAACCGGGATTCGTCTACGGCTCGTGGGATGAAAGGAGTTGAGAAGGAAAGCAGGGCTCAGGATCAAACGAGTCTCTTGACCGGCTGTCGGGCGATAGCGGCAAGTGAATTCCCGATCGATGGCTGAACGTGGCTTGTTCGAAAGGGCATACCTGCTGGTGTGCGGGTGAAAGGGGGCTTTTTATGACAACCTACAAGACCGTCCTGGTCGACAAGATCAGTATATTTTACCGTGAAGCGGGGCCTGCAGGAGCGCCGGTAATCGTTCTTTTCCACGGTTTCCCGTCCTCGTCGCATATGTACAGGGACCTGATCAGGGAGCTCGACGGCGAGTTTCATCTGATTGCGCCCGACTATCCCGGTTTCGGAAACAGCGACCGGCCTCCCCTGGAGCGGTTCCTATACACCTTCGACCACATCGCGGAGATCATGGAAAAGTTCCTGCAGACGCTTGGGATCGGGAAGTTCTCCCTTTATCTGCAGGATTACGGCGGACCGATCGGCTTCCGCATAGCCTCGAAGCATCCTGACTGGATCCAGGCACTTATCATCCAGAACACGAATGCCTACGAGGAAGGCCTGACGCCGATGTTCGATCATCTCAGGCCGCTCTGGGAAAAACGAACGGGCGTCAACGAATGGAGGGTTACGCAGACCTACAAGCGGGCCGGCACGAAGTGGCAGTACACGCACGGCGTCGGAGACAGGAGCAAGGTCAGCCCCGATGCCTGGAATATGGATCAGTATTTTCTGGACCAGCCCCACAGCCATTTCATCCAGCTCGAACTCCAGACCGATTTCGGCTCAAATGTGAAACTCTACACCAGGTGGCATGAGTACTTCAGAACATATCAGCCGCCTACGCTTGTCGTGTGGGGCAGGAACGATGCGATCTTCAGCCAGCAGGGCGCAGAAGCGTACAGGCGCGATCTGAAGGACATCGAGGTGCATTTTCTTGCTACGGGCCATTTTGCCCTTGAAGAGAACTGCGATATCATAGCCGGCCACATCAGGAGGTTTTTCGAGGCCCGGAACCTGAAAAAGGCAGCCTGATGCAAAGGATGTCCCTCCAGGGATCAATTCAAATCACTTCTAGTTTATTTATAAGTCAACGGCAAGGTCAGGTATAGAAGCGAAACCTTAACTCCCTGTCTGACATTCTAACCCTAGTGTCCAACCACAGGGGGGCAGTACATTTCAATTCCTTCCGAAAGTCACAGTTTCTTTCTGAAGCTATTACCCTTTCCATTGTTCGAACAATTTCCTGTTTCAATCGAGCTGCATAATCCCGATATTTAACTGATGTAAGTCTAAGGTCACTCTTAATTCCCCGGCATCTCCTCCCCAAGGTTCTGCTCAAATGATAGACTTAAATTAGGATGTATATCATCTAGTATAACGTATCTTTGACAAATATCGATGACACAATATCCTGCTGCTGAAACTGATAAACCGTAGGATCTACCGGATCAGAAGTCCATTTCGAAGTTCTGAGACACCCTGTTCAAGACAGGAGGCCTAAGATTTACCGGTAGAAGTTCTGTGGTGGCCGCTATGCCCTTATCCCATCGACAGACGTCCATTGCCGTAACCGTGGTCATCACCCTTGTGATCGTGACAGCGCTGTTGCTTGGAGTGTTGTGCGTTGTGATCGACAAGATAGCGCATGATCGGTGGTGGAGTCAGTTAGAGAAGGAACAAACTATTTCTGCCGACCAATTATCGGAGAGTCTCGTCCTCCCCCTGTGGAACTTCGACAACGATCAGCTGGGTAAAGTCATGGAAGCTGCGATGAAGGATATGAACGTGTTCGGTGTTGTCGTGCGAACGACCGGGGAACCGATTAAAACGTACAGCAGGACGAGAGATCCAGAATGGAGAATCATAAATACAGAGCAGGAGTTCCCGCAAAACGGATTACTCGTAGAAAAACGCGACATACGCTTTGGAAATGAACGAATCGGGACAGTTAGCCTGTTCGCCACGCCTAAATTCGTTCAAATTTTCATCCACAGGAACCGTATTTTAATGGCAACGATCATGCTTCCTTTCGAACTTGTGCTGGCTCTAAGCCTTTACCTTCTGCTCTGGCGTCTGGTGCTGAAACCTCTGAGAGAAATTGGAGCATGTGCCGCCGAGGTCAGTTCCGAAAGTGTCGTCTGCGACATCCCGGCGGTGCGGTACCGGGGCGAACTGAAGAGCTTAGGACATGCGATCAATAATATGTTCAAGCAGCTCACTGCACGGTATAGGCAACTGCAAGAAGAGATTATGCTTCGCAAGGCAAGCGAGGAGCGCTTTCGAGCTGTTTATGATTCGGTCAATGACGCGATCTTCGTCCACGATATGGGAACGGGTGCGATTCTGGACGTGAACCAGAAGATGTGCGATATGTACGGGTTTT
>JAWOMQ010000074.1:0-7581 GCA_033852415.1 Bacteroidota bacterium
GGCGTCCTTGACAGGTCTGAATTAGTTAAACGATATGGAAAAAAACAACTACTCCGAAACGGTCTCGAAGAGAAGGGGTTGTTGAGTGTGGAATTTGCCAGTTACGATTTGCGTGCGGGCATAGCAGTATGGAAGGACTCAAAAACAAATGAGGTCAGAAGATGTGAATTCGACCCCAATTCTGACGGAACAAAACAGAAGACGGTGACCTTACAACCAGGCCAGATGATGTTCGTCATTACGTATGAAGAAATCATCATGCCCAAGGACTTGTGCGGTACAGTTTTTTCAAGGAACAGTCTTGCATTGAATGGAATTCTAGCTCTAAATGCAGGCCATATCGATCCTGGATTTGAAGGACCCATCGTAATCCGACTAATAAATCTGAAGGGGACAGCCTACACTTTAACTCTGGGAAGCCAAATCTATACTATAGTTTACCAAACGTTGCAGAACGAAGCTATTGATGGCCACCGAGCCATATCACGATCCGAAACGCTTCAAAAGGTCTATAAAGCTGCTGATGAAGCCCTGAGTAATGCATTGCATGATATCGCATTAAGTTATGAGTTCTTAAAGATCACAGATTTTGATAAGCGATTTGCCGACGAACTCAAGAAATACCGGAATAGAATATTGAAATTTGTCATCGCATTTTTGATTGGTATACTCACCGTCGGTGCTGCGATTGTCAAGATTCTTGAATGGGTTCAGACGACCTCACATTAATCTACTAGTTGAATCTTGTGGCTTACATCAATACAGAAAAATTTTCTGAGGCATTGAGAAAGAAAGGAGTTGATTTAGCAAACCAACGCGTGCTCGTCACCAACTTCAATGGATCTGAGCAATCGAAGGACCTCACACTTCCGCCCAATTGTGGAGGGTTCGGTAGAATCCACCACTTCATTCGAAGGAGGGAGCTAGATTGGCCGGTAAATCCGTTACCTATCGATCCTGCATTGTATGCCTTAGGGCTTCCGCCTGATGATAAAGTTCAAGTCCAAGTTTTTCAAAACGCTGTTTGCAGCTGGCGATGTTGGTACTGCTTCGTAGACTTTGACCTATTGTCGGCCAATCAAAGATACGCTGAGTTCAAGAACTCGGACGAGTTACTTGCACTGTATTTGCATGAAGAATCCAAACCGCCTATTATAGATTTGTCGGGTGGTCAGCCAGATCTTGTGCCAGAATGGACTCTCTGGTTCCGCGATGCCATTTACAGCTCTCAGTTGGAGAACCAAATTTACCTTTGGTCCGATGATAATCTAAGTAATGATTATTTATGGCGTTTCTTGAACCCGCAGGACATTCGGAGGCTTGCAGAATCCAATAATTACGGACGCGTAGGTTGCTTCAAGGGATTTGATGCGCAGTCTTTTTCATTCAACACAAAGGCGGAGCCCTCACTTTTCAACACACAGTTCGATCTGATGAGGCGGCTCGTTAGCGCCGGTTTCGATGTGTATGGGTACGCAACGTTTACTTCGGATGATGACCGAGGTTTGTCGGCCAAGATGTCAGACTTTATGGAACGACTGCAATTGGAAGTGCATGATTTGTTCCCATTGAGGACTATTCCATTAAAAATCTATCCATTCACACCAACCAAACAGCGAATGCAGCAGACACACAAACGTGCCCTTGAGATCCAAGCGTCCGCTATTCAGGCTTGGTCAGAGGAATTGGATAAAAGATTCTCCAAAGAGTTGCGGGATAGACCCATATACGAACACCGGCTCCGCACCTAGGTATATTTATGATTAGAATAGAAGAACTACCATACCCTAATCATCGGGATATCGATGGAGATAAACGGTTTCAGCAATTGATCAGAAGTCAGATTCTCTCGAAATTGCAATTTAGAGGTTACACTTTTTGTGGCCTGGTTGAGGTGGTAGATGGTATTTTTCCGACTGAAGTTCGGAAGATGCTAGATTCCTTGGCCGATGCAGGTACAATAATAAAAGAAGAGGAAACATATTTACTTGTAGACTTGATAGAAAAGTCCACAAAGCGGATTCCAAGTACTTTGGCGGTCACGCATCGAACTTCGACAATCGTATCTCAAGAGGTGAACTCAATTCTGCCAGATCCGCACCCAGCTGAATACGATTGGAGATTCACCGCCTCTTGTCGACAAGATATTGTGGTCCTCCTTGAATCATATGCTCGGGGTAGTTCGACCATCGCACTTTTAGGTGCACCGTCACTCTATCCATTGCTCATCAAACGTGATACTAGGACAACCCTCATTGACAAAAGTGAAACATTGGTCAAGGATTTGAAAAGTTCTGGCTTCTCAAAGGGTCTCATGGTTCATGATCTATTTCTGGAGTATCCAAAGTTAAATAATCGATTTGATGTTATCATTGCCGACCCACCTTGGTACAATGAATTTTATGAAGCGTTTCTCTTGAGAGCTAACGACTTCCTTCTGGAGAATGGGTATGTGCTCATTAGTGTCTTACCTTGGTTAACTCGGCCGACTGCAATAAACGATAGAAAGGCAATCATACACTTTGCGATGAAGGTTGGGTTTGATTTGGTTGAGGTCAGGCCCCGATTCTTTCGGTACGAGAGTCCAAAGTTCGAACAGATCACGCTGGCCAGACACGATATTCAATGCCATGACTGGCGTTCCGGAGATTTATTTATTTTTCGGAAAATTGGTGAGCCTAGAGAGCGAATTGTTGTCTTGCCACCGAAGGATGAACCTCGATGGGAAGAATTTCGGATCGGTCATTTAAGAATCAAGTTGCGGCAAGACTCTGATAAAGATCCGAAGTCTCTCGATATTCATCCAGTGCTTAAGGAAAACCAGGTCTATAACAGTGTATCGAGGAGGTCTCCTCATCGGCGTAGTATTGATTTGTGGACATCGGATAATGTAGCTTACTCATTGGATGGGATTCAAATTGTTCGAGAATGCTTGAGGTTGTTGGAGGAAGGTGCAGCCGTTGATTCAATTGTTGAATTGAAAGGTTCAAAATATTTTTTAAATGATCGGCAAAAAATGATGTTGACCAAGATGCTTGGAGAAATAGCTGATGTTGGTTAGCGGCTTAACTAGATATTACAAACATGATAATGGAAAAACATTCAAACAGAACTTTGGCTTGGCCTAGGCTCCAATCCCTTTTCCCAAATTTAAAGCGCAGTCTTGAAGGCGACCCATTCTGGGACAAGTACTTGACAAATGCCTCGCTGGAGGAGTTGTCATTGGTCAATGTTCATTTAGCAATCTTCGTCGAACCGTATTTACGTTATATTCTGGATGGAAGAAAAACGATAGAATCCAGGTTCTCAGTCAAGAGATCTGCACCGTATCAACTTGTAAATGACGGCGATATCATTCTTCTCAAGAAAGCTGGGGGTCCGATCGTCGGCATATGCAAAGTGGCCCATAGGTGGTTCTACAAACTTGATCCTATTTCATGGGTAGAAATAAAGAACTATGCGGAGGCGCTTTGCGCTCAGGATCCGTTCTTCTGGGAGCAGCGCGAGGCAGCTTCTTTTGCAACGCTAATGCAAATCGAGAATGTACGCGCAATCCCACCAATCAGAATCATGAAACGCGATCGTCGTGGATGGGTAGTACTTCAAAAGAATTCAAACGAAATGAGTTTCATTCGAGATGCTAAATGACTCCGATTGTGGTTGGTTTCGCCGGTAAAATCGGGAGCGGGAAATCGACTCTTTCGAAGGAATTGGCTCGGATTCAAGGCTGGCCGTGGGTGAGCTTTGGAAATTATGTTCGATTACTCGCTCGCTCAAGAGGCTTGAATGAAGATAGGGCGGTCTTACAGGGACTCGGTGAATCTCTAGTACAGAATCACTGTGCTGAGTTCTGTCGATCCGTATTGGAAAGTGGTAACTGGACATCGAATCGTCCTATTATCCTTGATGGAATTCGGCACATCGAAGTGGTAAGGGAGTTGAAGCGCACGGTAGCACCGCTGAGATTTGTATTAGTGTATTTGAGAATTGATGATCAAAATAGACAAACCCGTTTGAATCAGCGTTCTGTTGAAAACCTTCATGAGATCGACGTACATCCGATGGAGGTGCAAGTATCTCAGAGCCTATCCAAGGTTGCCGATTTGATCCTTAGTGGTGTAGATCCCTTGCAAGATAATATCGACAAAATAATCGCATACGTCAAGTGAAGAAGGAGGCAGCTTTTTCGCCACCTCCTTCACCCACGTTTTCTATTAACGTAGGTCTTGTCGCCTCCCGACGACATAGCTTCTTATTCACGATATGTTTGTATCTAATTCCGCCAAGAAGCGTTCATATTCATCCTTGGTGAACCAGTCCACCAGTGGTTTGCAACGGTCGTTAAGATCCCACTCGATGGCAAGATCGTAAAGTTTTGAATCCGTTCCTCTGAGAAGGGAGTGATTGACTGCGTCGGACTTGATAACCCTTCCCGTCGTCCCTCTTGGCACGCCGGCAAACTCCACCAAGGTTTGAATCTTCTTGCCGATTTTGCTCAGGCCAGTTGGCACGTCGAAGTAACAATGTTTTATCATCGCTAACTCACTTTCCATCAGTTTCTTGCATTTACCATGTCGAGAGCAAGCTTGAAAGCGTGCTTCTTAATCCTCTCGCCGGACCCGAACCAGATCGATTTAAGCCGAGTCGATTCATCCGCTGTCGCCTGACGGCAGTAGTCAACGTATTCCGTGACGGCGTTGTACGCGGTCCAGAGCGTGCCCGTAGCGAGATCGGCTCCCTTCCCGGTATGTGCCAGCTCGAACACTTTCTCACGAACCTGATTCTTTCGATGGATATGGCCATTGGTAGGAGGGTCCGGGAAGACCGATTTGACATAATCGGTTAACACTCGACCATCAATCCGAATGCGGCTCATCTGGTTGAAGATGACATCGAGTTCCTCGTAGAGTTTATTGGTGAGCCCCAGGATTTCGTGCGCCTCTTTCATGCGCTCCGAGGCGTGAGCTGTGTGTTTGATGCGAACCTCTTGTTCAGCACCAGAGAGTGCCATTGAAAGGGTATTCTCGCACACTACGCGTACAGGTGTGAGCTTGACCCTGACCACACTACTCCCATCATGTGAATTGGTGAGCAGCAGGAACTTCTCGACCAGATCGTTGCCGTTGACCCTGATATAGTCAGGCAGCTTCGCCAGGAGCCAGATTCGTTCTCCCTTGCCGAGAGCTCCGGCGGTATGGTAGATCGCCTCACCTTCCCCCGCCAGTGCGTCGAAGGTAGTGAAGGCTTCTTTGTTCTGGATCGGAAGATAGCGCGAGCCGACAACTCCGAGTACTTGATTCGTATCGGTGCGGACTGTAGCGAAATGGCTATCCACCGGGAGGTCAAGTATCTCGGTCGTGAGCGGAATTTTCTCCACATTGAAGCCTAGCCCCGCGGCTTCAATCGCTTCTTGAGCGGTAGCCGGATGATCGAGCTTGGTACCGAGCTTGTGCCAGGGCACTTCGCCGACGTACATCATGGCAACCTTACCGTTTGTTTCATTCAGATTGTGTCCCATAGAATATTCTCCTTTCATGGGTTTATATTTTTGGGGGCGTAGTTAGTTGCGTTATTCATGGCCGTGAAAAGAAACGCCCGTGAAGTTTTTGCCATCTCACGGGCGTGGTTGTGCGTGCGATGCTGCGACGAACGAATATCACCCCGCTATATCAGGATGAGCAGACGCCTGCCGCCTCATCGATCGCCTCCCGAAATCTTGCGACATTTTCGCCGAAGACATTCAGGGATGTCCGTTTCCTCTCCTCACCGTTGAGTCTCGACTCGCAGATGGAGAGGTACTTATTCCCGTTCTTTGCCTCCTTCACGTCGATGAAGTAGGTGGACTTTCCCGCCTTGATGCTTTTCGAATAGATCGCGTCCATAGAATTATTCCTTTGTTATTGAGTGAGAATGGCTTATCGCCTGTGAATTACTTGTCAGCTGTTTTATGCCGCCTTCTTCTGCCACAAGGGACAGATATGGGCGTACTCGCACTCCTTGCACCAGAACCCCGACCGGGGGTAGAAGATGCCTTGGGTGATTGCCTTCAATACCTGTTCCACCAGGTGGAAGAAGACCTCATAGTCCTCATCGTTCCGCCGGGTCTCGGTCACCTCGATCCGGGGCTTCTTGTTCTTAATGAAGTTCACGACCTTGAATCCCTTGGCTGGCCGGCCATAGAGCCTCTTGAAGGCGTACCCGTAGGCGGTGAGTTGCATCATCGACT
Organism: Bacteroidota bacterium; assembly: GCA_033852415.1. Lineage (GTDB taxonomy): Bacteria > Bacteroidota > Ignavibacteria > UBA10030 > SZUA-254 > DATKPE01. The sequence continues at coordinate 6,227 of JAWOMQ010000074.1, forward strand.
GGATGTCGAATGAGGTCATGACAGCTGCCGAGGTTTTGAACTCGACTATCGTGTCGTCCCGCTCGATGATGTCGAAATACCCTTCGAGGTTCACCCCGAGTTCCCAGCCTTCCGATGGGCTTACCAGCGGTATGACGAACGGAATCTCACTCCCTTTTACCTGAAGGCGTTGGGGTTGCCTCAGGTAGAGCGAGAGCATTTCCCTCCCCATGACAATGAGATTCATGTCATCGTCGCTGTCCTTGAAGTGGATATCCTCATCGGCTTTCTGGCTGTACCAGTCCGCCTCGAAGATTTTGGCAAGCTGTTCCTCCGATACCTTGGCCCCGGCGAGCTCCGCCTTGTGGAACCAAGATAAGGCTGAATGAAGCGCGCTGCCAAAAGCAAGGGCGGAGGCCCGGAAGGTTTTGGGGATGAGATCGATGTACTGAAACCGGTATTTCTCGGGGCACTGGAGGTATAGCCTCAGTTGGCTCGCGGATAGGTGATCAAACTGCGGCATGGAACGGTTTACCTCCCTTCGCCTCCGAGAGGAGTTTCTCGATCTCCCGGCTCGCCTCGGATTTTGTTACCTCCTTCAAGGACTTCACCCGGAACTGTTGCTTCAAGTGTTCATGGGCTTTCTCGCCCCCTATTCCTTGATCCGCCAAAAGCCGGAACATCAATCGCTTCTGTGAGTCTGACATCGGGGTATCTCCGTTCGTGGGGATTGGTATTTGGGAGGGCTGTGGCTTCGTACCATCCCCTTGATGTAACAACTGGGGTCCGATGTGGGGTTTCCCGTGGCCGTTATTTCCGCCGGTCTCGATTTGGGTCACATCGGGGTGGGTGACATCTGATTCCGAGACGGTAACAACGAAAAGCAGTTGACCGCTTGCAGAACGAACCTCGAGCTTCGCTGCTGGTTGCATAGTGTTTCTCCTTTCTTTTGAGGTTGTCAATGAACGGTTATGATTTGTTTACACCTCTATTGTCCGGGAGAGTTGATTGAGGAACAAGGCGGGAGGTTTTGCTTTGAAAGACAAAATCTCCCTGCTCATGCAGTCGAAAAGTGCGTGCTATGCTGGAAACATCGGGCATGGGAGAGAACTATATCTCCTATGTTGCTCGACGGGGAAGACTGCTGGATATGTGGAATCGAATCGTTCGGGTGTGAAATACGGAAAAGGATTGCCCCCGGCTTTCAAGTGCATGTCAACAAAGCAAAAACAAATCAAGCCGAAAGGCGATTCGAACCTTAAAAAAGCAATAGGAGGGAAGAGAATGAGAAGGAACAAAATTGTCTGCGAGACCCCGCTCTACAAAGTGGTTCTCGTTCAGAGTGGAAGTCTTGCCGTCGATAGGCGCTGCATCCG
>JAWOMQ010000019.1:0-19060 GCA_033852415.1 Bacteroidota bacterium
TTGCCCGCTGAATTTGCTCGAACTCAGCCGCGAAACTAAACGTCCGGTACCCCATGGCATCGATGGAATCGGTAATTGATTTGTAAAAGACCTTCGGATCGAAATTCACGGTTACCTGTGAGAACGACTCTTCGTCGTTGTCTCCGGGTTCAGAGAAAAGCGAGCCCGCTTGCATCGCGGAGAAAATATCGATGGGGTTGTTGCTCATCCCGCCGGTTTTGAATTTGGACGCAGTGGCGATTGGAATGATAACCTGTTCAATATGGAGCCGTCCCATCCTGCTGGTTGATTGTCTGATACCTGCTACGGTAAGTGTATCTGATATTTCCTTCTGGGCATTCAGGAATCCATCGACAAATCGCCGCACAATTTCATTGGCTTCACGCCGAAGAATGCGTGACCGGTAGGAGCTCCTGAAAAGGGAGTCGATCTTAATCTGCCGTGCTCTGTCGAGCAGTGTTTCACCCTTGTCGACAAAGACATGCCTGAACGCGCTGTCGAGTGTCGAAACGCGGACCGAGATAATGATCGGTAGGCCAACCAGCGAATCAGCGCGATGAATCCCCGCATTCTTGATCAAATCCTCGGAGAGGATCACCTGGCGGGAATTACTGCTGTCGATGATTTTGCCGGAGAGAAGGTTTGAGAACAATTTTGTTCTCATCGCGGAGGCCGGCAGCGCCTGGGCGCTTGAAACAAGTGTCGAATCCCCGATCTTTACCTTGACGGTGAAGGCGTCGAATGGATAGGCAAGATTGACGCCGGGGATTGCAGCAATGCGCTCGATGGCTCTGGTGTTGAGCTTTACTGCGGCTATAGTATCGGGATTTCTCCGGGAATCTTTAGGATAGACCTGAATCGTTGTGAAAAGGCCGAGCCGATCGAATTGCTCCTCGATATATTTTTGATTTCCGGCTCCAAACGAAAGCATTGAAACAAACGCAGCAATGGCGATTAACACACCCGCGCTGGTAAGCAACGTTCGGAGCTTGAGACGGGTCAGGTTGCCGAACGAAACGGCGACCATGTCGCGCAGAGTCATGCTCGACCCTCCCCGCCGTCGACGACATGTCCGTATCTCAGGTGAATAGTCCGGTGAGAGACCTGCTGCGCCACCTCGAGATTGTGAGTCACCATGACAACAGTGAGTCCTTGTGAGTTCAATCCCTTCAGAAGTGAAATGATCTGGTTGGCGTTGTCGTAATCGAGATTGCCCGTGGGCTCGTCGGCGAAAAGAATAGAGGGCTGTTTCACAATGGCGCGGGCGACGGCGACGCGCTGCTGCTCGCCGCCGGAGAGATCGGCGGGGCGGTGGGTAAGGCGGTCTGAAAGGCCGAGTTGATCGAGACACGCCAGCGCACGCAGACGGCGCTCTTTGCGCGGTATATCTGAAAAGAATAGCGCAGTTTCAACATTCTGAAGAGCCGAGTAATGAGCAATCAGATTGAAGGATTGAAAAATCATCCCGATCTTTCCCGCCCGGTATTGCGCGAGCTGTTTCCTGGAAAGAGAGGAGAACAAGACGCCGTCTATTTCGAGTGAGCCGGATGTGGGTGTATCGAGGCCCGCAAGGAGATTGAGAAGTGTTGTTTTTCCGGACCCCGAGGATCCAACAAGGGTAAGAAACTCTCCGCGGCCGATCGCAATGCTTACTCCGTCAAGTGCCCGGACGATATTATTACCGCGACGGTAATGGCGGCAGAGATTATTCGTGGCGAGGTATGAACTCATTCGTTCCTTAATACGGCTGAAATGGGGAGATGTTACTCCAGAGCTGTCCGCCAACCCATGTGTAGACATTGTGCCGTCCGACGGAGTTTACTGAAGACAATCTGAAAAGGTTTCAGATAGACGGCTTTTATTCGGTGCGCTTGCGATGCTGGATTAATCCGGGCAAACCGACAGTTAGCGAAATGTCTCTTATTTTGATGTCCGGCGGTGCTTCAGCTGGAGGTAGTTTCAGCCTGCCATTTTCTCAACGTGCCCGCAAGACCGACGACAGCCATTCCCGCGAAGGCGAGAGGTGCAAGGATCGGCTTATCTTTTTCTTTCTGCTCCTCTTGCACCGTTTCATCTTCTTCACGGATGTGGAGATAGAGACCTGTGCCGGCCACCAGAAATGCGGCGAGAAGAATTATCTGAAAGGTCCGGATCCATTGTTCTTTCCAGCGCAGGACGGTCATTATCCCAATAAATCCTCCGACAACACCGAAGACAATCGGCACAAACGACATCAGCTCCTTCAATAATATTTCCCAATGTTCCATTGTGGAATCGATTGCGAGAAAGAAAAATCCTACGGCAACAATGAGTGTGAGAATTCGATTAAGTGAGTAATGCTTCAGCATTCAGGTTCCTTTTCCAGAATTATGATCCCCGCAAAGGTACTCATTTACATTCTTATTGGCAAAGGGGGAAGGAATGATCCGGTCGAAATCATCTGAAAGCTGAAATTCATTAGGGAAAGACATATATTAGCAGTGAGGCACGGTCGCCTTAGAAACCGTATGCAAGTCAGACCTTATTATCGAAGAACATTCCAGAGGGGATAATGATGAATAAACGCAACGCGTGGGGAAGAACCGTGATATTGTTTGTGGGGATGCTCCTCGTGCCTGGTACAAACGGGGTCGCACAAAAATTAGCGTACCCGGCCACGAAGAAAGTCGATCATGTCGATACTTATTTCGGGGTCAAAGTTCCCGATCCTTATCGCTGGCTCGAGGATGAGAATTCGCCCGAGACCGCAAAATGGGTGGAGGAAGAAGACAGCGTCACATTCGATTACCTCGGAAAGATTCCATACCGGGAAAAGCTGAAAGAGCGGCTTGAAGCGTTATACAATTATCCAAAATATTCCGCACCGTTCAAGAGAGGCGACTATTTCTTCTTTTACAAGAACGACGGACTTCAAAACCAGAGTGTGCTCTATATTCAAAAAGGATTGGAAGGTACACCTGAAGTGCTTCTCGATCCGAACACATTCTCAAAAGACGGCACAACCCGCATGACCGATTTTGTCCTCTCCAAAGACGGCGCCTATGCGGTGTATGGGATTTCCAGCGGCGGATCCGACTGGGAAGACTACTGCATAATGAACATGAAGACCAGAACAACCATGGGCGATACCCTCCACTGGGTAAAAGTCTCAAACGTCGGTTGGGTTGGCGATGGGTTCTATTACAGCCGGTATCCCGCACCCGAGCCGGGCAAAGAGCTGACTTCAAAAAATGAAAATCATAAAATCTATTTTCATCGGATCGGCACATCACAATCGAACGACCGCTTGGTGTACGAAGACCCCGCGCATCCTGAACGGTTCAATATTGAATACACGACGGAAGACGAACGTTACCTCGTCCTCATTGTATCCGAACGCGGTAAAGGAACAAACGGCAATGCGCTCTTCTACCGTGAAGCCGCCGACTCTGACGGGGCATTCAAACCGATTGTCAGCGTTATAGGAAACGACGATTACAATGTTATTGACAATGTCGGCGATAAATTCCTGATTCAGACAAACCACAATGCGCCGAACGGCAAAGTTGTTCTTTACGATCCTGCACACCCCGACACCGCCGATTGGAAAGTCATCCTGCCCGAGAAACCGGAACCGCTCCAGAGCGCGACCTCGGCGGGAGGAAAACTTTTTGCGACATATCTCAAAGACGTGACGACCAGGGCATACGAGTACGATCTGAACGGAACTCTGGAAAACGAGATCCATCTTCCCGGGCTCGGTACCGCATCCGGCTTTGGCGGCAGGAAAGAAGACGAATTTGTTTTTTATATATTCTCGTCATTTACATTTCCCCCGACAATTTACCGTTACGACATAACATCCAAGACGAGCACACTCTTTCGCACGCCGGAGATTCCCGGCTATAATCCCGCAGATTATACGACTGAGCAGGTGTTTTATAAAAGCAAGGACGGAACGCGGGTTCCCATGTTTATTGTTTATAAGAAGGGACTCGAGCGCAACGGTCAAAATCCGACCGAGCTCTATGGTTATGGTGGATTTAATATCAGCGTCCCGCCCTCGTTTTCATCGACGCGGCTGGCGCTGCTGGAACAGGGATTCATCTATGCCTCGGCAAATATCCGTGGAGGCGGTGAGTATGGAGAGAAGTGGCACGAGGCCGGAACCAAGCTGAAAAAGCAAAATGTCTTTGACGATTTCATTGCGGCGGCGGAATGGCTGATTGCCAACAAATACACTTCTCCGGAAAAGCTTTCGATTATCGGCGGTTCAAACGGCGGTCTCCTTGTAGGGGCGGTGATTAACCAGCGTCCGGAATTGTTCAAGGTCGCTATTGCTCAGGTTGGCGTGATGGATATGCTGCGGTTTCATAAATTCACAATCGGATGGAATTGGATACCAGACTACGGTTCGAGTGATAGCGAGGATCAGTTCCGGGCCCTCGACGCCTACTCACCGTTGCAGAATATCCGCGCGGGATTGAATTACCCGGCAACACTGATTACCACTGCGGATCACGACGACCGCGTGGTACCGGCGCATTCTTTCAAGTACGCCGCAACCCTGCAGGAAAAATATCATGGAGAAAACCCTATCCTGATTCGCATTGATACAAAATCGGGCCATGGTTCAAGCAGCACGATGAAAGCGATAGAATCGACGGCCGATATTGACGCTTTCATCTTCAAGAATCTCGGCATCACCCCGAATTATTAGGAGTAGAGTATGACCGGCCCTTCCATTGCGGATCGTCTTCGGCGTAACATTCTCTTTGAGAACATATCGTCAAAGGAATTCAATTCCGTCAAGCACCAGCTTACCCAAAAGAAGTATCCTGTCGGAAAAGTAATTATCCAGGATGAGAGCGATGGGGATGAGCTCTATCTCATTGCGGAAGGGAGAGTTAAGGTTGTAAAGAAAACAAAAGAAGGGGAAGAGAAACTTCTGGCGTTGCTTCATGCGGGAGATTTCTTCGGGGAACTGGAACTTGTCGATGGGCGAACACGTTCCGCAAATGTGGTGGCTGTGGAAGACACGATCCTTTATGCACTTCGTCAAGAGGATTTCCACCGGCTCCTCCATTCGAGCCATCCATTTGCCCTCCGCCTCATGCAAGTCATGAGTGTTCGCCTCCGGTCGAGTAACAATAATTTTCTCGCCGAGCTTGAACGGAATTCATATCGCTTCACGCAGGAGTTAAGAAAATCCGAGCAACTCATTGAAGCGGCCAAAACACTTAACTCCACGCTGCATCTTGATAAGCTTCTGGATATCATTCTTGAAACCGCACTGCGTGTCGTCAATGGTGACCGTGGGACCGTCTATCTTCTGGACGAAAAGAATCACAAACTCTGGTCACGTGTCCTTAAGGGGGAAGAACATGTCAGCATCGAACTCCCGATGGGGAAGGGAATTGCTGGTCACGTTGCTGCTACAGGGGATACCCTCAACATCACCGATGCGTATCTTGATCCGCGGTTTAATCCGGACGTCGACAAAGTAACCGGCTATCGCACAAAAACCATCCTTTGCATGCCCATGAAAAACAAGGATGGAAAGATTATCGGCGTATTTCAGCTTCTAAACAAGCGCCGGGGAATCTTCACGAACGAAGATGAGGCGATTATTGCCGCCCTCTCGATCCACGCTGCGATAGCTATTGAAAACGCCCGCTTGTATGAAGAAGAAAAGGTCTTCCTGAGGATGAGGGAAGAACTGCGCCTTGCCGCGCAGATCCAGCAGGAGCTGCTGCCGAAAGAATTCCCAAATCTTCCGGGCTACGACATCGCGGGGATTACTCTTCCTGCCCAGGTGGTGGGAGGGGATTATTTCGATTTTATCCCGATGGAACACAATTGCTACGGCATATGCCTCGGGGACGTAACCGGAAAAGGGTTACCTGCCTCGCTGCTGATGGCAAATGTCCAGGCAACCATGCGCGGCCAGTCGCTCCTGAGTTCTTCAGCGAAGGATTGCATCAGACGTTCCAACACGCTGTTGTACCGCAGCACGAGTGCGGATCGATTTGTCACCCTTTTCTACGGTGTGCTTGATTTCACGGGGCACCGGCTCACCTTTTCGAATGCGGGTCACGATCACCCGTTCTTTATCTCCGCGAAGGAAAAAGTCCGGCGCTTGCAGAACGGGGGTACTGTTCTCGGCATCATGGAAGAATTCCCTTTCCAGGAAGATACAATCTCTATTGATAAAGGAGATCTTCTTGTCATCTATTCTGATGGCGTGGTTGAGGCAATGAACGAGAAGGGTGAGCAGTTCAGTGAACGGCGGCTCGCGGCCGTGTTACAGAAGTCGCGGAACCGGCCATCCCGGGAACTGATCGACCGCATTGTTTCCGCGGTGAAGAAGCATGCCGGCTCCTATCCGCAGTCTGACGATATTACGATTGTTGTGGTGAAGCGTGAAATATGATACGCGAACCCGTGACATCAGTCACCCGCCATATCCAAAAAAAGCGTATCATACAGTGGGGGAGTGTTGACCAAGGAAATGAAAGCGGATAGCAGGTGAAAGGGCGTTTAATCATCTTTGAAGGCCTCGATGGCGCAGGCAAAACTACGCAGATCGAGTTGCTGGCTAAGTACCTGCAGGACAAGGGGCTGCCTGTGGTTGTTACACGGTGGACCTCTTCCCGCCTTGTCTCGAAGGCAATCAAGCGGGCAAAGAAGGCACGCCTGCTCACACCATATCTCTATAGTACGCTCCACGCTACAGATTTTCTCTACCGGCTTGAGAACATCATCATCCCGGCGCTGTATGAAGGATACATTGTTATTGCCGATCGTTATGCCTACACAGGGCTCGCACGCGATATTGCGCGCAGAGTAGACAAAGAGTGGATCGAGCATCTCTATGCACTCGCGCCAACACCGGACCTGGCGTTTTACTGCAGGACATCGCTCGAGGAATCCCTCGAGCGGGTCATCGAGCGGAGAAAGGGGGGAATCCCAAGCTACTACGAGGCAGGCATGGATGTGACACCGAACGTCGATCCGATGGAATCGTTCCGCGCATTTCAGACACGAGTTGCGAACGAATATGAATGGATTTGTAAGCAGTTTAATTTGTTTGAAATCGATACTGCGAGGAGGATCGACGAAATCTTCGAACTTGCCCGTCAGCAGGTCGACCGTTGTCTGGCGCTGTGGCAGGAGGCAGACCGGCAAGCGGAAAATGCAGGGGCGGCCGCCGATGAAGCTTCACGCTCCGCGAGCGTGAAGAGCTCCGGTCTTCCCAGATTACATCTTGTGCCGCACTCTTATCGGGGGAAGCTCATTGTCCTCGAGAGTGTTGACAAACTCGCGACGGCGCGGCAGGCGAACCTCCTCTGCAATGAGCTCCTCGCGCGCGGTTATGATGCCGACCTTGCCCTGACCGGCGATTCATGGGTAGGGACTGAAGTAGAACGTAAGGCGCTCAGGAAATCAGTGCTCTCCCTGACGACCAAAGTGTTGCTTTCGACAAGCGAAATTGCGCTTCTCTTCGAACAAAAGATCCAACCTGTGCTTTCCCGCGGGGGAATCCTGATCCTCGACGGTTATATCGCCAATCTCGTTTCACGCTATTGCGCTGTCGGCCTCTATCCGGACTGGTTCGACGCGGTCTATCGTGTCTTTCCATTCAAACCCGACGTAACCGTTTTTCTTGATGCCCCCTTGTACGAACTGATGAGGCGGCGTTCCCCTTTCCAGGCGGGGAAGCTCTTTCCGGAACATGTTTTTGGCCAGCCGCGGGCTTCGTGGGAGGAGCCTCCCGATCTCTCCGTGCTGCAAAGAATGGTGGGAATATACCGCGGCTTTTCTGCCGGCGAGGGTTGGCACTCGATTCCGCTTGTGGGGACGCCCAACGAGGTTCACAGACAGGTACTCGACGTCATCCCTGAGGATTTGCTGGCGGGGGCAGCGCGCGTTCCGGAGCGGCCGACGCTCAGGGAAGTGTTTCGCCTCCTCGCTCAATATGACCAGACGTTTGAACATCCCCGGAAAGTTGCAGAACTCGCAGTTTCCATCTTTGATCAAACTGTCGCCTTGCACGGCTGTGGGCAAGAGGAACGGGAGGTGCTGTACTATTCCGGGCTTCTCCACGATATCGGTCATGCGCTTTCGGAAATGAATCACGAGGAACACACCTATGAGGCAATAGTCCGATATCCGTTCGGCACTATGAGTAATGCCGCCCGTGACCGGATTGCCAATACGGCATTTCTCCACCGCGTGCCGTACGGAAAAATTAATGCCGACCGCCTCGCCCGGCTGCGCGCAGGCGACCAGATTGTGGTCAAGAAGCTTGCGTCGCTTCTCCGGCTTGCCGATGCACTGGATGAGTCGGGCAGGGGAGTTGTTCATGATGTTCGCTGTTATGAAGAGGACGGGGTTATGTTCATCGATATCCATGCCGTATCGAAAGCGCGGCAGGAGCGTGAGGCGGTTCTGCGGAAAGCAGATATGTTTGAGCAGGTGTATCAGAAACCCGTTGTTGTCGGGAGGAATTTAATCGAGAAGCGTTCGCGCCGTGCTGTCGCTGGACGCTCCGGTCAGGGAGATCGCGGGTGAAGATTCTCATTCTGTTATGTCTCACTTTGTCTGCTGCATGTTGGGGGCAGATCCCTCAGTATACCATCTCGTATTCTCCTGCGGTCGAAGAATCATTGCGGACGAGAGATCTCTTCAGCGATGATTACCTGTCCGCACGGTTTACCTACCGGGATTCGGTCTGGAACGACGCCAAGATCCGGTACAAGGGACGTTCAAACCGTTTCTTTTCGAAGAAACCAATCCGGGTGCGCTTTTCGAAAAAGCATATGTTCGATGGCATCGTGGACCTCAATTTAAATTCGATGTACACCGACAAGTCCTTCATGCGGGAAAAACTCGCGTGGGATCTTTTTGAAGAAATGGGGGAACTCGCACCGAAGGCGCACTATGCCACACTCTCGATAAACGGTAAACCGGAAGGATTATATCTGGTGGTCGATAAAGTGGATAAGCAGTTCCTGATTAACCGTGGGAGGTCTGTTTCCTCGGTTTACACTGCGGGCGGCTATTATGCGCTCGCCGACATGACTCTGCAGAATGAGCAGGCTCTGGAGCTCTATTATCCGAAAGAAGTGGGAGATAAGGATGACTACCAGGAATTGTACGACTTGCTCGCAACGCTCAACGCATGTCCGGATTCGAGCTTCCCGCGTATCGTCGATTCATTGTTCGATATGCAAAGTGTCCTCAATTGGTTCTCCGGCAATATCCTGATGATGATGGGAGATTCGTATGATAAGAATTATTTCCTCTACCGGGATCTTTCCGTCCCTCTGCATCAGTGGGTGATCATTCCGTGGGATTACGATATTAGTTTCGGATTGACAGGTGATTTTGTCATTCCCTATCCGCAGTCGTTATTGAATGAAGGATTCGGGTACACATTTCCCCCCTTATCGGGACCTGCGAATATTCTCAAGGACCGGTTCATGCAATCGCCGATCTTGCGAGAGCGCCTGAGGGAACGGGTGGATACGCTGCTCCGGACAGTTTTCACAAATGAGCACCTCGATCCGCGGATAGACAGCCTCGCCGCTCTCATAGGGCATGCTGTCGAAGCCGATAGTCAGAAGTGGGGAACATACCAGGATTTTCTCGACGGGGCAGAATCCGTCAAGTACTTCATAACGGCGCGGAGGAATTTCCTGCTGATGACCTATGTTCATCCCCAGGAAGGGCTGTTTGACATGATGATGGTTATGAAGCCGAGGGTGAATGTCCCGATTCACTGTGTTGGCGTTGATGGAAGGCAGTTTGCCACAATGTGGTTCCGCGAAATCCACGGGATGGACAGCATCCTGGTCGAGGCGCATCCCGACTCTGCCTATCCCGGCTTCGATACGGTAAAAACTCCGCGCTTCATCCGGCGATGGTTGCGCATTACACCGTATCCGGAAAACGCAAAATTCAAAATGAAACTTCAATGGTCGTACCACGATATTTCTTCCACAGAAAGGGAGGTCAGCCCGGCTGTTAAGGATGAACGCGCACTCCGGTGTTTTTATGGAGATAACCGGAGATGGAAACCATTGACTGCGCGCATAAATCCGATGGCAAACACTGCTACGATCGATGAAGTCACAAACCGTCAATGCGGAGAATCCAACTGTTTCATGCTCTTCATCCCTCAAGAATGAAATTCTTCTATGGGCTTCTGCTCGTGCCCGGCTTGTTGTTTTCGCAGGAACGCAAAGACCTCTTTATCCCCGTTGGACCAACCGATAGTCTTGATGCGCTGTATTTCGTTCCTGTGACGCCTCCGCCCTCGAAGGGATACCCTGCACTCATCATGGTGCCGGGATTCGGATTGGACAAGGAGACGAAGTCTCTTTCAAGTCTGGTTTATGCCGGGATCGGATACGTTTCGCTGGCGTTTACCGTCCGCGGGCAGGGGCATTCAAGCGGGGAGAGTACGATCATGTCGGTCCGTGAGCGGCACGATCTCGGGAAGGTGGTACAATTTGTCAGAAAATTGCCGCACATCGATACGACGGCGATTGGCATCATCGGAGGTTCACAGGGAGGTTTACACGCGTTATGGGCAGCCGCCGATGGGCTGCCGGTCAAGGCAGTTTCGGCTGATGCGATCACGCCGCACTGGGCCTCCGATATGTTCATGAACGGTTCAATAAGGCGCACACTCCTTTTACTCCTTCACTATCCCGGCGTGCGGTATGCGCCCGTGCAGGATACGTTGTGGAATTTGGTCCGCCATGATGATTATGACCGCCTGTCAAAGCTTTTTGCGGAGGGGAGGGACATTGATACGACAAAACTCTTTTCCGCGAAGACACCGCTCCTCTTGTTCCTGAAATGGCAGGATCATTATTTCCCGGCTGCACCCGGCATTCAGATGTTCCTCCGGTACATGGGTGAGAAAGAATTGTACGTTGGTACGCAGGGACATTTCTCCGACGAGGTCATTGCGGAACAGACATTTCAGTACAGCCAGATTACAGGATGGTTCAACCACTATCTCCAGGGAGCCCCGGCAAAAGTCAGAAATGACTCTTCAATCACGATCAGCGTAAGTTCGCTTCCTCAGGATACAGCTGGAAATTTTACATGGCAGCGCCGGTCATATGCTTCCTGGCCGCCTGCCTCGTCTCATCTGGTAAGATTTTACCTTGCATCGGACTCTCTGCTTGCGGATCATCCTCCGGTCGAGCCCGGAAATTCAGCTCTGCTTCTGAACGACTACAACGATCCCTCCTATACGTTCGACATGGGATTCATCGAGGGTTTTCACAGCAGCCGATTCAAGAAGATTCTTCCCCAGCACGCGCTCCGCTTTACATCTCGGGCGCTTGACTCAGTTCTGATATGGGCCGGAACACCGCAAATGGTTGTCTATGTCAAATCCAGAGATCAGGTTTTCCCGCTGCACGCGCAGATCTACGAGGTCGACAGCACAGGTAAAGCCTTCTTTGTTAACCGCATCAACTACACTGCGCGCCACTGGAAGGAAAAGAATGTCGGAGTGATACAAGCCGAGGGGCTTGCTCATGCGCATCGATTCCGGAAGGGTAGCAGAATCCGGGTCGTCTTCACGAATATCGATTACACAAACAGAAAGATGCTCGGAGGCTATCCCTTTGTCCTGCCGGTCTTTCACAAGGCGTCGGCGAGAATCTATTTCGATAAACACCATCCATCCTGCATTGAGCTTCCGACAATTTCCCAGCCGTAAACTGTGCTAGGGAATAGACGCGTTGACAATGGGATGACGGATTGATAAATTCGTTTTTATGAAAGCTCTCTTCATACTCTTCGTCCTTATAGCATTGGCCGGCTGTGCAAAGCCGGCGAAGACCCCCGACCGTGCGGAGCGTGTTTCCGGGAAAACCCTTACCGAGACGATTCAGGAAAACCGGCAACATTTGCTCTCCATTCCCGGCGTCGTCAGCGTGGAGGCGGGCGATTGCGGGACTGACTCGTGCATAAAAGTTATTGTGGAGAAAAAGACAGCCATGCTGACATCGGAACTCCCGCTGATGCTGGAAACCTGGCAGGTGGATGTTGTGGAGAAGCCCGTCGAAAGCCCGGGGTATTAATTTCAGATCACAAGGGAAGCCTGGAGCGCTTGTTCACGCTGTTGTTGAGGTGGGCAACTGCTTGAGATATTTTTGACTGATTAAAAAGGAGGAGGTCAATCAGTCTTCATACCAGCCGACAACTTTCAGCCTGTTGCCGTTTGCGAGCATGCTTGTCGCGCTGGTTATCGCCTGGGTTGAATAAAGAATGTTGGCTGTACCATTACCGATCACATTACCGCCGGGCGTTGTGGTGAGGCCAATGATCGCACCGATGACAGTCCCGTGGAGGTGGACAATATCATCACCCAGCAAAATTCCCGTGAATTGTCCGTATGGATTCTTAAGCTGCGCCGTTTCGCCCGCATTGTGCACGATCAGAACTCCCCCTCCGCTGAAAGGAACCGTTGGTACCCAGACATTGCTTGATGGCGGGAGATCAACGTACGTAACCCCGCTGAGCGGATACTGCAGGGTTGCCGGGTCGGTCGTGTACTGACTCCCAGCTACGCCGCTCATGGCGATTGCTTTTAAGGTGCCTTCCGGGTATCCACTTGCGGGTCCCCCGAAGGCGCTATCGGGTGTGTTCGGATATCCGGTTGCCGGTTGATTCAACGCAATGGTGGCCGGGTTTGCCGGATTGGAAGGTGCATAATCGACGCCGGTCTTTGTACCTCCGACATCACACGAAGCACTTGAGAGATCGAAAGTTGAACCCGTCGTCCACACACCGTAGGTGCCTGAGTTCGGAATAAGGTTGCCATAAATATCATGTTCTCGTCCGTCGACGGTGATCGTACCGTTGATCAGATTCGACGCATGGAGAGTGATCAGTGCCCGTACAGATATCGGTTTCAGTCCCGGCGGGAAGTAGCCGTAGGCATACGCAACTGCGGTAATATTGTCGGCTGTACCGGTTGATCTGACGCAAATGCACCTGAGCCCTTCGAACATCGTATCAAACAGAGAGACAGAAGCCAGTCCATGAAACATCGGTAACGCAGAAAAACCTGCCCGCCAGCTGCGGTCATTTCCAAGTTTTGTGAGCGCCAGGTTTACACCGCTTTCGGCGATGTTGTGGGCGAGGTTTCTGCTGTAGACATTATTGACATTTTTGACGATAGCGGTGCTCGCCGCTTCGATGTTGAAGAGGGTTATTCCTGCAACGATAATAATCCCCACGACGATGATTATTACGGCTCTTCCGGTCATATTGACCTATTTCGCTGCATACATAGGGCTATTTATTCAAATCCCCTGCCACCGGGAAGGGTATTATCATGGGCGGGTAATGTAAATCACAACATGAAACAAACCAGCGCAAGTCTGAATCAAAAATGCATTATCTGTCTATGGTGGCGATTTTCCCAATCGTTCTGAATTGACGAAATTTCAAACCTGAGACATGAAGAACTTGCAGGAGAGCCGGAACTATTTGCCGTTCTTATTCCAGAATTTTCCCGCTGGATTTGTTATCTGCGTCACGCGGGACTGGCAGGATGCTTGAATACTCTTGGTCAACTCAAGTTTCGCGCAACCAGATGTTATTGGTTATGCATGGTACCACCGGCTCATTACTCTATTAAAGTGTATGAGCACAGGTAATAGTTGTCAGAGCTTTTTTTATCCGAACTGATTTTGTAGATTAAAGCATCACACGGGCAGGCGTTCTTTTCCATGCAGCATCCAGATCAATCGTGGCGAAGTGCCGAAAAATTTCTGATGGTGCAGATATTTATTCGCCGTCTTGATATTACAGGATCACTCAAAAGTCAGGTGAAGAAGGAGGTTTTATGGTGTCAGAACCGCTCAGTTTTAAACAGCTTGAAGCTCCCATCAGTTGTCCGGAGTGCAAGAAGACATTCAAAGTAACATACGGTGATGTGGAGGATCTCCCTGTCGTCTACTGTCCGTTTACCGGACACAAGATTGACAATGTTGGATTACTCCGGGGGAGATTGCCCATTCCGAAAATGCAACCGGCGTAAGATTCCGGCGGTGAACGGAAGATTAGCAATGTACTCTTTCATTATCTTCTGATATTCTCCCCGCGTCAATCCAGGCTCCATCGCCCCTGAGAATGGAATCCGAGGCGTGCTTAATCCAATGCGTCCATGTCTTTCTAGGAATTGGGCCGATTTTAAGAAGCAAATTTCTCGAGTGCATTCACCATGTGACTTACAGCGCGCGAAATCTCTTTCCCTTTGGAGGCTCTCCGATTAGTCGGCATTGTCTCTCTGAGTCCGCAACGGGCGGACGAAGAGACTCCTTATCGTATCAGATTCTTCATTCGCCTTCGGCGGATTCAGAATGACAATTCACTTTCTTCTTTTTTACAGGGCCTCAACCTCACGACACGTTAACGGATTATTGGGTATGATACTGGGTATTCATCAAAGCCATCTTCTTTGTTTTCACAAAGCCTTTCGACTCCGCACAGAGTCTTTTGCAGACCAGAAAGATGCTCATTTTGAAATGAGCCTCTACGAGATAGCACATGCCGGTATGTATACATCAGTGGATTCGTAGCGGAGTTTCTGACAAGAGGCGTGCGTCAAAATCCATAAAAAAAGTCCCGCATGTGAGCAGTGCTACACTGGGGATTGCAATGCAGGCACGAGGAGGCTCATATACGGGACAAGAACCACAAAAATGATGACCATGATACAATTATCATCTGAGAAAGTCAACTTGCCGAACTTCACCTAAATTAGGGAAAAACAATAGCTGCCGTGGGCTTTCTACGCACTGTTTGAGCGGGGGTTGAGGCACGGGGAAAAGTATCAATCAGAGTGCGATTTGAACTTTACCCTTCTTGCGGGGAGCGGATCAATGAGGTTTTTTCTTGGGGGGCTTTTTACGGAGTAATTGAATCCACTTTTTGGACGATGTAAATGCATAGGCAGACCTACCAAACTCGTCATGGTCTACGGGTATGCCAGTCTTCACCAAAATATCCAATACTTCATCATCGGAATAGTCCACCAAATTCGGGAAGTTCCTTCTGATCATCTCCAGGGTTTCTGACTTGGTAAGCCAGCCCTGATCTGGATCAAGTGCTTTTCTCATTTTGGGGAATTACGTATGATTGAATGACTCCAATTGACATGGATGGTCAATAGATGTTCTGTATGAACGGATCTCTTCACGTCAACAACGAGTGAGATCACAAAATGGGATCTTAATTCGAATATTGGAGACGAAGGTCCTAACCTCGCACAATGCGACAATGGTCGCTGGAATAAAGGTCAGGGTTCTGTTGGCTTGCTGGGCGCATAAATAGATAATAACTCAGTAGTTAGTGAGAAGCAAGGTATTCAAACATTAATTTTTGCTAATGCTCTTTAAGAAAAGCCTCCCGATGCCGCATGGTGCAACAAGCACATGCCTTGCCTGTCAAACAAGTGCCAGGCAGAAGGCGAGTGCCCGATATTCCCACATTCTGCACTTGTACAATCGTCGCTTGTTTCTCTCCTCTGGTTGCTGTAAATTGCAGGAGGTTCGTCCGGAGGTAAATCATTCCAAGGGTGTTCTGTTCTGCTAATATCTGAAGGCAATAAATATGATGTGTTGTATTATGAGAAACGTTGGGCGAATTACTCCGGGCTTTGGTAACTATCTTTATTGTTTCAAACCGCGGAGAACTGCTGACAGCTAATTGTTCGTTGAAAAGGTGATGAGATGACACTACGAACTGAATTTCTTGACTACATGCTGATTGTGTTGTCAATTTTATTTGGGGTTGGTTCGATTTTGCTTCTGATAATCGGTGGTTCGTCTGGTTTCACACATTTCAGCTGGTCGGAACGCAATATCCTGATCTGGGACGCATTTCTCTCGATGGTGTTTTTTGTTCAACACAGCGGAATGGTCCGGAATTCATTCCGGAAGCGATTGGCTGCAGCGGTTCCGCAGCGGTATCACGGAGCCGTCTATTCTATTGCCTCCGGGATTGTCCTGGCAGCAGTTGTCGTCTTCTGGCAAAGGTCTGAGACTACCCTGTTTAATCTCCGGGGCATTCCGCGCTTGATCTCCACCGGGTGTTCGCTTCTGGCAGTACTAGTGTTTGGCTTGAGCGTCTATGCGCTTCGAACGTTCGATCTCCTCGGCATAGGGCCCATCAGAGCCCATTTGCGGGAAATGGATTATGAACCAGCCCCCTTTATTGTTCGAGGACCATACCGGTGGGTGCGGCATCCATTGTATTTCTGTGTGCTGGTTTTGTTTTGGGCCGATCCGGATGTGACCGCTGACCGTCTTCTGTTCAATATACTGTGGACTGGCTGGGTATACGTCGGAACATTGTTCGAAGAACGCGATTTGAAGCGCACGTTCGGAGATGCCTACTCACGATACCAAAAGATGGTGCCTATGCTCATTCCGTGGCGGGGACCGGCAGCGAAGACGGCTCTTGGTCTTTAGCAATCCAGCAGGTTGTTGAAAAGAGAGAACAGCTTACCACGAAGACACGAAGATACACAAAGTCCTTGATGAAGATCGCTCAATAAGGGAGAAAAAACACTGAACGAACCTGGGATTTAATCGGGATAAACAATCGCCGGGGTTGTCTCAGGTCCGGAGGAAATTGACAATGTCTGAAACCGACAACAAGCTTCTCGTTCGCAGATACATAGAGGAAGTCATAAATACCGGTGACATCTCCAATATTGAGCAGTATGTCTCTGATGACTACACGGAAGTCTTCGAGGGCAAACGGTATCCCCTTGGCATCAATGGCGCCAGGGAGCATATCCTCGGGGTGCGCAAAACCTATCCCGATCTGACGCTGACGATCGACCTTCAGATTGGAGAAGGAGAATACGTAGCCACATCGATTACCGCTCAAGGCACACACGAAGGCGAATGGCTTGGTATCAAGCCGACAGGGAAAATGGTCAGATATACTGGCGTCAATATTGATCGAGTGGTAAACGGCAGGATCGTTGAGCACGGCGGCGCAGCGAACATGCTTGGTCCGTTACTTGAAATCGGAGCAGTTCGGATCGTTGGCGTCGGCCAACTGAAGTGAAAGACAGAGTAAAAGCATGGATGGTGGCTCTTGGACGAAGACGCCTGCCAGAGGTGGCCGGCTCAATCAGGAAAGAATTTGCGCCAAACTTTTTCTCGATGCACCTAATGCAAAGAAAGATCGAATCAACAAGTCCAATGAAACCGATGGATCCCCGGCCTCCATTTTTGCGATCCGTGACTGACTGGATTTCAGGCGAAGAGCAAGTTGGTGCTGTGTCAGTTTCTTATGACGGCGATATTCCTGCAATCCCTTGCTCAAATCGAGCTTCAATTCAACGTAGGCTGCTTCCTCACGGGAAAGATTCAGGAACTCCTTGGGAGTACCAATTTTCCAGCCTTTCGACTCAAGCCGCTTTCGCTTCGTTTGGTTCATCGGGTTTCTCCTTTACTTATCATACAATCGAATTCTGCGTTTACAATTGTCAAGAACTTCCTTCGGTGTCGTGCGCGTCTTCTTTTCAAAAACATCGAGGATTACAACAGCATCCGGGTCCAGCCGGTAAACAATGCGCCATGATTTGCTCTCGTCATCAATGCGGAGCTCATGACACCGGGGTCCGATTGACGGCATGGGACGGGAGTGGGGCAAGAATAGCTTTTCTCCCAGCTGGAGCCGACGGAGCAAGTAACCTGTTTCAATTCTCGCTTCTTTCGACAATGGAGGTGTTTTCACCTCGCCGTGCAGCCAGACAAGCGGCTTGTCTTTGGGACCCATTGAGTCAAATATATGTCAAATCTGACATAAAGTCAAATTCATTTGGCGCTACGGAGCGCAATCGGTATATGATGTGCCGCAAAACGGCGCCGGGCTGGATGACAGCCGATTCAACTAGCTCGTTTGTCCAGAAAAATGTTGAATCTGTTCGCATGTCGTTCTCTTCAAAGGATTCGCTGGCGATAAAGGAGTGCGATCTATGGCTGTAAGAGAAATACTCAAACTCGGGAATCCATTCTTGTATCGAATTTCACGTCCTGTCGGGAAACGTGAAATTCCTGATTTAACATCCTCATTCAGGGATCTTGAGGATACACTGTTGGATTTTCGGAAAAAGCACGGTTTCGGGAGAGCAATTGCAGCACCACAAATTGGCATCGATAGGAGAATAATATTTCTTTCTATCGACCGACCAACAATAATTATCAACCCGGTATTGAGTCACAAAAGCAGAGATCGCATTATATTGTGGGACGATTGCATGAGTTTTCCGGAACTGCTTGTGCGAGTCAGGCGTCACAAGAGGATATGTCTGCGATATAAGGACGTAAACTGGGTCGATCAAATCATGGTCTTGGAAAATGATCGATCAGAGTTAATGCAGCACGAATGTGACCATCTCAATGGAATATTAGCGGTGCAACGAGCGCTCGATGAATACTCATTTGCATTGGCAAGTCAAAGAGATTCATTGAAAATCTAATGAAAACATCGTCGTCGGGCAGGATGGAGAGTTCCCCGCGGGCAGACGATAAAGGCCGAGTCGAAACCCCAAATTCCTATGCGCATGATATTGCTTTGCCGGACGTAAATCGGGTAACGGTTCTTCCGCCGTGCACCGACGCACGACAATGTTCGCTTTTGTTCGATGTGCCGATTGGATGTTTCTGAAGAACACAACGAAAGGAGTGCTTCGATTATGAGCAGAGCTTTCATGAAGGAAGGGGACGCACAATGGTTATCAGACATAGCCCCGACGGTGAGCGCATTGCTGGTGTACCTGACACGAGAGAATAACGACATTCGCGTTTATGAGGAGAGGAGAACGCTTGATGCAAATGGTCATGAAATATTCCATATGAGCAATGGGTTATCATATAGTAAGAATGAAGAGGGAAAATGGTTTGTGGTTCCGGAGGAATAGTATCCGCAACTCTTCAAGCAGGGATTACCTGCGAACATCAATTTGGGCAGAGTCTGATGATGGATTATATCGGTAAGAGCCCGATATCGGTTCCGGTTTTCA
>JAWOMQ010000043.1:0-6826 GCA_033852415.1 Bacteroidota bacterium
ATAAAGAACAAATTCCGGTTGCGTGTCAAGGTCCGTGTCGATGAATCTGACCTTCATGTTCCAACGGTCATTGGCATCTGGAAGACAGCTGACTGGCATGAACGAGAGACCTATGATATGTATGGGATCGTGTTCGATGGCCACCCTGACCTCCGCAGAATTTATATGCCGGATGAATTTGAGTACTACCCCTTGCGGAAGGACTTCCCACTCATGGGGATTCCGGGTTCACTTTCACTGCCACGTAAGTAACTTCGCCACGATGATCTCCTGACAATGCCTGCCCCCGAGCCGAAATCGAAAATTCTTCAGGCGCTTGAAGACCAGGATACGACCGTCGTCTTCAATGATCCGCTTGAGCACGATATGGTTCTTAATATGGGTCCGCAGCATCCCGCCACTCATGGTGTGCTCCGGCTCCTGATCCGTTTGGATGGCGAAACGATTGTCGCGGTCGTTCCGGATCTTGGGTATCTCCATCGCGGTTATGAGAAGATCGCTGAAAATTGTACCTATCACGAATTTATCCCCCACACCGACCGGCTTGATTATCTCTCACCCCTTGCAAATAATGTCGCGTATGTCCTTGCTGTCGAAAAACTGGCTGGAATTGAGGTGCCCGTACGGGCGCAATACGTCCGGGTTATTTGTGCAGAACTTGCCCGCTTGGCAAGTCATCTTATCTGGCTAGGGACGATGGCGATGGACGTTGGTGCGGTGACGGTACTCCTTTGGGGATTCCGAGAGCGCGAGAAGATTCAGGATATATGGGATTTGATGACTGGCGTACGCTTTACGACGACCTTCACGAGAGTTGGGGGATTGGCGCAAGACGTGTCTGCCGAAACCGTCGCGGCTATCGTTTCCTTTCTTGACGATTTTAAGAGGGGATTGCGCGAATGTGAGAAGATCTTGATTAAGAACAAGATTTTCATTGGCAGATGTGAAGGCGTAGGATATATTTCTCCTGAAGATGCAATTCAGCTTGGTGTGACGGGACCCGCCTTGAGGGCGTGCGGTATCGGACATGACCTCCGGCGGGATGAGCCTTATCTGGTCTATAATGAGTTTGATTTTGACATTCCTGTCTATCAGGATGGTGATTCGCTTGCCAGATTCTACGTTCGCCTGCAGGAACTGAAGGAATCGGTGAGAATACTTCGGCAGGCGATAGAGAAGTTACCACCAGGCCCGGTCAATGCAAGCGATCCCAAAAGAGTGCTTCCGAAAAAAGAACGAACATATGGGAAGATGGAGGAACTCATCCACGATTTTATGATCGTCAACTTCGGGATTAACCCTCCAATTGGTGAAGCCTACCATGCGATCGAAGCTTCAAAGGGGGAACTGGGATTCTATCTTGTCAGCAATGGCGAAGGATATCCTTGGCGATTGAAAATCAGATCCCCCTCGTTCGTGAATATTCAGGCGATGCCCGTGATGATGAAAGGACAAATGATATCCGATGTGGTGGCTATTATTGGAAGTATGGATCCTGTTATGGGTGAAGCCGATAAGTAATTGATGAGATAAAGTTCACAATGGTCAAGTTTTCAGACGAAGCGTTGCGGAAAATTGAAGAGCTGAAGAAGCGGTATCAGACCAAGACTGCGATGACCCTGCCTGTCCTCTGGCTCGCGCAGGAACAGTTTGGATGGATCTCCGATGAGACGATGAAGTACGTAGCTGGACTCCTGGACGTGCCGGTGAGTCATGTCTATGGAGTGCTTTCGTTCTATACAATGTTCAATTCGAAACCCGTAGGGAAGTTCCACCTCCAGGTTTGTACGAATGTCTCATGCATGCTGCGTGGAAGCGGCCAGCTCCTGGACAGGATTTGTAAGAAGCTGAATATTGCCGTCGGAGAGACTACGCCGGACAAGCGCTTCACCGTGACGGAAGTTGAGTGTCTCGGTTCGTGCGGAACTGCCCCCATGCTTCAGGCAAATGACAAATTCTATGAGAATCTCACCGTCGAGAAAATCGATCACCTCCTCGAAAATCTAAAGTAAGTAATGACAGTGTTGACCGATAAATTGTTGCTGCCTGATATTCCCGGCCTCAACCGTCTTGATGTGTATGAACAACATGGTGGCTATCAGGCTCTCCGGAAAGCTCTGACGATGAAGCCTGAGGACGTGACGCAGGAAGTGAAGAAGTCGAATCTGCGCGGCCGCGGTGGCGCATGCTTCCCGACGGGACTGAAATGGTCGTTCATGCCCAAACAATCAACGATGCCAAAATATCTCTGCGCTAATGGAGATGAGAGTGAACCGGGCACGTTCAAAGACCGCCAGATTTTCGAGTTTAACCCGCATCTTTTCATCGAGGGCTCTTTGATTGCCGCGTACGCCATGGGAGTCGGGACAATCTATGTCTACATCCGCGGCGAGTATGCGGCATGGATCACCATGTTGCAATCAGCCATTGACGCGGCTTACACGAAGGGCTATATCGGCAAAAGTGTTATGGGGTCTTCATTTTCAACAGAGATGTATATTCATCGTGGGGCGGGGGCCTATATCTGCGGGGAAGAATCGGCGCTGATGAGCTCGATCGAAGGTATGCGCGGATATCCGAGGGTCAAGCCGCCGTTTCCCGCGCAATACGGTCTCTGGGGATGCCCCACAACCATTAATAATATCGAGACACTTGCAAATGTTCCTATCATAATCCAACGGGGAGCAGAGTGGTACTCGCAGATTGGAGCTGCAAAGCATCCTGGTCCTTTACTTTTCGGCGTGAGTGGTCATGTGAACAAGCCGGGTGTCTATGAATTGCCTACGGGAGTGCTTCTCACCGACCTGATCTACAAACATGCGGGAGGCGTCCCGGGCAACAAAAAAATCAAGGCTGTCATTCCCGGAGGTTCCTCGACAATGTGGCTGCGCGGCGATGAGATCGAAGGGCTCCGGATGGATGCTGAATCGCTTAAGCCGGTGGGGACATCCATCGGTACTGGCGGTGTCATTGTGATGGATGAGGATACAGACCTGATGAGCGTGATAACCCGCATTGCCCACTTTTATCATCACGAATCATGTGGACAGTGTACACCATGTCGGGAGGGTTGCGGATGGCTCGAGAAAATTCTCAAAAGGTTCTCGGAAGCAAAAGCTGCAGCATCCGATATTGATCTCCTCCTTGACGTTGCGAATAACATTGAGGGGAACACTATTTGTGCCCTGGGCGACGCGGCAGCGTGGCCCGTTCAGAGTTTTGTCAGGAAATTCAGAGATGAACTTGAACGCCGGATTCAACAACCCGGCGGCGAGAAGCCGTACGTCCCTCCTCCGCATCTCGTGACTGCGGATTCCTAGTTATTCTTTGCCCCCTCGTATATCCACTGCTTTAGGCCGTTTATCTGGTTCAGCGTCAGCAGGAGACTTGAACTGATTGGCGGCATGAGTGCTTTTCCATTTTTCTGTTCGATGCTCCAGACGAGAACACTGCTCACCGTGTCACCCGGATTAATAACGAGCGGCGCCGACATCGCATCGCCCCAGGTTTCAAGACTCAGGTTCCCCGCCCGCTCGTCCTCGGTGTGACAGCCCGGCACCGCGCATTCCTGAAAAAATAACGGCTGAACTTGTTTGCCGTAACTCACATTTTTTGCGGGAAACACAATCGGGCTGGGACCCGTCACGCTGTCCTTGCAATCCCATGCACCCCAAACCATCGCCGCAAAAATGGTAACAACGATAATACTTCCAGCCAATTTCATCATAACGAACCTTCTTGTAAACACATTAGTTCTTTACCGCTTTTCGATCGTATCAATAACCGTGGGAAATTACCCTCTTCCTGCTGCAATGCGAATGAAGATCTATTCCCCCGGACCATCGCTTTCCGGTATCCAACATTATTAATATGATGAGTTCGTTGCTAAATTCCAAAAATTCTTCCACCCCCAGAAGGTTCAATGGAAGGAAGAATCCCGTTTTTGGGACGGAAGGATCCGGAGCAGATCTGACCCATTTGGACCATCGCCCCAGGACAGTGCACTCAGCAGGATCTTACCACGACAATTGTAATGTCATCATGTTGCTCAGCCTCACCCTGGAAATGTCTGGCCGTTTCGATCAACCCGTTCTGGATCTCCGAAGCAGGGGATGCCCTGTGAGACTGGATGAGTGCACGGATGGCTTGCTCTCCTAACTCCTCCTGACGCTCATTCATGGTTTCTGGCAAACCGTCCGAATAGAATACTACCAACGTTTCGGGGTTGAGAGGATATTCTATCTCTTCGAGGGTTTCTTCGAACAGTGGTCCGCGCTCCAGTCCGAGACCCATACCGTGTGAGTCGAGAAACTCGATCCTTCGATCCGTCCCGACGAGTGCCTTGTTATGCCCAGCCCTGCAGAGTCGGACCGATCTCCTGTCGAGATCAAAAAGCCCGAGGATCATTGTGATGAACGATTTCCGTTCGATGCCGTCATAAAGAAGCCGATTGACATGGATAAGCATTTCTTTGGGGGTTCTATACATTGCAGCGGCCAGCTGAATCATTCCCTGGATCTTTGACATATAGAGTGCCGCCGACATCCCTTTGCCGGAGACATCGGCCACCACGACGAGAATCTGCCGGGGACCCAGCCGGATAAAATCGTAGTAATCGCCGCCGACCGAGAGTGCCGGAATTGATATTCCTGCAATGTCAAGATGCTCTATTGTGGGATTTGTCTTCGGCAGCAACCCCTGCTGAATCCGTCTCGCCATTGCCAGCTCTTCTTCGATCTTTTGCTTTTCCAACTCAGACTGGTGCAGGCGGGAATTTTCGATCGCAATGGCGGCCTGACTCGCGACGGTTGTGAGCAGATCAATGTCTTCCTGTGAATAGACTTTTCCCGACAGTTTAGGCCCGACGGTGATCAAACCTATGAGGCGGTCCTGAATGAGCATCGGGACAGCAAGGACAATACCGGACCTCAGGATCTTGTCCAGATCCGAAGGGTCAAAGTTCGCCGCATCCCTTTCTTCGGTGAGGAAATACAGAGTTTGCGCGGTTCTAGTAACGCGGAGGCGCTCAATGAGGCCATGCCCAGCCTGTGTGAATTCGCAGCAGCTCTTGTCGATGTTCCGTTCTACACTGCTACATCCCCGGCTCTCATCACACAGGATTGCGGCCATTTTGTCGACATGCATCGTGGAAGAGATGCGCTGGACGATGGAATTCATAATCTGTTCCAGATTGATCAGCCGCGGCAATTCCTGACTGAACTCCAGTAAGGCCTTCTGATATTGGTGGCGTTCCCGGTAAAAAATGCGGTCAATCGATTCCTGCATCCGCCGCTTTACCGGATCGAAAACAAACGCAATGATAATAAACGCGGCGATATTCAGCATTTTGCTATCAGCGTTACCGATGAGCATTCCGATTATTGTTCCAATACCGAAGACAACCCCGACGTAAATTGCGGCAAGAGTGGCAGTCACCATTCCGTAAATCAGGCTTCGTTCAAAGATGAGGTCTATATCCATGAGCCGGTAACGGAAAATCGCGTAACCAAAAGTCAGCGGCGTTATGAGGATGAGCACCACCGGCAGAATAAGTGCGGGCTGGGAGACGATCGCAAATGGCTTTACTTCTGTGAGGACGGCAATGTATGTGAACACAAGGACGCCGGTGCCCACACCCACACGAACTACGCGTAGTTGGGTGCGCCGTTCCTTCTCGACATAGCGTTTATAACCTTGTGCAAAGAATCCGAGGCCCATCACGAAGCAAATAATTGGCAGTGCGAAGGTGAACTGGCCCAGGGTCGTATTTAACCACGATGCAACAAATAAGACAGCGGTACCAACGATGCTGATAAGGTAGAGCACCGGAGTGAGCCATTTCCGATGAGTAACCGGCTGCCGTGCGGGGAAGTGAAGGAAGAACCGGAGGAGAATGGGGGGTGCGAACACCCTGCCAATGACGAATGCACTCAGAAGCAGGACGATTTTCCATACGGGGTCATGACTCAGGTTTGGAACATAGAGCCCGAAAACAAGCATTGTCAGGATCCCATACCTCCCAAACATCCTTTGGATATATCCCTCCGGCTTGGTCACCACGACGATGTAGCCGACGAGAAGGAATGCGAAACCAAGCAGATAGAGAGAGAGACTGAATACATCGAACAACTTGAGAATTTCAATTTTTGCGGTGAACTGTCGGGCACCCCGAGCGATGAGGTACGTTGCCGTGTCCCCCCGTTTCATACCGTTGAGAATATCCGGCGCGGTACCTAACGAAACAGCTCGCCCGTTAATCTCGAGCAATGTGTCTCCATCCTTTACTCCTGCGCGGTCAGTAACACCTCCCTGCATCACATCCCGGATGATTAAACCGCGTCGCCCAGCTTCTGTTCTTACCCAACCACATTGGTCATTGCTCGTTGTTTTGATGACCATGATGTCAATAATGTGATATGTACAGACCAGGAAAGTCGCCAGGGCGGCTAGTGAGTAAACTATTCTGATCTGCCTGTTCGACCAGCTATTCATCGAAAATCTCATAAACACCAAAATAGGAAACCACGAATCCAAATGCAATGGGATTTGGCCGAGCAGGTTTGAAAACCCTTCGTTTGGCGCTCCAACAAGGACGTATTCGCATTGGTATGGAATCGCATGTCCTGATGATGTGTGATTACGGATCCGAAATGGAGTATTGAAAACACGGGATAAGACCTCTCGGCGCACTGCGGGGTTCTTCTGCCTACCCAGACTTCCGGCATAACCATCCTGGTGATGACGGAAATGAGAGCGGAGACAAAAAGGTTGAGGTGTTTAGCCAATCAACCGTCATTTTCACTCATATCGTCTTTGTTCTGGATGG
>JAWOMQ010000180.1:0-20192 GCA_033852415.1 Bacteroidota bacterium
TCACAGGCAAGGAATTTCTCGCAGTGTGATTCGCTCCTCATCGGGGATAAGTGCGGGGCACATACATTTCCCTATATGGAAGTCAAGAATACGTCTTCACGGATAGAACACGAGGCCTCAACGTCGAAAATCGGTGAAGACCAGATATTTTACTGCCGGCAAAGGGGACTGTCGACTGAAGACGCCGTGAACATGATCGTCAACGGTTTTTGTAAAGAAGTTTTCCGCGAGCTTCCGATGGAGTTTGCAGTCGAGGCACAACGTCTCCTGAGTGTGACGCTCGAAGGAAGTGTGGGTTAAATATTATCATCAAAAGAAAGAATATGAGGGAGTATGCTCGACATTAGAAATCTGCATGCGTCAATTGAAGGAACCGAGATTTTACGCGGTATTAATCTCAAACTTAACGCCGGGGAAGTTCACGCAATCATGGGGCCGAATGGCTCGGGGAAAAGTACGCTCGCCCAGGTGCTTGCCGGGAGGGATTCGTACACGGTTACGGAGGGAAGCGTTCTCTTTGAAGGAAAAGATCTTCTGTCGATGAAGCCTGAGGAAAGAGCCTGCGAAGGTCTCTTTCTTGCATTCCAGTACCCGATTGAAATTCCAGGGATCAGCAATACGTATTTCCTCAAAGCTGCATTAAACGCAATCCGAAAGTACAAAGGTCTGGATGAGCTCGACGCGATGGAATTCCTTAAACTTGTCAAGGAACGGGCAACTCTGATGGCGATGGATGAATCGCTCCTTTCCAGGCCGGTCAACCAGGGCTTCTCGGGTGGGGAGAAGAAGCGCAATGAAATTTTCCAGATGGCTATTCTCGAGCCGACGTTGGCCATCCTGGACGAGACCGATTCGGGTCTCGATATCGACGCCCTCCGTACGGTTGCTGACGGCGTCAACAAATTGCGTCGCGAGGATAATGCGATTCTTCTCGTGACACACTATCAGCGGCTCCTCAATTATATTGTCCCTGATGCCGTGCACGTTTTGGTTGACGGAAAAATCGTTCGTTCAGGCGGAAAGGAACTTGCGCTCGAGCTTGAAGACAAAGGGTACGAATGGGTGCGCGAACAAACAGAACAGGTGATCGAAGGATAATCGATGCCGGACAAGATTAATTCGCTTGAGCAACTGAGATCCTGGTATCTGGGAGCCTTCGAGGACTTTGAGAAAAGCCTGAATGGCCAGTCTTCAGATGCATTTCACGCCCGTCGGAAAACGGCAATCCAGCATTTTGTCACGACCGGATTTCCAACAACGAAGAATGAAGATTGGAAGTACACGGATTTGGCCTCGGTAGCATCAACACAGTTCTTACCTGTGGTTAAACCGGGGCACATCCCGGCGGGACGTATCGATCCTTATCTCGTAGAAGGACAAAACATCCTCGTGTTTGTGGATGGATACTACACGCCAGCGTTATCGAAGCGCTTACCTCATGGTAACCAGGTTCTTGTGGAAAATCTTTCGGCATCGATGCACGAACGGGACTTCCCGTCGGAAAAATATCTCGCTCAATACGCCTCAGTGGAAAAGAACTCATTTGCTGCACTGAGTACGGCTTTCTTGCGTGATGGAGCCCTCATTTCTGTGCCGGATAATACCGTGGTTGAAGACCCGCTTCAGATTATCTTTTGCTCAAGCGAAAGAGCTGAACCGTATATTGTCCATCCGAGAATACTTGTCGTCGCAGGAAAAAATTCTCAATTCCGACTCATCGAGACCCACATTGGATGCGGAGAAGGCGTCTATTTTTCCAACGCAATCGCTGAAATCGTTCTTGGTGAGAACTCTATTCTTGAACACGAGCGGGTTCAGGATGAGACCCACCGGGCATCCCATATTTCAACAACGTACGTCCACCAGTCGCGTGCGAGCGGCTACACTTCCCATAATTTCACATTGGGGGGGTCACTGACCCGCAACGACATCGTGGTTGAGCTGGACGGCGAAGGCGGTGAGGCTACCCTGAATGGTCTGTATCTTGGAACCGGCAACCGCCATGTGGATAATCATACAGTCATCGATCACGTTCGGCCCCACTGCAGCAGCCACGAGTTGTATAAAGGAATTCTCGCGGGCCGTTCGCGCGGCGTGTTCAACGGCAAGATTGTTGTCAGGAAAGATGCCCAGAAGACCGATGCAAAGCAGACGAATAAGAACCTGATATTGTCGGATGAGGCATCGATCGATACTAAGCCGCAGCTGGAGATATTCGCGAATGATGTAAAGTGCACACACGGTGCGACGGTCGGCCAGCTTGATGACGAAGCAATGTTTTATCTCCGCTCACGCGGCATTCCGGTAGATGAGTCCAAAAATATCCTTGTGTACGCTTTCGCAAGTGATCTTCTTGACCGGATATCCGATGAACCGATCAGGGACAAAATTCGTGAAGTTCTTACACGCAAACTTGATTCTGCACGCAAATGACGAATACCGTCATTGATATCGCCCCGGCCCGTACAACACTGGGCAAATTCGATCCGTCGGCAGTCCGGGCCGATTTCCCGATTCTCAACCAGCTCGTAAACGGCAAACCACTCGTGTATCTGGACAATGCAGCGACGAGCCAGAAGCCTCTTGCGGTCATCGATGCCATGAATCGCTACTATCTTGAGGAGAATTCGAACATTCATCGTGGTGTCCATTTCCTCAGTGATAAGGCCACACAGTCGTATGAGGCTGCGCGCATGAAGATCCGTGACTTCATAAATGCGCGGGATGCGAAAGAGATTATCTTTGTACGGGGCACAACCGAGGCGGTGAACCTCGTGGCCAGTAGTTTTGGGAGATCCCGGTTTCGGAAGGACGATGAAATCCTCGTCTCCGCGATGGAACACCATTCAAACCTGGTCCCGTGGCAAATGATTGCCGAGGAGACCGGCGCCATTCTTCGGATCATTCCGATGAATGACCATGGCGAGTTGTTTCTCGATAAATTCGAGAAGATGTTGAATCCCCGGACAAAATTTGTTGCGGTCGTGCATGTCTCAAACGTTCTCGGTACAGTAAATCCGATACAACAGATTATCGGGCTCTCGCACGCCGCCGGGGTTCCTGTCCTCGTCGACGGAGCTCAGGCAGTTCCTCACATGCGGATCGATGTTCGTCAGCTCGATTGTGACTTTTATGCCTTCTCGGGTCACAAGATGTTCGGGCCGACTGGTGTCGGTGTGCTTTACGGAAAGGCGTCCTACCTGGATGCGATGCCGCCCTATCAGGGTGGCGGGGATATGATAAAATCCGTGACCTATCACAAGACGATTTATAATGAACTCCCAAATAAGTTCGAAGCGGGTACCCCGAACATTGTGGGTGGTGTCGGTTTAGGTGCGACGATCGACTATCTCAGAAGCATAAGCTTTGACCAGGTCGCTGCTTATGAACACGAACTTCTCGAGTATGCGACCGGTATGCTCTCGACAATCCCGGGTCTGAAAATTATCGGCACGGCACAGCATAAGGCAAGCGTGATCTCGTTTGTCCTGGATGGCATTCACCCGCATGATATCGGAACCATTCTGGACGACGAGGGGATTGCGATCCGGACCGGCCATCACTGCGCCCAGCCCGTGATGCAGTGCTTTGGAATACCGGCAACGGCTCGCGCTTCGTTCGCACTCTATAATACCAGGGAAGAGATTGATTCTCTCGTCTCAGGGATTCACAAAGTCATCAAAATATTCTCGTAATGACAGCACTCCGCGAATTATACCAGGATGTCATCCTCGACCATAACAAAAGCCCGAGGAATTTTGGACGCATGGAGAACCCCGATCGTAAGGTCGACGGATACAATCCGCTGTGCGGTGATCACTTTACAATTTTTGTCCGTCTGAAAGACAATGTCATTGAGGATATTCGTTTTGAAGGGGCCGGCTGCGCAATCTCCAAAGCGTCTGCTTCTGTCATGTGCTCAACGGTTAAGGGGAAAACAATCGAGGAAGCGGAAAAATTGTTCGCTGTTTTTCATCGGCTCGTTACCGGCGAAGCCGATCCGATGAGCCAGCTTGATGGACTCGGCAAACTGGCGGCCTTTTCAGGCGTTTCGGAATTCCCTGCACGGGTGAAATGTGCAACGCTGGCGTGGCATACTCTGCACGCAGCGCTCGAAACAAATCAGCATCGTGTCACAACTGAATAGAACAGACATTATGGAAGAAGAGAAACAGGGCCAAAAGCAGATTCTAACCTCGGTGGAGAAGAGTATAATCGAAGCCCAGATCGTCGAGGCATTGCAGACATGTTACGACCCGGAAATCCCGGTGAATATCTATGAAATGGGTCTCATCTATTCTGTTGTCATTGATGAAGCTGGGACGGTGGAGATTAAAATGACGTTGACTACGCCGCACTGCCCCGCCGCACAATCACTCCCTCCGGAAGTGCTCGCCAAGGTGAAATCAGTTCCAGGCGTCACTGATGCCCATGTCTCCGTGGTCTGGGATCCGCCATGGACGCCGAGCATGATGAGTGAAGCGGCGAGACTTGAACTTGGAATCATGTGAAGAAAGGAGCGACAATGCCTGATCAATCAACAATGAATGTCGGAACGGAAAGCGAGCAAATCTATTTGACTGAAAGAGCCGCAAAGCAGGTGCTCAAGATTCGTGAAGAGAACAATCTTTCCGGAGCGAGCACCCTCAGAGTAGGGGTCAAAGGAGGCGGGTGTTCGGGGTTGTCGTACGTTCTCGGGTTTGATTCTGAGGTAAAGGAAAATGATATCCAGTTCGAACAGCACGGCGTGAAAATTACCGTCGATCCGAAAAGTTTGTTCTTCATCTCCGGCACAGAGTTGGATTACGAAGATGGATTGAATGGGAAAGGATTTGTTTTCCGCAATCCAAAAGCGACGCGAACTTGCGGGTGTGGGAACTCGTTCAGCGCCTGAGTCCCGCAGGTAGGCCGTCCTTGCGCAGATTGGGGCAGGGTACCCCTTTCTCATGCGTAAATCATATTGGAGCGATGCCTCTCGCGGGCACCGCCGCCGCGAAGTACAATAAGTCCCTACTCGAATTCCGCATTCGTGTCCGGAACCTTTGCAAAGAATTTTCAATTAACATCATCACGAACAAATGGAGGGTACAATAATGCCGTTTACATTGCCAGAATTACCTTACGCCCACGATGCGCTTGAGCCGTATGTCGATAAGATGACTATGGAGATTCACCATGGTAAGCACCATGGAGCATATGTGACGAACCTGAACAAGGCGCTCGAAGGGAGCGAATGGGCCAATAAACCGCTTGATGAAATTCTGAAATCGGTTTCCAAAATCTCCCCGGCGGCGCGAAATAACGGGGGTGGTCATTGGAACCACACCGCATTTTGGAAGTGGATGAAGCCTCATGGAGGAGGGCAGCCGACGGGGGAACTGGCTGCTGCAATCAACAGGGATTTTGGTTCCTTCGAAAAATTCAAGGAGCAGTTCTCAAATGCTGGAATTACCCGGTTCGGTTCCGGATGGGCCTGGCTGGTGAAGCAAGGTGGAAAGCTTGTGGTCGGATCTACGCCAAACCAGGATAATCCGCTCATGGATCTTTCCGATTTAAAGGGAACTCCTCTGCTCGGACTCGATGTCTGGGAACATGCGTACTATCTCAAGTACCAGAACCGCAGAGCCGATTATGTGGCCGCATTCTGGAATGTTATCAATTGGGATGAGGTCACGAAGCGCTATACGTCCAAATAAGAGCAGGTGATATTTGATGTGTGGTGAAGGCCGGCGAGTCCGGCCTTTTTCTTGATTTCCAGATGAAAAATATCTATTTTATCCGGACACGTCCTGTGGATCGGATTGAATTCGCGTGATGATTTCTCCGCGTGGCGCAGTGCAGTCCGGCGGGACCTGCGACCGTACCCAAATCGGTAGTTCAGAAAAAGAAAAATTACGGAGAGTCTATTATGAATAAGAAGTTGAAAAACGTTCGAAAGAAACACCGGAAAAGCATACGTCGTGTGAAAGCGAAACGTAAGCAACAGATGGCGGCAAAGAAACAATAACTGGTGACCCAGGGTATCAAAAGAGATACCCTTTTTCTTTTAAACCGGAATGCGGCGAGCATGATCTACCAATTTCGTAACCGGGTATATGACTTCTCCAAACGGACGCATATCGTCGGGATTGTAAATGTAACGCCAGATTCGTTCTCCGACGGGGGAAAGTGGTTCTCAGAAGATGCTGCGATCGGGCAGGCGATGCGTCTTGCGGAAGCGGGAGCGGATATTCTTGATATCGGCGGAGAATCAACACGGCCGGGGGCGGAAGCTGTCGACGCTGAGGAAGAGTTGCGTCGAGTACTCCCCGTCATTAAATCTCTGAGGAGGTTGTGTGAACTCCCCTTGTCCATCGATACGTACAAACCTGAGGTTGCGCGGGAAGCCCTGGCTGCCGGCGCCGTGATCGTCAACGATATCACCTCATTGACTCAGAATCCTGCAATGGCCCATGTTGCAGCCGAGTTCGGCGCGTCGCTGGTTCTCATGCACATGCAGGGAAGCCCCAGGACGATGCAGGTGAACCCCCATTATGAGAATCTTATTGAAGATATCTGCGGATATCTGGAAAAGGGGATTGCACGTGCTCAGCACGCTGGCGTTAGACAAATTATTGTTGACCCCGGCATCGGATTTGGAAAAACCCTTGAGGATAATCTCATCATCATCCGGCATCTGAGCGAATTCGGACGGTTCGGCTTTCCCGTGATGGTGGGCCCATCGCGCAAGTCGTTTATAGGAAAGATTTTGAATCTTCCTGTGGATCAGCGGATGGAAGGAACGGCTGCCGTGGTTGCAGCTTCAATATTCTACGGCGCGCACATTGTTCGTGTCCATGATGTGCTCGAAATCAAGCGCGTCGCGACGATGGTCGATGCCCTTGTTCATGCCAATGTAGATAGTATTTTACAGAACCATTAATTTCAGTACGACACCGAATTCATCGAATGGAGTTATTCCGAATTGGATTTTTGACAGTCAGTATCGTCGATCTCGTCGACATCGCCCTGGTCTCTTTCATCTTCTATAAGCTCTACATGGTGATGCGCGGCACGGTTGCAGCGCAGATTTTTATTGGGTTGATTCTCATCCTTGCGTTTTCGTTTGTGACCCAGGCTGCGAACCTAAAAACGATGAACTGGATGTTTCGCACGCTCACCGATATCTGGGTGATTGCCTTCATCGTGCTTTTCCAGCCGGAATTGCGGCGGCTTCTCGTGCTCGTTGGCCGGAACAGGGTTGTGAGAATGTTTCTCCGTCTTGATGTCAAGGAATCGATCGAAGAGGTTGTCGGGGCGGTCGGAGAATTGGCCCGGAAACATCACGGGATGCTTGTGGTCATTGTCCGTTCAACTGGCCTTCGTACGTCCGTCGAAACGGGTTTGTTGCTCCATGCGGTGGTGAGCAAACCTCTTCTGGTTTCCATCTTCAATCCAAAATCACCGCTCCACGACGGGGCTGTTATTATCCGGGATCGGCTTGTTGAGGCCGCCCGTGTCACGCTGCCATTGTCGCAAACCGCGAATATAGGTGATTTTATTTTGGGAATGAGACATCGGGCGGCGTTGGGGATAACCGAGCAAGCGGATGTTGTTTCAATTGCCGTGTCGGAGGAAACCGGAATGATATCTCTGGCTGACAATGGCGTTCTTCTGAGGGGTCTTTCGACCGCAGAACTCCGGACAGAACTCCACAATCGTCTCTCGACACCGAGCGAGCGATCGGTCCGATCCATCTGGCAGGTTTTGAAAGCGCACGGATAGCTCATGATGACGAATCACACACTTGAGCGGGAGAACCATCTTCACGATTCGGATCTGCTCGGCATGATCGCGCTCCTGCGGCAACGCGGGATCCGTGATGAATCCCTGCTGGAAGCTATGAAAAAGGTCGATCGACGCGATTTTGTGCAGGACGCATTTGTTTCCCGTGCGTACGACGACTGCGCGTTGCCGATCGGATCTTCACAAACCATCTCGCAACCCTACACTGTTGCGTATATGACCGAGGCTCTCTCGGTGGGGGCTGGCGACAAGGTGCTTGAAATCGGGACTGGATCCGGTTATCAGGCGGCGTTGTTGGCTGAAATGGGTGCGCGTGTCTTTACGATCGAACGGCACATGGACTTGCTCACCGCGGCCCGCAGGCGCTTCGAGCAGCATTTCTATAATATCGCCTCGAAGTGTGGCGATGGAACCATAGGTTGGAAGGAGTTTGCTCCTTACAAAGGTATTCTTGTTACGGCTGGCGCTCCCGAAGTCCCAAAGGCCCTGTTGGATCAGCTGGATGAAGGAGGAACAATGGTCATCCCGATCGGGTCCATGGACATTCAGGATCTTCACATTATTAAACGTGTCAAAGGGAAAGTTATCACATCAGTTGCCGAAGGCTTTAAATTTGTCCCGCTGATCGGTAAAGCTGGATGGAAGTGAACGTCCGAAAGCCGCTGGTTCTCCACCGGCGTATGCTCCCCTATGGTCGAGTCTGAGAGAAAAGGGTTTCAGCACTCAAACGAAGCCCGCAAAGTTCTTGTTCTTCTGGGCCCCACTGCCTCCGGCAAAACACATTTGTCAACTCTTATTGCTCCCATACTCGACGCAGAGATCATCTCGGCGGACTCGCGCCAAATTTACAAATATCTGGACATCGGAACAGCAAAGCCCACAGCTTCGGAGAGAAGCGTGGCGCTGCACCACTTTGTCGATGCTCTGGATCCGAAACAGGATTTTAATGCGGGAGAATTTGGCAAACAGGGGAGGAAGGTGATAGATGATATATTCTCCAGGGGAAAAACGCCCATGGTGGTGGGTGGCTCGGGTCTCTATCTCAGGGGTCTGATCGATGGTTTTTTTGATGGACCCGGCGCGGATCCGGAAATACGAGAAGATCTGTATGGGAAACTCCGCGAAGGAGGTCCCGAGAGATTACTTGAAGAGCTGAGGAGGGTCGATCCCGAAGGTGCATCCGGAATGTTGCCAAGCAACACGAGGAGAATCATCAGAGCGCTGGAGATTCATCGGATCACCGGGAAGCCGATTTCCGAGTTGCAGAAGGAAAAGATCATTCTCTCGTTTGCTCCTGTTATGGTTGGATTGATCTGGGAAAGGAAAGCACTGTACAGACGAATTGAAGAGAGAGTCGACCGCATGATTGCCGAAGGGCTCATCGAGGAAGTGCGGTTGTTGAAAGCGCGCGGCTATTCACACCAATTGAATTCTCTCCAAACGACCGGATACGTTGAGGTGTTTGCCTTCCTCGAAGGGAAAATATCCAGGCAAGAGATGATCGGGTTGATCAAACGAAACACCAGACGCTATGCGAAGCGTCAGCTCACGTGGTTCAGAGCAGACCTCAGGATCCGCTGGTTCACGGTTCACAGCGAGGCGCAATTCGGGACTATTGCTAATGAGATGATCAATCATTATCGCACAGCACTGGCAGAGGGCTGTGCGTAGTTGGCAAAGTTATGACAGGGAGGTGATCTATCGAAAATGAAATATTTTTTGAAATGCTGACATAATTTTGTATCTTTGCGATGTTCTCGGGGCGTGGCTCAGTCCGGCTAGAGCGCTTGGTTCGGGACCAAGAGGTCGCTGGTTCAAATCCAGTCGCCCCGACAAGGTTTTTCTTTATTTGAGGATGTCCAGGAAACAGCCGATCCGGATGAGCAATTGCCATAGAATTTGATCTTCGCTAACCTCTTAGCGCCCTCCTGTTGCCTCAGTCCTTCAATATTCTCATCGTCGAAGATAATCCGGGACACCAACGCCTGACAGAGTATATCCTGAAGCGCCATCATGTCAACGCTGCCTTCACCGTTGTACGGGATGGTCAGGAAGCACTCGATTATCTTTACAGAAATGGATCCTACGCCGACCCAAGTCTCGCGCCGCCACCTCATCTTATTCTCCTTGATCTTAACCTTCCCAAACGGGATGGACGAGAAGTCCTTCGATTGATCAAAGAGGATCCGGGTTTAAAGGAAATCCCAATCGTTATCGTCAGCACCTCGGACCGGGAGGAGGATGTTGAATACGCCATGAAAATGGGGGCCGTCGCCTACATCAGCAAATCGAGCGGGTTCGATAAGTTGAATGAGCAGCTTGCAGATGTTGTGAAATATGCTAAAATCGCTGGTTGACTGACCGGACGTCATGTCCCTCGTTGCGGTCCTTCTGATTTAGAGTCTATTCTGCTCAGGCACCTGTGGAGAACGAGGAGTCGTTATCTGAGTCGCAATTTTAATTTTTTGGATCAGAGTATCACATCATTTTCGGACCTCCACACTCTTCGTGTGACCTGGATACAACGAGAGCTCGGTATTTTCCTATCTTGCCTCTGGTTCTCATCTACTTTGAAACTCATTCGAGAAATTTGTATTATCGGACGGTGAAATCAAATGTCGAACCTGCTCGCCATAGTGGGAAGACCGAACGTTGGGAAATCCACACTTTTCAACAGAATATTGCGACAGCGGACGGCAATCGTTGATGATCGGCCCGGAGCGACAAGAGATAGGCACTACGGTACGACGGACTGGGACGGGAAGACATTTACAATCGTTGATACCGGTGGCTATGTGCCGGATTCAAACGATATATTCGAACGGGCTATCCGGGAGCAGGCTCAAATCGCGATTGAGGAGGCACACGCAGTTGTCTTTGTCGTTGACGCCCTTGACGGGGTGACACCTCTGGATGAAGAACTCGCACGGATTCTGCGCCGATCGAATAAGAAAGTTTTCCTTGTTGTCAACAAGATCGACAATGCGCAGCGCGAAAGCTCGGTCGGGCAATTCTATCCTCTCGGATT
This sequence comes from Bacteroidota bacterium, assembly GCA_033852415.1. Taxonomy (GTDB): domain Bacteria; phylum Bacteroidota; class Ignavibacteria; order UBA10030; family SZUA-254; genus DATKPE01. Next base: position 10,814 of record JAWOMQ010000180.1, read on the forward strand.
TGGTGAACCGCTGTCAATCTCTGCGCTCGGGGGAAGAAACATTGGCGATTTCCTGGATGCAGTAACGTCTGGATTCTCGAAGAACGGCGAGTCAGAGGATGAGCATGATGAGAAGTTGAAGATCGCCATTGTCGGAAAACCGAATGTGGGCAAATCCTCGATCGTCAATGCCCTTCTTGGCCGTAAGCGAAATATCGTGACCGATATTCCCGGCACAACGCGTGATTCTATCGACACCATCCTCCGGTATTACGGCGAAGATATTATCCTCATCGATACCGCAGGGCTTCGCCGGAGGAGCAAAATTAAAGAAAACGTCGAATTCTACAGTGTCCTCCGAAGTCTGAAGAGTATCGAGCGATGCGACGTCGCTCTCCTTGTCGTCGATATTGCCGAGGGCCTCGATAAGCATGATCTCCGGGTTCTCGAAGAGATTGTCATGCGCCAGAAGGGGGCAATCCTCGTGGCAAATAAATGGGACCTCGTCGAAAAGGACGAACTGACTGCCAAAGCCTATGAGGGAAGAATCAAGAGATTGCTGAGGATTTACGATTTTGTGCCGGTCGTTTTCACTTCGGCACTGGAGAAGAAAAGAATTCAGAAGCTGATAGAACTTGCACGAGAAGTCAACGGAGAGAGAAAGAAGCGCATCCCGACTGCAAAGCTGAACGAGACCCTACGCAAAGTGATCGAGGCAAAACCTCCAGCGTCAGTTCGGGGAAAAGAGATCCGTATCAACTATGTCACTCAGGTAAAAGTGGCTCCTCCTGTCGTTGCTTTCTTTTCGAATGAACCAAAGCTTATTGAGGAAAAGTATAGGCGGTTCCTTGAAAAAAAAGTGCGCGAGTCATTTGGTTTCAGGGGAGTCCCGATTGTCCTCTCCTTTCGGAAAAAGAACTGAGGAACGCTTATAATGATTCTACTGATTTTCTTCGGGTTTAGAGCAGAAGAGCACGATGATGAAAAAGCGTAAAATCGTTGTTGTTGGGGGTCTTGCAGCTGGTCCGAGTGCTGCTGCCAAGGCGGCTCGCATGAATCCTAACGCAGAGGTTGTGATGTTCGAGGCAGGTGATACGATTTCCTATGGAATTTGTGAAACTCCCTATGTGATAGGCGGATCACTCGCAGAGGAAGAAAAACTGATCGCCTATACGTCCGAGCGGATGAAAACCGAGAAGCGTGTTGATGTCCGGACTCACCATTACGTCGAGAAAATATCCCCTGCAAAGAAATTGCTGACGGTGCGCGATCTTCGTCGGCAAAGAGAGGAGGAGGTTGCTTACGATAAACTCATCCTGGCGACAGGAGCTCGACCGAGACAATTGAATATTCAGAATGAAGACGCACGCAATGTATTCCATCTCAGTACACGGAGTGACGCGGTCGGAATCCTGAAATATATCCGGGACGAAAAACCTCACCATGCGGTCATCATTGGTGCTGGATATGTCGGAATGGAGATGGCAGAGGCGCTCCGGGCGCGTGGACTGGAGGTGACAGTACTGCATCGCTCGAACCTTCCTCTGTCCGGCTTGGAACCGGAGACGAGAGAACGTGTATTGGGCATGCTCGAAAAAAACGATATCGAGTTCGTACCCGACACAACGGTCGAAGGCCTGGTCGCAGATAATGTGCAGCGAGTCCGGCATATCATTGCAAAACGTGGTCAGTTCGATGTCGATATGGTCATTCTCTCGGTTGGTGTTGTGCCGAATGTCGCCCTCGCGCGATCGGCAAAAATTCGGTTGGGCGCTTTTGGAGGTATCCTCACAGATAAGCATCAGCAGACGAGCGTGGAAGATATTTATGCCGCAGGTGATTGTTGCGAGGTAAAAAGTGCGGTAACAGGGAAAATGATGCTCTTGCCCCTTGCAACGATATCAAGCAAGAGCGGCTGGGTTGCGGGGGAGAATGCGGCGGGTGGGCACACTTTTATGAACCCCGTCGTACGTGCAATTGGTGTGAAGGTTTTTGATCTTGCAGTTGCTCATGTCGGCGCGGGATCGGAAGAAGCGCGATCTGCAGGATTTTCTGTCGCCAAAGAGACGATTACGGCATTTGGTAAAGTGGGCCTTTTCCCGGACGCAGACAAGGTAACGATAACGCTGATATTTGACCAACGCACATCACGTCTCCTTGGAGCAAATCTCGCAGGCGGCGAAGGTACAATTCTCAGAGCTAACACAATCAGCGCTGCTATTCAACACCGGCTTACAGTCGACGAGCTTAGCCGGTTGGATCTCATTTACACGCCGCCATACGCTCCTTTGTGGGATCCAATACTTATCGCGGCGAACCAATCAAAAAAGAAACTGTAGGTGTGCAGATCCTTCTCGGACACCATCTCCCAGCATCGGCGTAACTCTCAGGATTAATCTATCGGCTGAATTATGAAAATTGTCACTGTCATCAATCATCCTCTTATTAAACGCGATCTCACGATTCTGCGTGATCGGCGAACGCCGAGTAATATTTTCCGATCGGTTCTCCGTCGGATTGCCAGCATCATGGCCTATGAGGTGACTCGCGACCTTCCGCTTCGCATCATCCCGGTCTCGACGCCTCTTGAAAGAACCCGGGGTCACGTGATAACCGACCGGGTAATTCTTGTGCCGATCCTCCGGGCCGGTCTTGGTCTGGTTGGGGGGTTTGTAGAGGTGCTTCCTGATGCGCGCGTGGGGCATATCGGTCTCTACCGTGATGAAGTCACACTCCGACCGGTCGATTACTACCTTAAATTTCCGAGAAAACTGACGAATGCCCTTGTGATCATTCTTGACCCCATGCTGGCCACCGGGGGGAGCGCCACCTCGGCGGTCACCGTCCTGAAGGAAAAAGGGGCAAAGAATATTAGATTTGTGAGTCTGGTTGCAGCACCCGAAGGTGCTCGCGCGCTTCACCGGAGGCACCCTGATGTCAAGATTTATACCTGTGCACTTGACAGGCAATTAAACAGAAAGGGATACATCCTTCCCGGGCTGGGTGACGCCGGGGATCGGATGTTTGGCACGGCAGAGTAACGTATTATTCCTCAAAACAGAATTTTTCTTGATTTTATAAAGTATTCTCTCTAAATTTCAAGGGCTTGCCATCGGTTGATTTACGGGATGGGTCGCGCCAGTGTTGAAATTTCTGGAGCATAAGATTTCTCCGTTCCGGTCGGAACGGGCATTAAGCTACCACTCACGGGGACGGATCTATGGAGATACGCGAAGAAAAATTCGAACGCTACTCGATTCTGACTGTCCGGGGAGATTTTCTTTGCGAGGATGAAAAACCGACCCTTCGGGACACGATTGCCCGACTTCTCTCTGCTGGAATCAAGTATATCATATTGGATCTTCATCAGGTTCATCATATGAACAGTTGCGGATTGGGTTCGCTCGTTTCGAATATGACGACCATCCGAAAAACCGGCGGCGATTTTGTTCTTCTTTCCCCTACGGAAAACGTGGACTACCTGTTATCAATAACCAAGCTGAATCAGATTTTTTCGATCTATCGGTCTCTCGATCAAGCCGTCGCCAATTTTGATTAGCCTGGTAAGCATGGAACCTGTTGCTTCCTTCCGATGTCAGAACGATGGGACGTACATCCGGTTATTTCCCGGACGACCGTGAGACGCGGCTGGCTTGTCATGTGAGAATTTCATTTGCATCTCTTCAAACAATGGAGCGCCTGTTTCAAAGAAACGTTGATTCGCTGAAAGATGTGTTCATTTTTGTCAAGACGTTCTCCGCCGAAGCAGGACTTGGCGAGAGAACGGTCTTTTACCTTGAATTTATTATCGAAGAGTTGTTCACGAATATGGTAAAGTACAATCCGCGGACCACTGCGGACATCCGGGTGGCGCTGGAGCGCTTCCGTTCGGAATTGGTTGTCACGATTGTCGATCCCGATTCTGAACGGTTTGACCTTATGGATGCACCTCCGGTCGACATCACTCAATCACTGGATGAGAGGAAGATCGGCGGGTTGGGAATTCACCTTGTCAAGACCATGGCTGACTCTGTCGGATACGAATACAAGGACCGGCAGAGCAAAATTGTTATCAGAAAAAAAATTGAGGACACGAATGTTGACCGTTGAACGAACACAGGAAGGGAGCGTCGCAATGCGTGGGAGATTCGACGCCTCACAGGTGGAGTACGCCAAATCCGCATTGGGCGATGTAAATCAGGATTGCACGATTGATATGAGTGAGCTGGAGTACATCTCGAGTGCCGGCTTGGGTGTTCTCTTAATGATCCAGAAACGTCTGAGCCAAAAGGGGGCGCGGCTGCGTCTGGTGAACATAAACAGCCATATCAAGGATGTGTTTCGATATGCCGGTTTCGACAAAATATTCGAAATTGCTTGAATGCGATCAGATTTCAATGCTTTTTTCGATAGCAAAATTCCAGACTAAATCCTCCAACTTTTTACGCTTTCGATTGTATTTATGAATGAAGAGGATGATGCTGTACTGGTCTCGGAAACGCTCGATGGAAATCAGAAAGCGTTTGCATCACTCGTCGATAAGTATTACAAAACCGTATACAATTCAGCGATCCGGATGGGCATCGGATCCGATGATGCTTTCGATGTTACACAGGCAGTTTTCGTTAAAGCATATGAAAACCTTCGATCCTATAAATCGCGCTATAAGTTCTTTAGCTGGCTCTACAGGATTGCTGTCAACGAATCGCTCAATGTTATCCACCGGCGGAAATATCTTGAGCCCCTCGATGACGACGAGCCGGCTACGACTAATTCACCCGACGGTGAATACGAGACCACAGAGAATGTCGAAATGGTTCAGCAATGTCTCATGCGTCTCAAACTCGATTACAGGGTGGTTATTGTGTTGAATCACTTTCAGCAGCTCACATACAACGAAATCAGTTTTATTCTCGACATTCCTGAGAAAACAGTCAAATCGCGTCTCTATACAGCACGTCAGCACTTACGAGATATTCTCATACAGGAAAAGGGTGCGCTATGATCGACGAACGAACACTTGAATTGATCCACGGTGAGATCGACAGGTCTAACACTAGACGCCAGAGTCGAAAGCTCGAGCAGCGGATGGCCGAAAATCCAGAAGTACGTGCGTACTTCGATGAGATGAGGGAAATCTGCGGTTTGCTCAATTCAGCCGCTCATAGTGAACCACCGACAGCTCTGAAAACTTCTATCCTGAATTCTATCCCCACTAATCTCTATCGGACACAATCAAAATCACGGGATTCGTTCGCGCACGCATTTGTGCCGACTATGACTGTAAAAATTGGCTACGCATTTGTTGCCGTTGTAGGGGTCATTCTGGGTGTCCTGTTTTATCGGGGTGCTCAGATGCATACGACCGGCGTGGTGGGCACTATGGTTTCTCCATCGCTTGTAACCTCGACCGTGCCCGCCGCGGAGCTCCCGATTTCGATCCAGGGCGCAACCGGACTTATATCATTTCGATCATCGAATCAATATGTACTTGGATCACTTCGGATTTCCTGTCGTGAACATCTCACACTGACTCTCAACTACCAGGGTGAGGGCGTGGATCTCGCATCCATATCCCGGCCCGGCGGCAACGACGCACCAATGCGCGTGGAAGGGAAATCCCTTATTATCGACTTATCGGGTGAAAACGACTATACATTGGTTTTTCAGAGATCAGATCGGAGCCCCGCCAGGATGTCGATTCACCTGAGGAATAACCAATCTGACGTTTGGCAGCAGGATGTTACAATAGACGGTTGAGGGGATGATTGGAGAGTGGGCTTGGTGCCAGCGCTCGCGAATCAAACCTTCCGTTGTACCAATTATCAATAAATTTCACACCATCATCATTCGAGGAGATTCTTATGAAGCGTAGCTATGTGGTTGGCGCATTCGTTCTTGTTGTAATCGCGATCGTCTATGTCGCGTTCATTTACCCCTGGCCTTCGCCCGGCGAATCTCAGGGTACTATCGGTGCTGTGAAGAAATATCATGCCGATCAGATCACCGAGAAGGATGTTCAGCTTGACGGACAGCAAAACCCCTCAGGATCGACCGGTACAACAACAAATCCGTCGGCGACCTCGCTGAACAGCAAGGCGGATGCGTATAATAAGCTGAGCGAAGCCCAGGTTGCAGCGGCTTTCAGCAAGTTCACTGAGGGGGAAAAAGCGGAGCTCTTCAACAAAATAACCGATGCGCAGCGTGCCGATATCTTTTTCAACAGATTGAAGGAGGCGCAGAGAGCCGAATTCTTTAGCAAGCTGACCGAAGCCCAGAAGGCAGAGGTTTATAACCGGTTGAAAGACGCTCAACGCGCCGGTCTTTCGTTGAACAAAAACCTCGACTCTAAGACGGCAGCCCTGATGACGGATGCAAGTAAGGCAGAAGCGCTCAACAGGTTGACGGAAGCGCAGAAAGCAGACTTGCTCATGAACCTCCCCGAAGCCCAGCGAGCTGATTTCTTGCTAAACAGACTCATTGACGCGCAGAAAGCGGAGGTGCTGAACAGGATCTCTGATGCGCAGCGCACCGATGTGTTCAATAGAATTGGAGAAGGTATCCGGGCGGACATGCTTAACAGACTGACCGAGGCTCAGCGGGCAGATATCTTCGGCTCGAAATCTGAGTAATCATCCGCTGATAGTCCAAAAACTTTACTTCTGTATGGGGAGAAGAGAGGTGTCGGAATTCCAGGAATTCTGACATCTCTCTTATTTTGTTAATGCCGGTATTTCGAAAGACGTCATTTCCTTCCCATTATTGCTAAAGTCAATCCACTTCATCATTCGACAATGTGGTTATTGAGAACAGGTCATGCGTAAACCGCTCGTGCTATTCCTGTGCCTCATCGCTGGCACCTGCGCGCAGTCAACCCTCTATGCCCAGTGGTCGTTCATTGAGACGCATGATGCCAAGGTTTACTATTACGATTCATCCCATAGCTATCTCCTGCCTCACCTGATCCGGTGTTTTGAAAACTCACTTTCATTCCATCGACGGCTTTTCGACTATACGCCGACAGAACCTATTGTCGTGTCTGTTGAGGATTTCGACGACTATGGCTATGGCGGTGCCTCCAGCCTCCCCTTTAACAACCTCCGGCTCGGGATCGAACCGTACAAATATGACTATGAGACTTCACCCACCAACGAGCGTTTTAACTGGGTGATGAATCATGAATTGACGCACATCGTCGCTTCTGACAAGCCCACGGGCTCGGATCGCTTTTATCGATCGCTCTTTTTTGGCAAAGTTTCTCCGGTTGTGGAAGACCCGCTCTCGATTTTCTACAGCTATCTTACCAACCCCAGGAAATATGCACCTCGCTGGTATCACGAGGGAATCGCTGTCTTCCTTGAAACCTGGATGTCGGGAGGGATCGGGCGGGCGCTTGGAGGATATGACGAAATGGTATTCCGCGCGATGGTGCGCGATAGCGCCTACATCTACGATGTCGTCGGACTCGAATCGGAAGGCACCACAATCGATTTTCAGGTGGGCGCGAACTCATACTTGTACGGTACTCGGTTCGTAAGCTACCTCGGTCTGACATACGGTCCGCAAAAAGTACTTGAATGGTTCAACAGGACGGATACCAGCTCGAGGTACTTTGGCTCTCAGTTCCAAAGGGTCTTCGGAACCTCGCTCGACGATGAGTGGGCTCGTTGGATCGAATGGGAACACAGGTTCCAGCGGGAAAATCTTGACTCATTACGGCGATATCCTATAACCCGCTATCGTCCGCTGTCTGCCTACGCGCTCGGTTCGGTATCCCGGGCATTCTACGATTCGACCAGAAAAGTCATTTACGCCGCAATAAACTATCCCGGCCACCTCGCCCAGATCGCATCCATAGATGTGGAGCATGGTACTGTGAAAAGAATTGCGGACATGCCAACTCCGGCTCTCTACTACGTTGCTGATCTTGCCTATGATCCCGTTGGCGACAAACTCTTTTACACGACGAACAATAGTCGTGGATGGCGCGACCTCAACATTGTCGACCTCAAGACAGGCGCCTCCTCGCGCGTCCTGCGGGGGGCGAGAATTGGCGACCTTGCATGCGACCGTGCGGATCACTCTGTTTTTGCCGTTCGACATCATAACGGCATTTCCACGATTGTGAGAGTTCCGCCGCCTTATACGGCCGTCGAACCAATTCTTCCCCTGGACTACGGAAAGGACCTCTTCGATCTCGATGTCTCTCCGGACGGCCAGTTCCTCATCGGGTCCCTGATCCGGATCGACGGCACACAGCAGTTGATCAGATTGCGTATTGATTCGCTGGAGCAAGGCCGCAGTTCTTTCGAATCTCTGATCTCATTCGATAATAATACCTCTCCTGAGAATTTTGTTTTCTCATCCGATGGCAAATCGCTTTACGGGACATCCTATTATTCCGGAGTCTCAAACGTGTACAGGTATAATCTGGAGACAAAGCATCTCGATGCGATAACCAACTGTGAAACAGGATTTTTCCGGCCGATGCCGGTGGGGACCGATTCCCTGATCGCGTTCAGTTACACCGGTAAGGGTTTTGTCCCGGTTATGATTCACGATACCATCTATAATGATATCAGTGCAGTGAAATATCTTGGGGAAGCCGTGGTGGAGAAGTGGCCGGTCGTCAAGCAATGGAAGGTCGGCTCGCCCCTCCGGGTAAAAGTCGACTCGGTCGTCGTTGCACGTGGCGAATATCACAACTTCTCCAGTGTCAGGTTAAATTCGATCTATCCGATTGCGGAAGGATATAAGAATGTCGTATCCTATGGACTCCGCTTTGACTTTCTCGACCTGATGCAGACGTACGTGTTCAATGTAAATGCTTCATATTCCCCCAATGCTGGTCTGTCAGAGAATCAGCGGTTGCACATGAGCTTGAAGTTCAGCCACTGGCCGTGGAAAATCAGATCAACGTACAATGCGGCTGACTTTTACGACCTGTTTGGACCGACCAAGACGAGCAGAAAAGGTTTTTCACTTGGCGTGCAATACCTTCACAGCTTCCTTTCGGATCCGCCGCACAAACTTGATGCTCAACTCAGCGTCAATGGCTACACGGGGTTGGATCGGTTGCCGGACTACCAGAATGTGGGTGCAAGCTATGACAGATTTATCACGTTCCGTGCAGGGCTTAGCTACGAGTACCTGCGCAGATCGCTGGGCGCGGTGGACTATGAGGAGGGGGTCACCGCCGAACTCGGTTCCCTGACCAGCCTGGTGAAATCTGTAGGGTATCCGCAGGTGAACGCCAATTTTGATTATGGATTTCTACTGCCACTTGCCCACTCTTCGATCTGGCTGAGGAGCTCAGCCGGATATGCATGGGGGAATAAGCAGTCGACATTTACATATTTCTATTTTGGCGGATTCGGCAATAACTGGGTCGATTACCAGG
>JAWOMQ010000111.1:0-9519 GCA_033852415.1 Bacteroidota bacterium
ACGACCTCGTAGCGGTCAGATGGTCGGTAGTAGTCTACGCCGCAAATATCCCTCAGAGAATCGAATTGGAGCTCAGGGTGATCGCGGAGCACGCGGCAGGCATCTTGAATAACGGTCTTCTTCATAACGATCGTCAGCTCGCCGCGATACTCGTTGGTCGTCTCGATCGCCGGCCCGAAACTGGTGCTCAGAATCGCAAGAATACGATCTTTCATAGTATCAGGCAGATTCAGAGATATAGACGCTCTCCCGCTGGCCGGGTTTTTCTCCCCTGGCAATTTTCTTCTGAACCTCCATCAATCCTTTGAGGAGGTTATCGGGCCGGGGTGGGCAGCCGGCAACATAGACATCCACCGGGATGAACTGATCGATTCCCTGAACAACCGAATATGATCTGTACATGCCGCCGGTGGACGTACACGCCCCCATTGCGATCACCCATTTAGGGTCGGGCATTTGATCGTAGATCTTTCGGACGACATGCGACATCTTGTACGTCACTGTTCCAGCGACAATCATCAAATCGCACTGCCGCGGAGAGAACCTGAACGCTTCCGATCCGAAGCGTGCCACATCATAGCGAGGGCCTGCGAAAGACATCATTTCGATCGCGCAGCAGGATATTCCCATCGGCATCGGCCAAAGAGAATTCTTTCTCGCCCACCCGATGATCTCGTCCAAACGAGTCGTCAAAAATCCCTCTGATGCTGAATTCATCGCCATTCCAACACACCTTTCTTCCAGAGGTAAAGATATCCCAGCATGAGGATCCCAATAAAAATCAACATTTCAATCAGTCCAAAGATCCCCAGAAGCCGGAAATTGACAGCCCAGGGGTAGAGAAAAACTATTTCAATATCGAACAGAATGAACAACATCGCCACCATATAGTATTTTACGGATACGCGTTCCCTCGCGGTGCGCACCGGCTCCATGCCGCTCTCGTAGGTGGAGAGCTTTACACCAGTCGGATTCCTGGGCCCGAACCACTCACTTGACTTGGACATAACCACCCCAAACAGGATAGCGGCCGCCATCATGATGGCAATTGGTATGTAGCTTTCAAGCATGGAGAATGTTCGATTTGGTGAAAGATTTCTATAAAAAAGGTAGGAAAAAATGGGAATAAATGCAACAGAGCAGGTTTTACGTTCCGCGCATTAACCGTAGCTCCAAAAAACCGGATCTATGGAATTCGAAACTCTGCATGGCAAACATTAGCTAGCGTCTCATCCAGGACAAGATAACTCCACAACTTATCCCTACGTTGAGTGATTCTGCCTTCCCAAACCGCGGTATTGTCAGCATGTGGTCCGCAATGCCAAGGAGGTTTTGGCTTATCCCGCGTGCTTCGTTGCCAAACAGTAGGACGACCCTGTCCAGTGCCGGCATGTCGTACAAACTATTCCCACCGGTGGAGGATGTCGCAATGATGGAATAGCCTGCGGTCTTCGCGTTCACGAGTTCAAAAGCAAGATTAACATCCGCGTAAACTGTGAGATGGAATAGTGAACCCATTGTAGAACGCAGGGTTTTAGGATTGAATAACTCTGCCGTCCCCTGACCGAGCAAGATCGCATCCACACCGAACCAATCGCAGGTCCGAATGATCGTTCCGAGATTACCCGGATCGCTCACGTGATCCAATGCAATGATGAGGGAACTTTTCGGCCGATCGGGCCAGAAAGACTGTGACCAGCCCGAAGCCCGCTCCACAACAGCGGCAACTCCCTGGCTCGTAACCGCGTCGGAAATGGCTTTCAGTGTATCGGCAGGGGCTTGCACAATATGAACTTTTCTGGCTCTGGCCGCCGTGATGATGCGTTGAGAATGGGGATTGGAGAGAAACTGATTTGTGAAAATGATTTTTGATACCTTCCACGTCGAATGGAGGGCTTCCTCGACGACGCGAGGGCCTTCCACGAGGAATCTGCCCTCTTTATCGCGGACCTTTTTCATAAGGAGCTTCCGCAGCGATTTCTTTTCCCCGGAGGTCAGGTCAGGATATTTCTTCATCGTGCCGCGAATATACCGAATGTCATTACGAAATCCAAAGCGTTGTGGCACTAACTCCTTGATTATCATAAGGGTTCTGGCTATATTTGAGGAGAAACATTAATACATATTGGAGAAAATCTTTGATTCGGATATCAGAACCGCGGCTCGACGAATTGCTTGGGGGAATGAAAGGGCAGCGCATCGCAGTTATAGGGGATCTGATGCTCGACCGGTACATCTGGGGACGGGTAAGCCGGATTTCGCCAGAAGCGCCTGTGCCTGTTGTCGAACTCGAGCAGGAACAGGATCGGCTGGGTGGGGCGGCAAATGTTGCCAAGAATATCAAGTCGCTCGGTGGCGAACCGATCCTGGTAGGTGTCATCGGCGCCGACAACAGCGGCAAGCGGCTCCATGAGATTATCCGGGAGAGCAGCTTTTCAACTGACGGGGTAGTAGTTGACGGAACGCGGCCCACCACGGTGAAAACTCGCGTCATCGCTCACAACCAGCACGTGGTGCGCATCGACAGAGAAATGAAGAACGATATCTCGTTTATCATTCAGAATAAAATCCTTAACGTTCTGAGAAGCGAGGTCTCATCCCTTGATGGGATTATCATTGAGGATTACAACAAAGGGGTCCTTGTCAAAGGGCTTATCAAACAGATCATCGAACTCGCCCGGGATGCAAACAAACCGGTGACGATCGATCCTAAATTCAATAATTTCTTCGAGTATAAGCAGGCGACGGTATTCAAACCCAACCGGAAAGAAGTTGAAGAAGTCCTGGGATCACACCTTACTGACCAGGAACAGATTCACAACGCCGGCAAACTATTGCTCGAAAAACTTCATGCTGAAAATATTCTTCTTACACTTGGCGAGAACGGCATGGTATTATTTGAAGCCGATGGCTCGATAACTGCGCTACCGACAATGGCCCGGACAGTTGCTGATGTGTCGGGCGCAGGCGACACCGTCATTTCCACACTCACCCTGGCCCTTGCGGGTGGCGCCGCGATTCGCGAGGCAGCCACGCTCGCGAACTTCGCCGGAGGAATAGTCTGCGGCTATGTCGGAATCGTCCCGATTGACAGACAGGAACTGAAGACAACCATCCTGGCATCCATGGACCATTTTCAGCAGATACCGGAGTAAGCCGGTGGGAAAAATTGTCAATAGCGCTGAGATGGTACGTATCCGGACGGACCTCCGGCGTGAGAAAAAGTTGCTCGTTTTCACAAATGGTTGTTTTGACATTATTCATCGCGGTCACATCGAGTACCTCCAGAAGGCAAAAGCGCTGGGCGATACGCTTATCGTCGGCATTAACACGGACGCCTCCGTCCGGAGAATCAAAGGCGAACATCGCCCAATAATCGAACAGGATGACCGCCTTTATATCGTTTCGAATCTCTCCCCCGTCGACTTTGTCTGCCCCTTTGACGAGGACACACCTCTTCAACTCATTACCCTCCTTGAACCAGACATCCTGGTGAAAGGAGCAGATTGGGACATCAATGCCATCGTGGGGAAGAACATTGTTGAGAACCATGGGGGTCGTGTCGTCAGGATCGACTTTTTGCCAAACAGATCTACTTCTGGTATTATCGAACGTATCCTGGATCGGTTCTCGAAACCTGTGAGCAAATGAAGGTTTTCAAGCGGCTTCTAAAAATCATAGTTTATACCGGCATATCAGTCCTCACCCTCCTCGCCGTACTGACGGTTCTCACGCAAACCCAGTTCTTTAAGGATCGCCTGCGGGATGTTCTTGGCTCCACCCTCACAAAACAGTTCAACGGCAGGGTCACTCTCGGCACGATTCGCGGAAATTTCTTCAGCGGGTTTACTATCGACTCCGTCGGGATTTACTATCAGAATCAGCCGGTTCTTCACATTGGAAAAATCACTTTTGCCTACCATGTTCTGCCGCTGCTTGAAAAGAAACTCCGCATGAGTTATCTCATCCTCGAACAACCCGAAATTATAATCACCCGATCCACAAAAGGCGACTGGAATATTTCCAGGGTACTTATCCCGTCTGCCGATACGACAAAGGCGGAATTTGCATGGTCCGGTATCGTTCAGAACATTGAACTGAAGCATGGGACGGTTACGCTGCGTGATTCACTGGAAACTGATGGCGAGGACTCGGCGGCCAATAATTTTTTTAACTATCATTCATTCAGCATTCATGATATCAACCTCAAGCTGGGTGGATCATTTCGCCAAGACGCCCTTTCAGCGCACGTTGTCCATGGGAGCTGCTACTCCACCCGACCTCGATTCGATTTAACAGAATTCAAGGGTGATTTCTCTCTCGATGATCACGGCCTTCGGGCAGAAAATGTCATCATCCAGACATCGAACTCCTACCTGAAACTCGACGCAAAACTCCGCAGCAAAGGGATCATAGACATTTCCCGCCTTGAAGACCTCGAGCACGATTCCACCGATTTGTCGCTACGGGCGAGCAAAATTGACTTCTCCGAGCTCAAGGAGCTCCTGCCGCAGGTCGATTTTCTAAACGGATCCGCGTATGTCGATCTAAAATCCTCCGGCGATTTCGGCAATCTGGATATCCGACAGCTCGACATCCGATTCTCCCAGACTGCAGTTCACATTTCAGGGAATATCAGGAACTTGCACAAGCCGAACCAGTTATATCTGAATGCTTACATTGCGGATAGCCGCATCGCCCCACCCGATGTTGCCCACCTGTTGAGGGAATTTAACTTGCCGACGTTCGACAGTCTTGGAACGACGACAATTTCCGCACACTTCATAGGCAAACCCGCTGAATTCACGACATCGCTGCTTCTTCACGGTCGGATGGGTTCGGCTGAGGCAGATGCCAAGCTCAACTTTACCGATTCAATTCCGCACTACGACATTAATTTTCGTACGAAAGCGCTGGATCTTGAGAGGATTTTCGGAAAGGCGTCGTACTCCTCCTCCCTGACATCCCACGGAACTCTGGTCGGGGAAGGTGTATCACTAGGTTCGCTCCGGTCTGCCCTCTCAATTACAGTCGATTCATCGCGCCTGCGTCAGCTCACCGTAGACCACGCAGAAGCCGGAGTTCGTGCCGCAGGTCGGCAACTGGACGCTACTGCCACGCTCAATTCTAGCGACGCACGTGCAGATCTTAACGCCCACTGCGATCTTTCACATCCTGATCTTCCGCAGTTTTCTTCTGAAGTTTCACTGGCATCGTTCAATCTCGCCCCTCTGCTGGGCAATCCTTCATATAAGAGCGATCTTACACTCAGAGGGGTGCTCAAAGGATCAGGGTCTACTATTGATAATCTTTCCGCGGATTTCGAATTGGTTCTTCTTCCATCCAGCTTTGGATCGCACAATTACCACGAAGACACTCTTCGGCTTTCAATAGACCAACATACTGTCACGCACAAAGAAATCGATTTGCGTTCCTCAATTGCCGACATAGAGCTTAATGGTTCATTTGATCTGGATCTTGCATCAGCACTGATTGTCAACGGCGTGTCAAATTTGCTATCATCAATCAGGAACCACGCTCTTCCGCCGGATTCCGTCAAGGCGGTACATGCGCCCCTTGCAGTCAAGCCGCACCCGAAGTCGCAATACACGATGAATTTTGACTACCGGTTCCATCTCCGGGACCTGGAACCCATCTCGACACTCCTCAGCACAGAGCATTTCGATGGCAATGCCGACCTCTCGGGCACTGTCAGAACCGAGGAGGATAATCTTTCCTTCACCTGTAATGGGAATATCGGTGAATTTTACCTCGGAAGTTCTGCTCACGGCTTTATCCTGAGCAATTGCGCAATTGCCTTACAACTTGACTCCCTTCGCGGTGAGGATATCCTGAACAACCTCTCCTGCTCCTTTGAGGCGACGATTGGATCGGGCGATATCAACGCGATCCATCTCGATAATGCGCACTGCAGGTTCATCTACAAGGATACGCGGGGGCATCTCGCGCTGCAGGGTGTATTCGATTCACTCTATTCAGCACGGATTCTTGCAGAAAGTTCTATTCAGCCCGGAAGTTACGTCTTCGACGTCGACACATTATCGGTTCACCTCGGACAATTTCGCTGGGACAATAGCCAGGATGTGCAATTCCGAATTAACAGCGAGGGAACGAGAGTAATGCACGCTGAAATTGTGCACAACAATGCACTGGTCTCAGGCACAGGCGCCCTCTATTATTCAGGGAGAATCGAAGGGACGATCACTCTCCACAAATTTGACCTCCAGGAGCTCAACCTGTGGCTCCCTAAGAGCCGTTTGCAAACCGCGGTAAGAAATTTTTCCGGAACCGCGGATCTAAGTCTCCAAATCGGTGGTATGATTGACAACCCGCTTTTCCAGGTGACTCTTGAAGGAAATCATGTCGGCTATCGTGAAACACCAATCGGTGAAATCGTCGCGAATGTAAGCTACCGCGATACAATGGCGGAAATTGGCCTTTCGATCCGTGGAGAAGGAGAAGACAGCCTCTCCTCGCTGCAGGTCCAGGGACATCTCCCGGTCAATCTTTCCTTATCAGGCGTCGAATCCCGGTTTCCAGAGCGATCACAAGACCTGGTCGTCACCTCTTCGCGATTCGATCTCACGATCTTCGATCCGCTGATCGGCGAGCTGGACAATCTCACAGGAAAGCTCACCGGAAAAATCATTGTCAAAGGCACGCCTCGGTATCCCCAGTACACCGGATCGATCCAGTTACGCGACGTGAACTTCATCTTCACCCCGAACAACGTCTCGTATTCAGTAAATGGTGATCTAGAGCCGGATGGGAATAAACTCGTGTTGAAGAACTTTGTCCTGAAAAGCCCCCCTATTGGCGGGAAACGGGGGGAAGCACAAGTCTCGGGTTCATTAACAATTACCGATTATGTCATTTCCTCATTTGACATCACGGCCATAGGAGAGATTCTCCTGATGAGCGACGCCACCCGAAAAATCGGAACGACACTGTACGGGACGCTTCTGACCGAAACTGACGCCGCAGGTCTGAATCTCAAGGGTTCATTCGAACATCCATTCCTTACAGGAAAGCTCTTCGTCCTGAACGCTAACCTCATCTTTCCGCCGACGAAGCCCTCGACGCTATCTGCAAATCAGCTCTCCCTCAACCATATTATTGTTGATGATACGACAAAGAAATCCACGCAAATCCGGAAGATTTCGAAATTCTATGATCTCGGGACACCAGAATCAGAACATGACAAAGGCAATGAGCCTGCACAAAACATCCTCTTTGTCGACCGACTCAGATACAACGTTTCCGTGGAAACCAAGGGAACTACTGCAATTAAAATGATCTTCACACCTGAAACCAATGAAGAACTTTATTCAGAACTCGAAGGCAAGGTCAGTGTGGTCAATAATCAGGGCACGCCGATCGTGAACGGAGAAATCACCGTTCTCCCTCACTCGTACTATAATTTTTTCAAACGTTTTGATGCTACCGGATCGCTGAATTTTGTCGGCCCATGGGACAACCCTGATCTCAAAATACAGGCAACGTATGAGGATTATCATATCATTGACAGTCTTTCCAAGTCAGGTTCAATCTACCAGGAGAAGGTGACAATCATTCTCGACATCCGCGGGAATAGGTATGAACCGAAGCTGACCATGTCGATGAAGATCCAACCTCCATCGAGCGATTACACGATCGACCGGGCGACCCAGGCAAACGGCGGGGATGTACAATCGGATGTGATTTCGTTCATTCTGACCGGGAAGTTTCATGACGAGCTGACGTCCACGGATCGCCGGAATCTGACTTCAAATGTGGGCGCAACAGCGAGCGCCGGGTTCACGTCGAATCTGCTTTCCGGCATCCTCACGAATTTTCTTCGAACGGAATTTCCATTCTTGCGCATCCGCGACGCATCTATCACGTACCAGGGTGGAACGCCAGATGTTCGCATCAGCGGCGATGTCCTGCAAGGATATCTGCAACTCGGCGGGCGGATATTCAACAACATTGCCAACGCAAATCTCAGTTATCAGGTCAATCTTGGGGACATCTTCAAGAATGCATCTATTCGCAATCTTTTCCTCGAGATTCAGCATCGTGACAGCGACCTGATCGAAGATAGAAAAACAGATCAGGCCAGAATTTATTATCGATTCTCATTCTGACAAATGCCACAAACCCCGAAGTTCCCGCTTAAAGAGAGAGTGCTCCGGTTTCTTGCATCCCATCCCAACGAGGAATTCAAACAGAAAGTCCTTGCCCGACGGCTCTCGATAAACGACGACAACGAATACCACACGCTTGTGCGGCTTCTGAAAGAACTCCACGAATCAGGCGCGGTCGATCGGGGGAAAGGGAAAAGATATCGGCACACAGTTCGGCAAACTTCTCAGCATCTGACCGGGATCTTCCGCGCCGAGCGGAACGGTTCAGGGGTCGTGCGGCTTTTACCACCCGCTTCTGGCAGCATTGTGATTCCGGAGCGATTCACAGCAACGGCATTCGACGGCGATACGGTCAGCCTGGTTGTGTTCACAAGCCGGGACCATCCCGAACCCGCGGGGGAACCTCCGGAGGGTGAAATCACAGGCGTGATCAGGCGCAGTTCCCAACCTGTTGTGGGAACGTTCGAGAAGGGCAAGAATTTCTTTTTTCTTGTTCCGGACAGCAGGAAATTCGGTAGAGCCATCTACGTCCCCAGCGGCAAGACTCTCGGCGCCAGGCCGGGTGACAAGGCGGTAGCAATCATCGACGCATGGGAATCCAAGAGCCTTAATCCCGAAGGTCATGTTGTCGAGTTACTCGGGAAATCAGGCGACGTCCACGCAGAGATGAAGAGCGTGGCAAGAGAGTTTCGGCTATCGTTGGAGTTTCCAAGAGACGTTCTCCTCGAAACCCGTTCCATTCCCGAAACGATACCGGATGAGGAGATCAAAAATCGAATCGATTTGCGCCACATTGCCTGTTTTACGATTGATCCTGAGGACGCAAAGGATTTCGATGACGCGATCTCCCTTGAGAGAATCGGCGGAGACAGCTACCGGGTGGGAATTCACATTGCCGACGTAAGTCATTACGTGAAGGAAGGATCTTCGCTCGATGCAGAGGCACTTCGACGCGGCACGAGCGTTTATCTCGCGAACGAAGTCATCCCCATGTTGCCGGAGAAACTCTCGAACAATATCTGCAGTCTGCGACCCAACGAAGACCGGCTGACGTATTCTGTGCTCGTGGAAATTTCTGCCGCTGGAAAGGTAGGATCGTACGACATTCGAAAGTCGGTCATTCACAGCAAGAGACGGTTTACGTACGAGGAAGTGCAGTCAATCATTGATTCTGGTGACGGAGACTACACCGAAGAACTTAACGTGCTGCACAAGATGAGCAAATTTCTCCTCAAAAAGAGATTGGCGGATGGAGCGCTCGATTTTGATACTACTGAGGTGAAATTCCGTTTCGACCGTTCGGGCAAACCGACTGAGATCTTCAAGAAAACCCGGCTCGGTGCACACCGACTCGTGGAAGAATTCATGTTAT
>JAWOMQ010000025.1:0-6305 GCA_033852415.1 Bacteroidota bacterium
ACCGCGCAGTTTCTGTCCTATTATTGCTTATTCTCTGCGGCTATTCCTACAGAACTATTGTACGCAATCCTGCCTGGAAAGATAATCTGACGTTGTTTTCAACTGACGTCTTTAATTCACCCAACAGTGCTAAAGTTCAGAACGCTCTCGGGAGTGAACTCGTGCAAAGCGCATCGAACGCACCTGATTCGTCGGCCAAGGCCGGAATCTTGAGCGAAGCAATCACACACCTGACGCGAGCAACGCAGATCTATCCCTCATATGCAGATGCATGGCTTAGCCTCGGTAACGCCTTCTATGAACGCGATCACAATCCCGCGCCGGTCATAGCGTGTTATAAGAAATCGATTGAGCTGCGTCCCGGCTACGCAGAAACCTACAAGAATCTGGGCATCGTTTACTTAGATGAGCATAACTATTCTGATGCGATTCATGCGTTCCGGCAATATCAGGCACTGGTGCCCGATAGCGCGTCAGTGCACTATCTTTGTGGCCTCGCATACCTTCAGGCCAGTTCTCCGGACTCGGCATTACAGTATTTCAAAGAGGCTATTTCTCTTGATTCGTCTAACCTTGATGCCTACCTGAAGATCGGCCTGACCTATGGGAAGTACAAACATGAAATGGACAGTGCAATTGTATATTTGGAGATTGCAACAGCGCACGGCAAACCTGATGAAAGCATTTATGAAAATCTCGGCATCGCCTATGCTGCCCGGGGACGATATGATAAAGCGATCGAAGCGTTCACTGAGGCACTCCGGCTAAATCCCGGGAGCGTACAGGCATATAGAAACCTTGGGGTTACATTTCAATCGCGTGGCGACTCGGCCCAGGCAAAACGATACTTTGACCAGGCAAACAAGCTTGCTCGCGATGTCGGATATCCAAGGTAAGTTGCCAAATGTTGATCACTCTCGTCGTTCGTAAATATTTCTACCGCAAAATTAGCTATGAGCCCTAAGAAAACAGGCGGTCGCGAATCGGGTCTGATGATCCTTGAGAACCAGCGGATGAGGGTCATCTTTTTTGTATTAACCATCATTGCGGTGACAGTAATCTCATATTTTCCCTCTGTGCATAATGGATTCACCAATTGGGATGATCCCGGATACGTCGTGGAAAACTATGCGATCAGGGACCTATCCTCGGCCGGGATGCAAAAACTTTTCACCACATATGTCGAGGGAAATTATCATCCGCTCACAATGCTCTCCCTCGCGCTTGAATTCCATTATTTTGGCCTCAATCCAACCGCCTATCACATCGATAACCTGATCCTGCACGTCGTGAACAGCATGCTTGTGTTTTGGTTTGTTGTTGCGTTGACCGGGAGCGCACCGCTGGCCCTTTTCGTGGGGATATTGTTCGGCATAAACCCCCTTCACGTCGAGTCGGTCGCCTGGATTTCGGAACGCAAAGATCTTCTCTATTCGTTTTTCTTCCTTAGCTCGATGATAAGCTATGTGCTCTCTGTCAAACACCCCGATCGACGAACTCGTTATCTGGTGTTTGCATTTGTCTCCGGCGCTTTTTCTCTCCTGTCAAAAGGAATGGCCGTAACTCTGCCCCTTATCCTGTTGTGTATTGATTACCAAATGGGCAGAGGGTGGACGAGAAAGACGATAGTCGAAAAAATACCATTCTTCCTACTCTCGCTCTTATTCGGAATCATTGCAGTATTTGCCCAGCAGGCCAAGGGGGCGGTTCAGGACATATCCATCTTCCCTTTTTATCAGAGAATACTCTTTGCGAGTGCGGCGTTTCTGACGTATCTCTTCAAAATGTTCATCCCATACCAACTATCGGCTTTTTACCCTTATCCCATTCCCGTTAGTGGGTCACTTCCTCCGCTCTATTATGCCGCGCCAGTTATGGTCGCAATTCTTGGGTGGGTGATTTTCCGACACCCCCGTGAAAAGAGAGGAGCCATTTTTGGTGCGCTGTTTTTCCTCGTGAATATGCTTCTGATTCTGCAATTGTATCCGGTAGGCAGCGCGATCATGGCGGACCGCTACGTTTATCTCTCCTCAATCGGAGTGTTCTTCCTCCTTGGAAGTATTCTTATGAGCCAGCCTGTCCGCGGCAGATACGCTGGACAGAAGTTGACAATTCCTGCTGCCGGCGTCTTGGTTGTGGCTGTTTTCTGGTGGGGCTCTATCACGTGGAATCGATGTCAGATTTGGAAGGACAATCTCACGCTCTGGACTGACGTTATCAGTAAGTACCAAACAGTTCGAGTTGCCTATAACAATCGGGCTCTGACGTATTCGGATGCGGGAAACTACGATATGGCTATGAAAGACCTTGATAGGGCATTAGAGCTAAAGCCCGATGATTTTGAAGCTCTTACAAACAGGGGCAATGTTTATTTCCGGACCGGCAAGTACCGACAGGCTCTTGATGATTTCATGAGCGCACTGCGTGCCAATCCGGTCTTTCCAAATGCATGGAATGGAAAGGGCGCAGCATATTTCAGCCTGGGGCAGTTCGATTCGGCATTGGCGGCGTTCGAGGGAGCATTGGCCGAAAAACCCGACTATGTGGAAGTCTATCTCAACCGTGCGAATGTCCTGAGTGTTCAGAAACGCTTTGAGGAAGCCGTCAAAAGCTATGATGTCTATCTGGGCTATAATCCATCTGATGGAAAAGCACTTTACTGGAGGGGCTTAGCACGATCCAAATTGGGGAACGTAGATGGTGCCATCGATGATTTCACTGACGCGATCAGATCGTTGCCTGATTTTGCCGACGCTTACTACAATCGGTCCAAAGCCTATTTTTCCAGGAACGATATCCCGGCTGCGCGCGAAGATGCGATAAGGGCAAAATCACTCGGATATAAACTCGATGATGCGTACGCTAAAACCCTCGGGGGGATTTGATGCAAAAACCTGCTGACAGCCGGCGGACCGCCATGATCTGCCTTCTCTTGGCCCTCGTGACCGTCTCGATTTACTTTCCTATCCGTAACCACGAGTTCATAGATTTTGACGACCTTCAATATATAGCTGAGAACCCGATTGTGCAGGGGGGAATAACACGGGCAGGCATCATTTGGGCATTCACAACCGACCTTACCGGAAACTGGCATCCGCTTACCTGGCTCTCCCATATGCTGGATTGTCAGATGTTCGGGTTGGATGCGGGTGCTCATCATATGGTGAACGTAGGTATTCATGTGATCAACGCCATCCTCCTGTTGTTGGTTCTAAGGCAGATGACCGGAGCACTTTGGCAGAGCGCGTTTGTTGCGGCGGTGTTTGCGCTTCATCCCCTTCATGTGGAGTCAGTCGCATGGGCATCTGAGCGAAAGGATGTCCTTAGCGCCCTTTTCTGGATCCTGACGATGTGGGCATATGTCCATTACTCCAAACGCCCGGGGCTAAAAAGGTACGTGCCTGTGGTGATATTCCTTGCGCTGGGGCTCATGGCGAAACCGATGCTCATTACGATCCCATTCGTGCTCCTGCTAATGGATTTTTGGCCGCTCGGGAGAATGGGTTCAGCACCGATGAGTACATCTGTGAAGCAGACAGACCGAAGGCCACCTCGCAGTGTTACTCATCCGGCTGACTTCACCCGCCTGATTGTGGAGAAGATCCCGCTGTTTATCCTTTCCGCAGCTTCAGCGCTGGTAACCTTGACTGTGCAAAGCAAAGGCGGAGCCGTGACGTCGGTACAGAAGCTTTCCCTCGGACTTCGCATTGAAAATTCTCTGGTGTCCTATGTGGAGTACATTGCGAAGACGTTTTGGCCGACAAACCTCGCTGTTTTTTATCCGCATCCTCTCGATGCGCTTCAAACTCTCGTTGTGTTAGGGGCCGGACTCCTTCTGATAATTATATCGGCTGCGGTACTGATTACAAAATTGAGATATCCATTCCTGATAACGGGTTGGGTATGGTATCTCGTCACCCTTTTACCTGTCATCGGTATTATTCAGATCGGAGGTCAGGCGATGGCTGATAGGTACATGTATCTCCCGATGATTGGATTATTGATTATGGTTGCATGGCTTGTTCCGTCGCTCCTATCGCACTGGAAGGAGAAGAGGTCGTTTATGGCAGCGGCCGCGATCCTCGCCATATCCTCCTGCGCTCTTGCCACCTCCAACCAGCTTTCGTACTGGGAAAATGATCTCACCTTGTTCAAACATGCCAATGCAGTCACAACAAACAATTATATAGCCGATGCACATCTTGGTGCTGCGTTGGGGAAGGCAGGCGATCTCAACGGTGCCTTTAATTACCTTGCAGAATCGCTCCGGCTCAAGCCGGAGGATGCCGGAACCCAAAACAATATGGGAATTTGCCTTGCCCAGCAGGGAAGGTTATCCGAAGCTATGAGGCATTTTGAGGAAGCAGTCCGCATAGATTCAAATCACTGGAACGCACACTACAACCTTGGGTTGATCCTGGCTGGAAAGGGAAACTTTCAGGAAGCTATCGGCCATTTTAGGACTGTTTTGAGAATCAAGCCCGATTCCAGAGAAGCCGGCTCGGAGCTTGAGAAGGCAGAGGAACACCTGGCGCGCATGAAGGAACCGAACATGAATCACCATTGACTGCGGCGCCACCACTATTCTTCACAACAACCGTTCAGGATATGAAAGAATCAGGAATACCCCCTCCCGGGAAGAGAAAATCGGAGACTCAGGAAAGTTACCCGTCAATTGATACTTTTCTCTTGCGGTACCTGCGAAGATTCAATTTCGCCGGGCTCAAGTCTGCGACAAGTCGGAGCCGCTCGTTTATTACGCTCGCTGCAATTATTTTGGCGGGCATTACTGTGATCTCTCTCCTCCCCTTTTTAGACAAAGCCTGCAATATCGATGATCCGCTATTCGTATGGGCGGCTCAACAGATCCAAAGAACGCCGGGAAATCCATATGGTTTCACACTGAACTGGTATGGGTATGAATCACACATGTGGAGTGTGACACAGAATCCACCTCTTGTTTGCTATTACCTCGCAATAGCGGGCTGGGTCGCGGGGTGGGGTTCAGTTGCATTGCACTCGGCCATGTTGATACCGGCGATCATGTTAACTCTGGGGATATTCTCGCTGGCACGCCGTTTCTGTAATCGCCCCATCGAAGCAACACTGATTTCGATCCTCACACCTGTATCGCTCGTCTCGAGCACCACGCTAATGAGCGATGTTTCAATGTTGGCGCTCTGGGTTTGGGCCACTGTTTTGTGGGTGGATGGATTACACGAAGGCAGAATGCTGAAGATGACTCTGAGTGGTTTCCTTATCGCGGCAGCATCCCTTACCAAATATTACGCCATAGCCTTGATTCCACTCCTGTTCCTGTATTCCCTATGGAGAACCCGGAAAATTGGATCGTGGGGATTGCATCTGTTAATCCCAATCGGAATCCTTGCGGGATATCAGCTGATCACTCAGGCTCTCTATGGCCGCGGCCTTTTGCTCGATGCCGGCTCGTATGCCGAGTCGGTGAGAACCTTTAACGATCAGAAAATCCTCAAGGGGTTCATCGGATTGGTATTCACCGGTGGCTGCATCATACCATGTCTTTTCTATCTACCCGTCGTTTGGTCCAGGAGAACTTTTCTTACAGTAACAATTGTAAGCGGGCTCGTTTGCGCTCTGATCGCCGCGCATGGAACGGTGGGAGACTTCAGCTTTGCAGAAAATGGTTCCCTCCGGTGGTCAATTATCATCCAGCTTTTCCTGTTCGCACTTGGAGGTGTAAATATTCTTCTTGTTGCAATTCAGGATCTCAGGGATAACAAGAGTCCCGATGCAGCCCTTCTGTTCTTCTGGGTGCTTGGGACATTTATCTTCGCGAGTTTGGTCAACTGGACAGTGAACGGAAGGTCGATTCTTCCCATGATACCCGCCGCGGGCATTCTTCTTGCGCGACGGCTCGATGGATCATCACGTGTTTCAAGATTCTGGTCTCTTAAACGTACAGGCTGGTTGTTGATTCCTGCTGCATTCATGTCTCTGCTTGTTTCGTGGGCGGACGCATCCCTCGCGAGGTCAGCTCAGGAAGCCGCCGCGGTTGCCATTCGGGACTACAAAGGTACCCACCAAATATGGTTTCAAGGACATTGGGGGTTTCAATACTATGCACAGGACTTGGGCGCAAAACCGGTCGACGTCAACAGATCCCTTGCCCCTGGCGATATCATGATCGTGCCGGAAAACAACTCAAACATCTACCCCGTAGATACGCTCAGTTTTAATCCCCTGAATACATTTGAGCTTCAGCCTTTCCCCGGGCTGTCAACATTAGGGCGATCGCTGGGGGCAGGATTCTATTCGGACTATTT
>JAWOMQ010000163.1:0-33988 GCA_033852415.1 Bacteroidota bacterium
GTTGCTGTCAGCTATGATCGGATGTGCGATTTCCATATTTTGATTTGAATGGTCGATGAATTAATCAACGAAACAAATCAATTATCGTCGTTATGATCGGCCAGATTATATCTCACTATAAAATTATCGAACAGTTGGGTGCCGGCGGAATGGGTTTGGTATACAAAGCCGAAGATATAAAGCTTCGTCGCCAGGTTGCGCTCAAATTCTTGCCTCCGGAGTTGTCATATGATCCTGACGCAAAAGAACGCTTTGTTCACGAAGCTCAGGCAGCATCAGCGCTGGACCATCCTAACATTTGCACAGTGCACGAAATTGGTGAGACTCAAGATGGTTCCTTGTTCATCGCAATGGCTTGCTATGATGGTGAAACATTGAAGGATCGGATACGGCGTGGGCCATTAAATGTCAACGATGCTTTAAGTATTGCCGCGCAGGTGGCTCACGGATTAGCCCGCGCCCATGAGGCAGGTATCGTCCACCGCGACATCAAGCCGGCCAATATCATGGTTACAAGTCATGGAGAGGTCAAAATACTTGATTTTGGCGTGGCCAAGCTGGCAGGATTAACCAAGCTTACACGGACTGGCTCGACGGTGGGTACGGCCGCGTACATGTCACCTGAACAGGCACGCGGCGAGGATGTGGATCACCGTACCGACATCTGGTCACTTGGTGTCGTACTCTATGAGATGATCGCAGGCCGGGCACCGTTCAAGAGTGACTATGAACAGGCCTTAGTGTATGAAATTCTAAATGAAGACGCCAAACCACTATCTGATTTTTCTGCCGACCTGCCCGATGGCCTTCAGGCGATCGTTGAGAAGGCGCTGGCAAAGGATACGGCCAACCGGTATCAGCACATTGAAGAGATGCACGCTGACCTGGAAGCTGTGAGCGCAGGACGTCCGGTCAATGCCAGAATTGCGCGGCAACCACCCTCGCGGCTCCGGTCTCGCGTTTTATGGTACACAGTATTGGTGGCTGCGCTCCTTCTTGTGGCTGAGACAGTGTATCGTCTTGTTGTTACTTCCGTCCAGCATGGCCCGGAGAATCTCACAGTTGCGATTCTCCCCTTTGAAGATCAGACGCACGATAGTGCAGTTGCACTGTGGGTGCCGACACTCCAGCGTGTTCTCTCATCTGAACTTTCAACCATGAAAAAGGTCGGGATCTTCGATCCGGCGAGTCTCAATGGCCTCCTCGAGCATGAGCTGGGTACTGCTCATCCACCCCGCGGACCACGGCTCGACGAAGCCATGAAAGATGCGAAAATAACTCATGTTGTAGATGGAGTGGTTATTAAAACGAGTCAGGATTATGAGCTCAATTCAAATGTAATCGATCTTTCCAAGGGAGAAATACGGTATTCAGTGCACGTTGGTGCGGGCAATCCTGAGGCGCTGCAGAAAAAAGTTGATTCGGTTTCTCATCAACTCCAGGGTTACTTCGAAATGGTACTCCACCTGAATGCTGCCCCTGAACTAACGCCGTGGATTGAGCACCAGACAAGTAACGTTGAAGCTCTCATTGCTTTCGAGAAAGCGTATGAGATGCAGTACAATGCAAAAGGAGGATGGGACCCGTATCTCCGCCGCGCAATTGAGCTTGATTCGACCTTTGTGACACCGAGGCTCTGGCTCATTGAAGGGCTCGCCGGCCGCGGTGAAGTCGAAGAGGCACGCCAACACTACCGTACCCTGCGACGGCTTGAATCCGGAGCGAGTCCGTTCGAGCAGGCAATGATTAACTGGGCAGGGGCATACCTCGATGACGACCTCGCTGCCCAGGAACGATACCTTAAGATAGCTCTGGAATTTGCTCCCGGAAATTATATTCTGCTCAACAGTCTTGGCGCGACGCTGTCATCAATGGGGAAGTATCAGGAAGCGGTGGAAGCCCTCAAACCTCTCGTGGAGAAACGATGGAATTACTCGTTCGCCTTCCTGGCCCTTGGTGAGTGTTATTGCCGGCTCAACCAATACGATCTGGCCAGAGACATCCTCGAGCAATCACTCTCGGTCAGGCCAGTCTACCCGGAGATTTACGGTCTGTTATTCACTCTGATGTTGCGCCAGCGCGATAGCGCCAAAGCGGCGAAGTACGAGGGCCTGTATTTTCAGCGCACGCACGAGGTCGGATATTCACTTGATGCTTCCTACACAGCGCTCGCCTCACGTTGCGCTGTTGAAGGTTACAATGATTATGCGGCGAAATATTTCCTTGCCGCAATAGCTCTTAGACCGGATATCCCACAACCCCACAATGGTCTGGGAGAGGCATTCTACGATCTCGGCGATACCAGTGCGGCAAGAAAAGAATTGCTCCGTGCGCTGGAACTCGATTCATCGCTCTTCAAAGCGCATATTATGCTCGGCAAAATGTCCGAGTCACAAGGCAAAAACAACGATGCTCTGAATCATTACCGTCAATACCTCAGATTCGACTCGACCAGCAATGAGGCGGTTGAAATTCGTAAATCCGCCGTCAAACTAAATCACTAAACAAATCACTTACTTCATAAAGGACAAGATTATGGCAACAAAGGGAAGGATGGTAGCGCACAATAGTGATACATTCATCAACGGTTTGCTCCGCTGCATGTCGGAAGCCATGAAAAAGGAAGGTCTGAGATTTACAGAAGAGGAGAAGCGTAGGTTGGCCTGTCTCCTTATCAGCCTGGCACACCGTATCACAGATGAAGAATACAAAATGACTAAACCGTGGCCCTTGACCTGATCGAGTTCTGCAGCTTGCACACATCCCGACGACCTGAGCGCCGTTCCTGCCATTGAAAATGGCAGGTGTTTGCCGCTCCAGGGCGGAGGGAAAGGCATCGCGGGAATTATGACAAGACTGATCTCATTCTTTGGATCACGGGTGGCGAAAACTATCCGACCATGGCCACCGTCGACAAAGCTCGCCGTTCGGCGTTATCTTCACCTGACAAATGAAACCGTTCATTCGGCCGAAAGACTCAATGCCCGGAAAACCGATCAACCATATTGGATACTGTTGCCCTTTTGGCTGGCGGAGAGATTCAGGGGCGGAAAGAAAAAGGCTTACAGCCGACGATTCATGGATGATATCCTCTGGGCTCAATACTGCCTTTTTGTCTTTATCAGGATGCAGGATGATCTTTTCGACCGACATACAAAACACTTCTCCTTGATCTATGCAGCAGACGGCTTTCTCCTTGAAGCCCACCGCGTATTTTCAGGATATTTCCCGAAAAGATCTCCTTTCTGGAGGATCTTCTCAACCTGCATCGGGGAAACGATCTTCGCCGTCGCCAATGCCGATGACCTTCAGAGCAGGGCAAAAAGGAGTAATAATCAACTGCTGAGATGCTATGGCCGTACATCTGCAATCTGCAACGTCGCTGCAGTGGCAGTCGGTCTGAAAGCCGAAAAGATGAAAATGATCTCACGCATAAAGCGATTTTCCAATGAGATGATGATTGCTGGTGCAATCCATGATGACATTCTTGATATGAAAGAAGATTTGAAACGCGGGCGATTCAATTATGCCGCATCATTCTTTCTTCCCCCGCATATATTAGAAACCGCGCGAAAGGTTGAAACCGTTAAGCGGTTGCGCAGCAATCTGCTGAATGGCAGTGGGCTATCAAGATTGTTTACTGAGATTCACAAACATGCGAGACGCGCTGATGACGCATACAGACCATTGGCAGTCCCTGCCGCAACCGAATACATCAGCACCTATCGTCGCTCAATGAAAAACATGGAAGATATTATGCGATTGCAAAGTGCCGACAGAATTTTTGAGAAAGATATCAGGTAAGCTCGTAGGGATGAGGTGATAGAAATAGTTACGATGTCCAAGAACTGCGGGCAGGGATTTCCGGATCTCCCGGCCTATCGAACGATCCCGAGCCTGCTTCGTATTTAGCAATTTAGGAAGGAGAATTACGATGGTATTGAAGAAGCTTATAGAATTCCTCGACTCCCAGAACGCCCGTTACACGATTACGGGTCACCCGGAAGCTTTCACAGCACAGGAAATCGCGACGATGGCACACCTTCCTGAGAAAGGGATTGCCAAAACAGTGATTGTAAAAGTCGACAGCCGGGTGGTCATGGTGGTTCTGCCCGCCTCCGACATGGTCGACTTTAAACTGCTGAAGAAGGCACTTGGCGTCACACACGTCAGCCTTGCCACGGAAGCTGAATTCAGGGATATGTTTCCCGGATGCGAACCCGGAGCGATGCCGCCGTTTGGAAATCTCTACAACATGGATGTCCTTGCTGCAGATGACCTCGCCGAAGATCAGGAGATTGCGTTCAACGCGGGTACACACCGCGAGCTGGTAAAAATGGCATACAGCGAATTCGAACGCCTCGTGCGACCTACTGTTGCAAGAATCAGTGTGAGAAAAAGAGTCCGGGAAGAAGAAAACTCAAGCTACACGGGGTAGCATCAACAGGCGCTATTGATTATTTACCTGTTGTTTATCCAACTGCTCGAAGTATTTCTTTATCAGTGACTCATAATCCTTGGAATACTTCCCCTCGAGTACTTTGAGCAGTTCCTCGCGCAACTTATTCTTCCCTTCCTGTGTGGAAAGATCGAGCTCGGATGGGCTCGCATGCTGGAGTTCTTTACCCGTTTGCGCCTGCCGCCGCTTCTCGTAATCCCGTTCACGCATGGAGCGTTGCGAATCAAGGAGCCGCGAGAGAATCCTGTCTTGTTTCTGGATCGTGTTTGGGTTCACGTTGTTCTGCTCGAGATCTGTCTGTACCTCCTGCATTTGCTTCGCAACATCATCGAGGTCACCGAGGAGCTTACTGAAATCACCCGCATTTTTCGCTTCCTCGGCAAGTTCCTTAAGAGATTTTTGCACGCCTGCTTGCTGTCCCGCCAGCCGGCCATATGCTTGTTGCTGCTCCATTGTCAGGCCCTGACCCTCACCATTTCCCATTGCCTCCTTCGTTTGTTGGTTGATCCCCCCCTGCATGCCCGAAAGTTGGCCAAGGCGCGCCATAAGACCAGCCATTCCCATATTCCCTCCCCGCCCAGCCTGCATCATGCTGCTGAGTGTGCTTTGCATCATTACCGCCGCACGATTTAACGATGACATCGCTTCTCCCTGCCGTGCCGACGACGCGCCCGGATTCCGCCCTTCCATCATTTGCATCGCCTCGTTCATACTCCGCATCGCGTTGCCGAGTTCTTTCGACATTTCCGGGCTCACGGCAAAGGTTTTCTTACCGAGTTCCCCGAGTTTATCATTTACGCTCTTCAGACCGGACTGGATATCGTCCTGCTTCTGGGCGTCTTCGCGGAAGCGCCGGGAGGTCGGATCGAGACTCTTCGTTTCCTCCTTGAGTTGTTCCTCCTGCTTCGAGAGCTCGACAACGTTCTCCAATTGTTTCCGCAACTCATTGACAACCTGTTTCATCTGATTTTCCTGCAGGCTCTGCTGCACTTGCTGCATCTGCTGTTGAAATTCATTCAATGCCTGTTCGCTTTGCTGCTGCTGTTCCTGGGCACCGTTCATTTCTCCCGATTCCATTTGCTTCGAGGCCTGATCCATTTTCTTGTCCACAGCATGCTGCTCGAGCTGCTTTGCGGCTTTCTGCATCTGATCAACAGGCATCTCCTTCGGGAATTCCTCCATTTTCTTCTGCAGCGAGGACGCCTCTTTGTTCAGGGAATCTGCTTTTGCACTGAGATCACGCTCCTGCTCCGCAAGTTTGTCGCGTTCTTCCTTGTTTGAAGACTGCGATTGCCCGGTCTGGTATCTCACGGCTTCCTGTTGTTTCCGCAGTTCTTCGGCGCGTTTGATCAGCTCATCAACCTTCTGTTCAATATGGATCCTTTTGAGAAGTTCGATCGTTCGTTCAAGACTTTGCCTGAACTGCTCTTCCGAAATTTTTAACTGATCCATCGCCTGTTTCATTTGGTCAGGTGACAGCTGCTTCATAGATTCCTGAAGCTTCTTGAGAGCTTCCTGCAGTTCGGGACTCTTGAGCTGGTCCATTAGTTTTTGCAGCTCTTCGTACTTTTCGAGCGTTTTATCCGAAACAAGTTTATTGTCCTCCATCTGCTTCATTGTTTCATCGAGCCGCTGTGAAGCATCTTCAAGCTTCTTCCTGACGGCCTCATAGCGCTGGACCAACTCTTCAGCTTTCTTTTGTTGCTGCCAGTCGGCCTTTTGATTGTTCTTGGCGAGATCGCGCTTGAGATCTTCAATGTCGCGTCTCAGCTGCTCTGACTCCTTGGATGCATTCTGCATCGATTCAAGCGATTGCTCATGCGACTGGGAGACGTCCGAAAAAACCTCTTCCAGGGATGGGAGCCGCAGTGTGTACGTCTGGCTCCTTCCGGACTTGGGTCCATTCACGTCATCATTGTCAAATACTTCCGCATAGTACGCAACGGCATCTTCTGGCACCAGATGCATCGGGGTAAGATCCCAATTGTAGATAATCTCTGCGGGACTGGTCTGGTGGGGTTGGAGCGGAAGGTCAATATAGGAAAATTCTTCTGCTGGCTTCTCATATTTTGACTGGGCAAGGCGCCAGGCCAGGCGAAGTTTTGAAAAACCAAAATCATCTCTGAGCCGGATCAACAGGGAAACATTCATCGTCTCCGTCAGATCGATGTCTTTTCCGGGATTAACAATTTCGACCGTTGGATATTCATCCGGAACTATTGTGATCGTATAGTCTACCGGATCAAGATTCTGCAATCCATCCTTGTCTTTCAGGGAGAAATGATAGGTCGCGTACTTTCTCGCGACAAAAGTTCCTGACGCACGGGGCCCGGAGGTATTCAATAGTATGGAGGAGCTATCGCTAAAAACGATCCTGGATTCCGAGAGATCTTTGTTTGCACTGAGTTGAACCCCGACTCTCGTGCCGGCATAGACACTCATATCTCCAACATTATCATCCGCGTTGGTCACCGGAAGATGAGTATAGGAAGGCGGGATCAGTCTGAGTTGAAAGGAACGTGTCAGCGGTCGATCGTACACGGTTATCTTATAATGATCACTCTGAACGTCTTCCGCCGAAGCATAATATTCCGTGGTCGATTTGATATCGTTGAATGCAGCATAAAAAATCCCCCCCTGCCCCTTCAGCACCCGCGTATCAAAATCGATCTGCCCCTCCTGGCGCGAAAGGAAGGAAATTGATCCAATATTTTTTCCCTCGGTGCGTACAGTAACAGATACGTTCTGCCCGCGGACCGCATGAGTATCACCGGGATCGATGATGAACCGAATCGGGATTGTTGCTGCAAAGGATTGTTGATAGTGGGTGATGCGATAAAGCGATTCAAAAAACCCTGAGGGGGAGATTACCAGAACAAGCGCTGCGACAGTGAACGCATAGGTCAAGTATTTCCGCAATCGCCGGAACCTCGTGGTTACAATTGCTGCGGAAAAATCCAACGACCGCATCTGGGCGTGAAGATCTCCGAATGAAGCATCAATAAGCTCAGGGGAATAATGCTCATGCAGTGCCTCCTTTTGCTCGTACATCTGAAGAGCATCGAGAAGCCGATCCCGGACGGAGGGAAAGTGACTCCCAACGAGTCGTGCGATCGAATGATTGTCGATGGATTGCAGAATCCCGGCCATCCGGAGAATAGGCCGACCCAGGAACCACAGCCACGATACAAAAATTCCCACCACCATGAAGAGAAGAAGAAGAGTCCGTCCCATTGGCCCGATATGAAGAACCTCTTCAAGGACGATTCCGCACAGAAGGATTCCGACAGCACTGACGGTTGCGATCTCGAGTCCGGTTAGAAATGAGATACGGTTTTCCCTGACCCTGACCTTATCGAATCGTTGAAGAATATCCTGATACAATCCGCGAACCGGAGCAGAACTCATAACACCATATGAAGAATTTCGTTCATGTGTTCACAACAATCAGTGGACATAATCTTCTTATCTGACACGAAGCAGCAAGTCACGGAATCATGCTCACTAATGGGATAACGCCCAAACGACGAGATTTGTTCCAAAACGCAACGCTTCTTCTCTTTTTTCAGGAGGGTCACCATGGACCTCCGGTGGATCCCATCCATCACTAGGATTTGATTCATAGGTGTAGTAGACAACCAAACGACCGTTATGAAACAGACCGAATCCCTGGGGCGGCTTACCGTCGTGCTCGTGCGTCTTTGGAACTCCTTTGGCAAAATCGAACTGGCAGTGGTAAAGGCCGAATGAATAGGGAAGTTCAACAAGATCCTGCTCTGGAAATACTTTCTTAATTTCGCGACGAAATGCCTTATCCATTCCATAGTCATCGTCTGCATACAAGAATCCACCATTCTCAAGGTATTGGCGAAGCCGGCGGATCTCTTCATCGTTGAAGGAAATATTACCGTGCGCCGACATAAAAATAAAAGGATAGGTAAAGAATTTATCGCTCATAATATCGACATATTCATAAACCGGGTCAACATCGATAAGGGTCTTCTGCCTGACGTACTTGAGAAGCTCCACTTCTTCCTGAGGATCGTTATACCAATCGCCGCCCCCGGCAAATTTGAGTCGTGCGATCTTGAAGGCGCTGTTCGGTCGCGACGCCTGCGCATCGGTTATGGTTGGCAGAAGCAATGCGGTAAGAACAGTGCAGATAATGATCAGTTCTTTCATAAATAAAGTTATGAAAGAATGACAGAAGATGCAAGACGCCACACTTGATGGGGGAACTCAATCAACAAACGCTCACGGCGTGGAGCGCGCAGAGACTATCGGCAGGGGTTCTCTCCCGGAGATCACAATGGACAGCGTGCTCCGGGATTGCCGGAACACGCCATCCATAAGGAGTAAGCGATAGAATTGCAGATTGTCACCGGAAGACCCGGATCAGTCCATGATTTTACGCAGAAACGCAGGCTTCTCCGAATCGATATTATCAGCCGGTTTCATTTGTTCAGCTTCGTCGTTACGGAAAGGATTGATGGAGATATCGATTCCCTTCCGCATGAATGCCGGCTCGTCGAGTTTCTGCACGTCATGGATTCCCACAGGTATGCGATCGATGACTTTCGCCGTCGGCTTCGCGACACGAACTGTACCGGTGGCACGCCGGTTAAACCCGGTTGCAATCACAGTCACCATCATTTCGTCGCCAAGATTCTCATCAATAACCGCGCCCATGATGACGTTCGCTTCCTCGCCGGCTGCTTCATGGATAACACTCACGGCCTCATCGACTTCAACCAGAGACATCGTTG
Organism: Bacteroidota bacterium; assembly: GCA_033852415.1. GTDB lineage: Bacteria > Bacteroidota > Ignavibacteria > UBA10030 > SZUA-254 > DATKPE01. The sequence continues at coordinate 9,226 of JAWOMQ010000163.1, forward strand.
GTCCGCCCGTCACATTTACCAGTACGCCCTGGGCGCCGGAGATTGAGACCCCCTCCAGCAGCGGGCTGGAAATTGCCGCATGTGCAGCTTCGATAGCCCGGTTTTCGCCGCTCGCCACACCCGAGCCCATCAATGCATCGCCCATCTCACGCATGATCGTGCGGACATCGGCAAAGTCCACATTAATAAGGCCGGGAACGGTAATCAGCTCCGAAATCCCGCGCGTCGCATTATGTAGGACGTCGTTCGCCCGGTCAAATGCTTCCTGCAGGGGCGTATTGCGTTCGACAATCGAAAGCAGTTTCTGGTTTGGTATGACAATGAGCGTATCCACCTGTTTCTTGAGCTCTTCCAACCCGGATTCGGCCTGCGCCATCCTTTTCTTACCTTCGCACGTAAACGGTTTTGTTACAATACCCACGACGAGAGCACCCACACTCTTGGCGATATTGGCAACAACGGGTGCGCCGCCTGTCCCAGTTCCACCGCCCATGCCCGCTGTGATGAAGACCATATCGCTGCCTGCGAGGGAACGGGAAATCTCATCCCGATCTTCTTCCACCGCCCGTTGGCCAATGGACGGATCGGCTCCTGCTCCCAACCCTCGCGTGAGGTTCTTGCCGATCTGAATTTTATTCGGCGCCTTATTGCGATCGAGCGCTTGCATGTCGGTATTGATCGCGAAAAAGTCGACGCCCTGCAATCGCTTGTCGATCATGCTTGTGACAGCATTGCCGCCGCCACCGCCGACTCCTACCACACGGATTTTCGCGCCGTGGTCGAAGTAATTGTCGAGTTCTATCACTATCAGTTCTCCTTATGTTGATGTGTGATGTTTATTAGAGTTTTTAATAAATTTATAATTCATCAAACCAGCTTTTCATTTTCCCGAATATCCTTTTCAGCGATCCGCCTTGCTTCCCGTTTTCAAATGTGAGTGTGCCGGTATCCTTGTTTCGCAACCCGTGAAGAACAAGACCGACACACGTTGAATAGATCGGGTTTTCTATTTCACGGACCAACCCTGCATTAAACCCGCCGGGAATGCCGATTTTGACCGGAAGACCCAATACTTCCCGCGCCAGTTCGGCAGCCCCTTTGATCAACGCGCCGCCCCCCGTCAGGACAACCCCCGCGGAAAGATGGCGGGAATATCCCGAGCGCTTAATTTCCATCCCTGCTATTTCAAAGATTTCTTCCATACGGGGCTGGATGATTTGTGCGAGCAATTGTTTATCGATTTCGAGAGGCGGCCTTCCTCCGATTCCCGGGATTGTAATCGGTTCGTCGTCGACGACGCTCGCAGCATACGCGAACCCATGCTGGCATTTCAACCGCTCAGCTTGTTCGGTCAGGACGCCGAGTCCTTTCCTGATATCATTCGTCACCTGATTCCCGGCAAAAGGAATCACCGCAGTATGCCGGATTGTCCGGTCTTCAAACACAGCAAGGTCCGTTGTTCCACCACCAACGTCGAGAAGCGCTATACCCACTTCCTTTTCCTCCTCTTCGAGTACGGCGTAACTTGAGGCAAGCGGTTCAAGAACCATATCACGGATATGAAGCCCGGCTCTCTGGACACATTTGTAAATATTCTGTGCTGCGGTCACCAACCCTGTAATAATATGAACGTTCGCTTCAAGCCGAACGCCGGACATCCCGACAGGATCAAAAACACCATCCTGCCCATCGATAATAAACTCCTGTGGTATAACGTGAATGATTTTTCTATCCGATGGCAGAGCAACGCGTTTCGTATCTTCAATCAGCCGGTTAACATCTGCCTGATTAACCTCGTTGCCGGGACCGCTTATGGCAATGACGCCACGGCTCTGGAAGCTCTGGATATGATCTCCAGCAATGCCGACAATAACCGACTGTATCTTTATACCGGAACGGGATTCGGCCTCTGCCACCGCACTCTGAATTGAACGAACAGTTTTATCAATATTCGTCACCACGCCGCGCGTGAGGCCGTCTGAAGGGCTGCGACCGACTCCGATTACATTAAACCGACCGCCCTCGTCGACCGCTGCGACAACCGCACATACTTTCGTTGTCCCGATGTCCAGCCCAACGACTACATCATGTTCCATATGGACTTTTCCTTCTTTCATTAGAGCGATCCGGTTTTTGGATATCGTTCGGTTTTCTGATCCCATTTCACCACAACCTGTTCATCAAACCGCAAATCGATCGACCGCAATTTCTTTGGATCTTCCTTCTTTAAAACATCATTCATAAATGAATGAAACGTTACAAGCTTTTTGGCAATATCACCGCGACCCAGCGTAATCGGCACACCGCCATCGACAAGGAAGAGGAGGATGTCATCGCCGTTATTCATATTGATCTCGGAGATCACTCGGTATAGTGAGGGATCAACGTCCCGGGCAGTTTTGAGGACTTCAATCGCCTGAAACAATTCATTGCTCAATGCGATTTCCCCGAGGTTTGGCCTCTCGATCCCGGTAACGCCGCTTATTACTGGAACGTCAAGCCGAGTCTCGGTATGCCGGTACGGCAGCAGCACACCATCTCCATCCACAAAATACATCTGACCCATATTCAGCGACGCAATTGGCTCACGCTCTGCAACCTGGATAAGGACGGCATCGGGCAGCTGCCTGCTTACCGAGACAGATCTTATGAATGGCTGCGCACTTACTCTTGCGTAAATATCCGCCAGAGGAACTGCAAACAGTGCGCTTTTCATCGGAACTTTCGCCCAGCCGTACACATCGGATGCCGGAAGTAACCGGACCCCGCTGACAACGACTCTCTGGACCTGCAACGAACCCTTCCACTCTTTCGCGAAAATAAACAGAACGATGATGACGATAATCTCCGGTATCAGCAACCATAATCCGAATCGCTTCTGTATCGATTTTGGCTCTTCCTGAAAATTCATTGTCACCTGCCGCTCGGTCATTGAGTCCATACCTCCTTGATCGCATCATGAGCAAAACCCACAAGCTTAATTTCGAGCTCAAGGTGTATGCCGGACTTCTCGAAGACTTTTTTCTGGGCTGTCTCGACTAAATCAAGCACATCAAGAGCGGAAGCACCGCCAAGGTTCACAATAAAATTAGCATGGCGATCAGAAATCTGAGCGTTTCCATACCGATACCCTTTGAGGCCGGCCTCTTCGATCAACTTGGCCGCATAATTGCCGGGTGGATTTTTGAACATGCTTCCTGAATTCGGAAAATTTATAGGCTGTGTACGATTGCGTTTTATCAGGAGTTCCCGCCGCGTACGCATCAACTCTGCCTGATCCCCGGGCCGGAGACGGAACCGCGCCCCCAGAACCACATCATTTTGAAAGCCGGAACTCCGATAGGCGAACCTGGACTCGCTTTTGGGGACAGTCGTCAATGTTCCCTGCCGGAAAACATCGACATCGAGGAGGTAATCAGAGATTTCTCCCCCATGCGCACCGGCGTTCATGACAACCGCGCCGCCGATTGTCCCGGGAATTCCAGCCAGCATCTCCACGCCTGCAAAGCGCTGCTGGATGCAGAATTCGACAAAGCGGGATAGTGCGACCCCTGCGTCGGCGCTGACAACTCCCTCTGAACATTCGACGCGATTCAGGCCATACTCCATATTGACGACAATACCCTTGACGCCATCGTCGCTGACGAGCATGTTGCTCCCCTTCCCCATGATGAGAAACGGGAGTGCCCGCTGACGGCAGAAGGAGAGTAGTGAGAGGCAATCTTCCCTATCGATCGGCTCGAGGTAATAGTCGGCTGGCCCGCCGATCTGAAACGACGTATACTTCCCAAGAGGTTCGCTGAGCGTGATACGTCCCCGGAAAAATGATCTTATTTCATCAATTGCAATCAAAGCAATTCTCTCTCGACTTTTACTCTTTCCCGGCTTTCCATCAATTCCCTTTTAACAAGCGAAGAAACTCAACTCCGTATTTCCAGATATCACCAGCACCCATAGTCACGACGATATCTTTTTCTCTCACTGTCGCGAGTAATTTTGCCGGCACATTTTTCTTGTCCGGCACATAGTACACCTCTTTGTGACCGTAGAGCTTGGCGGCATTTGCTATAAGTTCTCCGGTCACTCCCTGGATTGGTTCTTCCCGCGCAGGATAGATATCGGTGACAATCAAGACGTCCGCCAGTAGAAATGCTTTCCCGAATTCTTCATAGAAATCCCGCGTGCGGGTGTATAAATGCGGTTGAAACACGCAGACGACCCTGCGACGCCATCCCGCCTTTACACCTGCCAATGTCGCTTTGCATTCCGTTGGATGGTGGGCGTAATCGTCATAGACCGCAATGTTGCTGACCTCGCCTTTCTTTTCCCATCGCCGTTGAACACCGCTGAATTTCTCGATCCCGGTCTTGACCTTTTGAAAAGGGACTCCCAGCTCAAGCCCAACGGCGATTGCCGCCAGCGCATTTTGGACATTGTGCGTCCCGGGAATCTGGATTGACACCTGCCCCAGTTCAGCTCCTTCTTTCACAACTGTAAAACGAACTGCATTATCTTTCGAATGGATATCCCATGCCTGAAGATCTGCCTGCGGATTTAAGCCATACGTGATAATCTTTTTCTTGCTCAGTTGCGGCATGATATCCTGCAGCGCCGGTTCATCGAGGCATAACACAATGAATCCGTAGAATGGCACTTTGTTCGCAAACTGGACAAAAGCGCCCTTGATATCTTCGAGATCCCGATAGCAATCGAGATGATCTGTTTCGAGCGTTGTAAGGACTGCGATTGTCGGGGTAATTGATAGAAATGAACGGTCGAATTCATCGGCTTCAACCACAATGAAGTCACCGTGACCCAGCCGGGCATTCGTGCCGCCCAGACCGCTGAGCTTACCCCCGACAATGACTGTAGGATCGAGCCCCCCTTCCATAAGTATCAGACTCACCATGGAAGTGGTGGTCGTCTTCCCGTGCGTCCCGGCTATTCCGACGCCGTATTTCAGGCGCATAACTTCTGCGAGCATCTCAGCACGCCGGATAATGGGAATCTTCCGGCGCTGGGCTTCGACAACTTCCGGGTTGTCTGGCTGAACTGCGGACGAATAGACCAGCGCATCCACATCGTCGGCAACATGCTCGGGCCGATGGCCCTCAAAGATCACCGCGCCGAGCTGTTGAAGTCGCTCGGTGACTTCACTGAGCGCCCGGTCGGATCCGCTGACCGCAAACTTCTGATCGAGCAGTATTTCCGCAATACCACTCATCCCAATACCGCCGATACCCACAAAGTGTATTTTTTTTATTGATGAAAACATGATACGTTCTTACTCGCCGCTATTTTCCGCTTATCATTTTTATCGATATCAGGAGCAGGGCGATGCCGAAAATTCTGCGGAGGCTCTGCGCAGAAATCTGATTTGCCAGGGCGCCGCCGAAATAACCCCCGATAAAGAATCCAACACAGAGAAGGGCTGCGACCTTCAGATCTGCGTGACCCGCCTGGTAGTATTTCCACGCTGCGAGTATGCCAATCGGCGGAACAAGCATTGCCAATGTTGTCCCCTGCGCTAAATGCTGTTCCCAACCGAAGACATAGACAAGAACCGGGATCACGAAAATGGCACCCCCAATCCCGAGGAGCCCCGCCATCGCTCCAACCACAATTCCAAGGGCAATAAACAGTATGGGTTGCATCATACCCTATTCCTTTCCGTTGACATTTCAGTTCACTCCAAAGGCAAATCTTTTACTCTTGGGAACGCGTTGTGCAAGAGTTTGCATTTCGCGCACCAGGTCTTTCTCACGTTCATACCGGCCGACGCGAATTCTGAACAACCGGCGACGGTCCTTCATCTTAAACACGATTACCTGCGATCTCCCCGCAGTCTGGACGCGCCGTTCACGGCCGATATGCATCCACTCAATCGCGTCGAGCGGCACTTCCCGCTCATGATACCGGTGATGAAAAATAATCTTCTCGTCTGTAAGGATAAGCCGTCTGTCCCGCATTTTGTTTAAAGTCAACACGATAAATGAAATCAACACAAAAAGAATAATAATATAGAGGATCGGGTCCTGAACCAGCGACGGCAGACGTTCAAATGTAAACGATCCCCGAATGCCGGCGTATAAAATCAGCGTCACGAGATAGAACAACGATTGCTGATAATAAAAATCCAGCTTGTATCGAAACACTCTTGCGCCCGGAGGGAGTTTTAATTCACCGATCATTCAGAGCGCTCCGGACAATCTTAAGACCCGCGACGCAATGACATGTGCCGCATCAGGTTTGCCGAGACGTTTGCTGCATCCGGACATGCGATGCAACCGATCTTCCGCAAACAATGAAACCACACTTTCGAACATTTTGCCGTCCAGGTCACGATCTTCGATCATGACAGACGCGCCGGCTTCAACCATCGAACGGGCATTTTCCACCTGATGATTTGCCGCGGCAAACGGATAGGGAACAAGAATTGATGGTTTTCCGGTCCGCGTCAATTCGGCAATTGTTGTCGCACCAGCCCGGCAAACAACGAGATCGCTTACCGCGTACGCAAAATCCATCCGGTCGATGAACGGATTAATCCATAAATTCCCCGGGTCAATGCCACTGTACCGCTGCCGGGCAGCATTGAAATCTTCCGGGCCTGTTTGCCATACGATACGGAGCCCCTCATTGAGCAATCCCGGAAGATGGTCTATCATCGCTTTATTGATAGAATGAGCGCCAAGACTACCACCGAACACCAGGAGCGTCTTCTTCTTTTCAGTGGAAAAGCCAAAATATCGTGCTGCATCGTCGCGCGAAACATTGTCGAGGCTGGAACGCGTCGGATTGCCAGAGACATACACATTTTCTGTTCTTGAGAAATACCGGCGCGATTGTTCAAAGGCCAGATGCAATTCGTTGACTTTCAAGCCAAGCATGCGCGTTGTTATACCGGGGTAGCTGTTTTGTTCCTGGATGAGCGTCGGAATATGCTTAAGGGTGGCCGCGTAGAGCACAGGGCCTGAAACATAACCGCCCGTGCCCACAACGACAGCAGGACGAAAATTTCTCAATATCGACATCGACTGTATCATTGCAACGATCACTTTTACCGGAAACACAATATTGTCAAGTGTAAACCTGCGACGAAAACCACTAATCCAGATTGGCCTGAAGTGATAACCCTCTGCAGGAACTTTTTTCGCTTCAATCTTATTCTTTGTGCCGATGAACAGAATTTCAGCATCGGGTCGCATTTTCCTGATTTCTTCCGCAATAGCGAGAGCCGGGAACAGATGCCCTCCGGTCCCTCCTCCGGCGATAATAACTCTCGGAGCTTGCACATTAATACACCTTTCCCACGCTGGCTTCTCCGGCATTCACAGAACCGACGACAGGAACCTGCCGGGCCCGGGGATGCAGATCGGTTTGCGCGGAAATGTTTAACAGCACACCAATGGCACAGGCAGAGAATACCATCGACGAACCGCCATAACTCACAAAAGGCATCGGAAGTCCCGTTGTCGGCAAAATGCCGAGCGTCACCCCCGCATTGATGAGCGCGTACAAGGTCACAGCGCAGGTAATTGCCAGTGCAAGGTTGCGCCCGAACGGATCCATTGCGAATTTTGCAATCTTGAACCCCCGAACCATGATGACCAGGAACAAACTCATAAAGAACATTGTGCCGATGAAACCGTATTCCTCACCGACGATAGAAAACACAAAATCTCCGTACGACTCCGGAAGGAAGAAATCCCGTTGTTTGCTTTCTCCGGGACCTACCCCAAAAATGCCGCCATTCCCAAAACCGATGATTCCCTGGAGGAGCTGGTAATGGCTCTTCGCCGTGGTACCGGAACTGCCGCCGAAAAATGCCATAATCCTCATGCGCCGGTAATCTGCACTGAGCATGTAGATCAACAGGATAGGGACAAGGATCGCAAACGTTAATCCGAGATGAGATAGTTTTGCACGACCGATGAATACCATCACGAGACTCAGGAGGAAGATCATCGCACCCATGCTGAAGTTTGGCTGCAACAGGACGAGAGCGGTCACGAGCATGATCCAAACCATCATTGGAACGAATCCTGTCTTGAAATCACGAATCGCGTCCCCCTTCACTGTCATAAGCGTACAAAGATGAAACAGCAACGCATACTTTGCGAATTCCGACGGTTGAAATCCGACCGAACTGTATCGCAGCCAGCGCGTTGCACCTTTCGCTTCCCCTCCCAGCACAAGTGTTACGACAAGCATTCCGACAGCAAGAATCACCGCTAGTTTTGTAAAGCGCTGCAGTTTATGATAGTCGACTCTCATGCCGATAAAAATTCCCACAATCCCGAGAAACACTTTGATCGCATGGCTGATCAGCATTTTTTCACTCTCGCCAAATTTTGCCATCGCGTACGTAGCCGACGCACTATAAACAATGCCGAGACTCAGCATCATCAGCGTCAGGACTGACATCAGTGTCACCAGGTCAATATGGTTGCGCGAAATTTCCTTCATCTTACAATGCGTGCACGATTTCTTTGAAAACCCTTCCCCTCTGCTCATAGTTCTGAAACCAGTCGAACGATGCGCACGCGGGCGACAGCAAAACAATGTCTCCGGCCGAGGCAGAAACCGTGGCAGCTGCCACAGCCGCCTCCATCGAGCCGGCAGACTTCACGGGGACAATTCCCGTAAACGAACGAACAACCTTCTCCGCAGACTCACCAATTGCAATGATCGCTTTCACATGTTGCCGCACCAGATCGAACAACCTCGAATAATCATTGCCTTTATCCCTTCCACCGAGAAAAAGAATAATCGGGGCTTTGTACGCCTGAAGGGCATACCAGACAGAATCCACATTTGTCGCCTTAGAATCATTCACATACGTGATGCCATTAACTGTGCGGACAAATTCCAGCCGGTGCTCAACTCCCCTGAAGTTCCTCAACGTTGCGCGGAGGGATGGAACAATGACACCAACGGACAGGGCTGCAAGCGATCCTGCCATCGAGTTATAGAGATTATGGATCCCGGGGATACTGATCTCTGACACGGGTATGATCTCCAACCGCCTCCCGTTTATTGTTGCAACGAGCGTCCCGCGTTCAACGTATGCGCCTTCGTCGAACTGCCGGTTCATTCCAAACGCAAGCATGTTCGCTTTGGGTGATGATCCCTCCACCGCATTGCGGGTTTCAAGATCATCATAATTGTAAATGAGAACATCCCCCGCTTCCTGGCGCTCAAAAATCCGCAATTTTGCTGCAATGTACTTCTTCATCTCACCGTCGTACCGATCCAGGTGATCGGGAGTGATGTTCAACAAAGCGGCCACAACAGGGTGAAATGTGTCAATCTGTTCAAGCTGAAAACTGCTAACTTCGAGAACTGCATACGAATTTTCATCGAGATCCTGCACAACGGTGGAAAAGGCATTGCCGATATTCCCGGCGACGACATGTTTCTTGTGCATATCACTCAATATTCTTCCCACCAGCGCCGTGGTTGTTGTTTTCCCGTTCGTTCCTGTAATTGCGATGATCGGTGCGGCGCAGAACCAGCTCGCAACCTCTAGTTCGCTGAAAATAGGAATCCCGCGATTTGCCGCATCACGCACAACAGGAACGGTCGAAGGTACGCCCGGGCTGATAACAAGCATATCGGTGTCAAGCACCCGCTGCGAGTGCCCTCCCGTTTCATAGCCGATATGCCTCGACCGGAGCTCTGCGAGGTATTGCTCGATCTTATCAGGGTTTGTGCTGTCGCTGACGAACACAGTCGCACCGTGAGCCGCAAGCAATTCTGCGACCGCGACGCCGCTTCTTGCACCACCCAGGACCGATATTTTCTTACCTGCAACGTCTTTATTTTGCATCACAACAGGCTCTATTTCTTCTGCAGCAATCATCAAGCAACACTTAACGGACTTTAAACGTCGCGAGACTCAGAATCATTAACAGTATTGCTATGATGTAGAAGCGGGTCACAATTTTCGGCTCTGCCCACCCACACATTTCAAAGTGATGGTGCAGCGGAGCCATCTTGAAGACACGCCGTCCTTCACCATATTTCCTTTTTGTATACTTAAAATAAAACCGCTGGATAATCACGGAAACGGTTTCCATTAAGAAGACACCCCCCAGCGTAGGGAGGAGGAGTTCTTTCTTAAGGAGAACGCACAATGTTCCGACAGCACCGCCGAGCGCGAGTGATCCGGTATCACCCATAAACACCTGGGCCGGATATGCATTGAACCAGAGGAATCCCATCGCCGCACCGACGAGCGCTGAACAATAAATACTCAACTCGCCGTTTCCCCTGAGATACGGGATTGTGAGATACTGACTCAAGTCCGGGCGGCCGGAGATGTAACTAATAACCGCAAGCGTTAAGCCAACTATTGCAACAGTCCCCGCTGCAAGTCCATCGAGTCCGTCAGTCAAATTGACAGCATTGCTCGTGGCGGTAATCACAAAGATCACAAGCGGTATATAAAAAACGCCAAAATCAATTTCCCTGTTTTTAAAGAACAGCATCGTCGTACTTGATTTCAGCTTCCATAAATCTCCATCAATAAATTGGGGATGGAAGTAGATAATCGATCCGACAACGAGCGCTACCAGAATCTGCCCGGTCAGCTTGTATTCTTCGATCAGACCCTTGGACTTTTTCTTGACGACTTTCAGATAATCATCCAGGAAACCGACAACGCCGAGCGCCGCCGTCACAAAAAGGATGAGGATCATATAACCGTTTCTCAGATCGCCCCAGAGAATCGAGGGAATAATGATCGCCAGGAGAACAATCAGCCCCCCCATAGTCGGCGTACCCGCTTTGCTTAAATGGGTCTTGGGGGCTTCGAGCTTTGCCGCTTCGCCGATTTGGTGTTTTTTCAAGAGCCGGATGATTTTGGGACCAATCCAGAACGCAATAACGAGTGCTGTAATGGCGGCGGCTCCGGCGCGGAACGTGATATAGCGAAAAACCCCGAATCCCGGCGGGTGCAGCACCCGATAGATATAGTCAAAGAGATAATAGAGCATTACTTAGCCCTGTGAAAGATCCGTTGCTCGCTTCTCACCGTTCCGTCCTCATCTGATTTTACTGTTACGGAAATCTGTAACGTCGATTTATTTTTTAATTGCCACACATCGGTCTCTGTCGAATTTTGTACTTTTCCACCCAATGTCAGGGCATTTTTTTTGTGGACGATTAATTTTGTCCCGGGTGCTGTCCATTCACTCGAAATCCAATGTTTCGCAAAGCGCAATTGATCCTCGGTATAATCGTCTTTATGGCCAAACCTGCACACCAGCGGCGGGAGAGATGTTTTTTGACCGCTCCCCTCCATCTGCACAACCGCCACAAGTGAATCGTCATCCTGAGTTACCTTCATCGTATACCCTTCAACACTTTGGAACGCCGCGGGAAGGTTCTTGCTTTTCTTCAAATCCAATTTCCATGTTCCGGAAAAATCGCTTCGTCTGGCCGTCTGGAAACCCATGGCCGCGGCGCACACCATGACCCAGCATACAAATTTCATCATCCCTTTTTTCTCCTTGCTCTCTCTTTCAGAAACGCCACGATATCTTCCATTTTCATTCCGCGCGAACCTTTCACAAGCACACAATCACCGGGACCAATGAGTTCAACCAGATATTCCGCGAGAGCATTTTTCTGGTCAAAGGGAAGATTAACCGTCATAGTGCCTGCTGCCTCGTTTACAAATCGGGCATGCGGGCCAAACGTCAGGAGGTATTTAAAGCCCAGCCGTCCGAGCTCCCGCCCAACTTTCCTATGTTCAGCCTCCGCAAGGCTTCCCAGCTCAAGCATATCACCAAGCACGACGATTTTTTTTCCCTTCGCATTCATCGCGTCGAGAGTTTCGAGAGCCTTTATGGCGGAATCTGCATTCGCATTGTATGTATCGTTGATGATCGTTATGCCCCGGAAGCTGAGAATCTCCATTCTCTTATCCACAGCTCTGAAATCGCGTAGCGCCCTCTGGATATCCTTCACCGGGACATGAAAGGTCATGCCCACCGTTGCCGCCGCAAGAGCGTTTGTGGCATTGTGAACACCGGGAATCGAAAGTTGAACTTCATACGCTTTCTTCCTGCGCTGATGCACAGAAAACAGAGTTGTGCCGTCATGGCGGACCGACCGCATTGTTCCGTGCACACCTGCAGGAGAGCGAAATCCATAAGTAACCTTATGGCGAATGCTCCTGGCGCACTCCCCAATCCGCTTCTCATCAACATTCACGAACCCAACACCGCGGCGGTCGAGCGAGCGGTAAAGTTCTCCCTCCTCTTTCGCGACACCTTCGATCGAACCGAAGAACTCAAGGTGCTCGTGCTCAATGGTTGTCACCATAGCATGGGTAGGTTGAACGATTGCGCTCAGGGTTCCAACTTCTCCAAAATGATTGGTCCCTATTTCGACAATGGCGACCTCATGGCGCTTCCTCAAACCGAATAAGGTCATAGGCACGCCGATATGGTTGTTGAGATTTCCCTTCGTCTGGTGAACATTGTACCGCTTGCGCAATACCGCACTGACCATCTCTTTCGTGGTTGTCTTTCCATTGCTTCCCCCAATTGCAACAACCGGGATTGAAAATCTTGACCGGTATCGATGGGCAAGCTGGCCCAACGCACGCGTTGTGTCGCGCACGATCACAGCCGGTCTCTCTCTCAACGCTTCCCGGGGACATGCTTGATCAACCACCACACACGCTGCTCCTTTCGCAAATGCTTCAGGAAGAAATTTATGACCGTCCGTTTTCTCTCCTCTCAGCGCAAAAAACAAATCACCGGCTTTTAGCGTCCTCGTGTCCGTCGAAACGGAAAAAACCTTATTCCGCTTCACCAGCCCGAGATTGACAGTATCGACATGATCTATGCTTAGTATGTCGTCCATTGACACGCTCATGATTTCCGGAGGTACGATTCAACAATCTCTCTGTCGCTAAAATGAATCTTTTTGTCGCCGATAATCTGATAATCTTCGTGTCCCTTCCCCGCGATCAATACAACATCGCCTGCATGTGCGAGATCAAGCGCCATTGTAATGGCGCGCCCGCGGTCGACTTCGGTCAGGACGCTACGATGCGGCAAAACCCCGGCTTCCACTTCCCGGATAATTTCCACAGGATCCTCTTTCCGGGGATTATCCGAGGTGATAATGGTCAGGTCGCTTAATTCTGAGGCGATCTGTCCCATCGTGGGCCGCTTTGTACGGTCACGATTACCGCCACAACCGAACACTGTAATGATCTTCCGGCCGGATGCTTTTTCAAAAATGTCTGCGATTGCAAACAGTGTCTTTTGAAGCGCATCCGGCGTATGGGCATAATCAATGATTGCAGTCCAGCCCTGACGGCCGAGGATCGGCTCGAAGCGGCCTGCGACATGGCCGACGTTGTGCAGAGCCTGCGCGATCGCCGGTTTACTTATGTCGAATGTGAGTCCCACGCAGAAGGCTGCAAGAATATTGCTGACGTTGAATCGCCCTATCAATGGGGACTCAACCATTGTCCGTTCTCCACGATGAAGGATTTCAATCTCGGTCCCCTGTACTGACAGCGAAACAATTTCTGCTTTGACGTCGGCATCGCAACCTATCGCATAGGTCATTGCACGGGCTCGCGTTTCACTCACGAATCGGGTGCCAAACGGATCATCAAGGTTCACGACCGCTGTAGAAGCCGGCGATAATTGCCGAAAGAGGATCGCTTTCGCATCGAAGTACTCTTCCATTGTCTTATGATAGTCGAGATGATCCTGCGTAAGATTTGTAAACACCGCAGTGCGGAACGGGATCCCGTCAACCCGATGCTGATGGAGGGCGTGTGACGAGACTTCCATCACCGCGGAAGTACATCCCTGTTGAACCATGCGGGAAAGCAATTCGGATAACTCGAGTGACTCCGGCGTCGTGTGTGTTGCGGGGAATCTCTTGTTGCCGATGGAGTATTCAATCGTTCCAACCAAACCCGTTTGCTGACCTGCCGATTCCAGAATCGATTTTACAAGCATCGACGTCGTCGTTTTCCCATTCGTTCCGGTGATCCCGACCATTGCAAGGTGTTCGGCGGGGTGATTAAAATAGTTTGCCGACAACCGGGCGAGAGCTGCCCGGGAGTTCTGAACAACTATTTTTATAACACCGGCATGCATGAAGTAAGAATCCGGCAGAGCAGCGTCATCTTCCACGACAACTGCCTTCGCTCCATTGTGAATAGCGGATTCGATGTACCGGTGCCCGTCCACATCTATTCCGCTGATGGCAACAAACATATCGCCCTTCCTGACCTTTCGGGAGTCATAGGCGATCCCCTGAATCTCAACCTCATGAGTAACAACCATCTGGCCGTACATTGTCTGGAATAATTTTGAAACCCGGACACCATCCAGCAGTTTTGATAGTGTCATCGTTTCCACGGAACCTTCCCGGACAAGTTCGTTCTCAATATTCGCCATGACGCAATCAATTGACCGATAGTGCCGCGGTTGTTTTTGGTTGACACGTCAAAATTATTCTTGTCCCCGGTTTTGCTTTTTGGCCGGCCTCCGGCGATTGATGTATCACAACGCCCGAACCGTTCACCACCGGATGGAATTTAATGCCGGCGAGGACATTCATCGCCTGGCGGATGCTATAACCACGGACATCCGGAATCATCGCACTATCCTGGCACACCACAGTGTTATCGGCAACCCGCGTGACCTGCCGTGTCGGAGACTGAGCGGGGGTGGATACCGAATCTGCCGCCATGACGTTGCCGCTCTGGGGAGAAGGAGAGAAGAAATCCGACGAAGAGATAATCCGTTCGATGATTGAGCGAAATACCGGAGCGCTCGTCGTCCCGCCGTAGTAGCTAACACCCTGCGGGTTATCCATCATGACCAGGCAGACAAGTCGCGGATCCTCGACAGGCAGGAAGCCGACAAAGGACGCTGTATAGATCCCCTGATACTCTCCGTTTACCAATTTCTTTGACGTGCCCGTCTTCCCCGCTATGCGGATCCCCTCAATCTTCGCCGGTTTCCCTGTCCCACGCTGCACGACACCCTCGAAAAAGTCTGTGAGCGTTTTTGCGGTTGACTCAGATACGATCCGCCTGATCGGTTGCGGATCTACACTTTGAATTACTTCACCCCGCTCGTTGAAAATTTTCGTATAGAGATGGGGCTTCATTAACAGACCTTTGTTCGCAATCGCCCCGTAGGCTGCAGCAATCTGCATCGGCGTCACACTCACTTCATACCCATAGGCAATGGTATTGAGCGTCGTTCCGGACCATTCCATCGGCTTCTTGAGAACTCCTGATGCCTCGCCCGGGAATTCAACATTGGTGGGAATGCCGAAACCGAAATCACGCGCAGTCTTATACAATCGCTCGCTTCCGATAATATCACTGATCTTTGCCATCACGATATTACTTGAGACTTCAATCGCCTGCTGGAATGTAATCCACCCTTCCTTATGGGCATCTGTGATCACGCGGCTTTTCCCGTTGCCGATGGGAACGGAGTAGGTCCCGTTCTCGGCGAAGAACTTCCTGTCGGGCTTCACCAGGTTATATTCGAGTGCCGCGGAAGCGGTCACGATCTTAAACACAGAGCCCGGTTCGAAAATGTCGGTCACTGCCCGCAACCGTTGGTCTGTGGGCTGATATTTACCGTAGAGATTAGGGTCAATGGAGGGATACTGCGCAAGCGCGAGGACCTCGCCGGTCTTCGGCTGCAGAATGACGACAATGCCGCGCTCTGCATGGTTTTCCTCTACTCCTCGCTTCAATTCTTTCTCCGCGATAGCCTGCAGGCCTATGTCGATCGTAAGAAGAACGTTATTGCCATTGACCGGCTCGACCCGGGGATAATCAACGGATGGACGCGCCTTACCCAAACCATCTCGCTGGAAAACAACATATCCGTCGACGCCGCGCAATACCTGATCAAGCTGGAGCTCCAGCCCCGCGATTCCCCCATTATCGATATTGGTGCAACCGATCAGTTGTCCTCCAACCTGGCCACAGTAGTACAATCGTTTCGGTTCGTTCCGCACTACAATGCCGTCCAGTTTCCTGAGATCAAGTTTAGCAGCGGTTATCTGATCGACCTGGCGTTCCAGCCATACAAACCTGGAATCCGAATGAAGCTTGTCAAGGTACCAGCTCTTCGGCTTATTGAACACGCGGGCAAACGATTCCGCGATTGCCCGCGCATCTTCTGCCGCCAGCTTCGGATCAGCTGCGAAGGAGACGAACATCGAATTCGTCGCGAGAATATTTCTGCTCCTGTCATAGAGCACACCTCTTGCCGCCGGCAGATCGATTCTGGATTGATACTGCTTCTGTGCCATTTGACGGTATTTGGCGCTCTGGACAATCTGGACCTGAATAAGACGCAACGTGACAATGCCGAAAACAACCAAAAGTGCGGACTGTAGTAAACGAACCCGCACCTGCATCAAATGGGATCGCCCCGATTTTTCGTTACTGCCGACAGGATATTGAAGAGTATCGTTCATACTCGCGCTGCGGGATTTTCCCTCTTTTATTGCTGTTGAAATCGTTCCAGGTCGTCAGCGGAAACTTCGAACCACACCGGTTGCTGTTTCGGATAGATCAGCCCCAGCTTCCCGGCCATTGTGACAATCCGCTCAAGACTGGCTTTGCGGTTGATTTCTGCCCGGAGGAGATCATTATCTGCTTGTATTTTTTGATACTGATTTTGCAGATCGTTGACTTCCACTAACAAGCGGTTGACGGTGATTTTATTCCAGACATAGAACACAATGAGGAACGAGATCGCCACAAGGAGCAGGATCCTCGCCAGGATGGAGCGCCGTTTCCTTTTCATTGGCCGGTTCCCGACCGGCGAAAACTCGTCCCGATCTGAGGGTTGTTCTGTGTCGCCGTTGTAGATATAACGGCGTTCGGCGACTTCGGGCGCCACCCGCGTTTTAGCTTCCGGTTCCATCAGATCCATTCTTACCATTTTTCACCAGTTCTTTCCACAGCCCGTAGTTTCGCGCTCCGTGACCTGGGATTTAGTGCTCGCTCCCGCTCCGAGGCGGTAACGGTTTTTTTTGTTAATATCTTTATTCTCGGTTCGACGATTGTATCCGGGACAAGTTTGGATCCCGAGGGAATGATTGTCCGTGATTCCGCCTGAAAAGTCTGTTTAACCAATCGGTCTTCAAGTGAATGGTAGGAAAGCACGACCAGCCTTCCACCGGGCTTGAGCACCTCGAGAGCGGCACGGAGTCCGTGCCGGAGAGACGCAATTTCGTCATTCACTTCGATCCTGATCGCCTGGAAAACGCGGGCAAGCGTTTTTGTCAGAAACCTCCCGCCGCTGACTTTTTCGATGATGCGGGCCAGATCCCGGGTCGAATCGATCGGCCGCGCGCGTCTCATTTCCACAATTCTCCCCGAAATTTTTCGTGCATTCTTCTCTTCCCCGTATTCTTTGAGGATGGTGGCCAGTCGATCCTCATCATATGTATTGACGACAACTGAGGCATCCAGCTTCTGGCTTCGGTCCATACGCATATCAAGCCGTCCGTCTGCCTGAAAGCTAAAGCCGCGTTGAACGGAATCGATCTGATATGATGAAACTCCCAAATCAAGCAACACCCCATCGACAAAGAGAATCTTCATATCCGACAACCGATTCCGGATAGAAGTAAAATTATCATGTACAAGAACGATTCTGTCCCCGTAGACTCTCAACCGCCGTTCCGCTTCCTGCAACGCCTCTGAGTCCCGATCGAACCCGATCAGCGTCCCTTGCGGTGAGATTCGTTGGACAATTGACTCTGCGTGTCCCCCGCCACCAATAGTTCCGTCCACAAAAACACCTCCCGGCGAGGGGTGCAGGTACCGGATTGTTTCTTCATTGAGAACGGGAATGTGAAATTCATTGCTTACCGTCGCGATACCTTTGAGATCATCATCGTCGCACTCTCATTTCATCACCCGGGAGGCGATGGTCTCATACGATTCAGGTTGCGAATTCTTGTAATCCTCATAGATTTGCGGATTCCACAACTCTATCTTGTCCAGGGTCCCGATTATCCGTGCCTCATCCTTGATACTAGCATACTCCCTCAACTCCTGAGGGATTGAAAGCCGCGATTGCCCATCAAGCGTGCTCTCCGATGCAAGCTCCAGCATGGAACGAATAAAAAGGCGATGCTCCGGATCATAATTGGACAAATTCCGTAGTGTCGCTTCTAACTTGTTCCATTCATCCACCGGGTAAACGAAGAGGCATTTCTCGAAACCCCGTGTGATCACAAAAGTCTCATTCGCTTCCGGCGACACGTATTTCTTCAGCTTTGCAGGAAGACTTACTCGTCCCTTATCATCCACTGCATACATATATGAGCCCTTGAACGATGACATAAAGTTTTATGACTTATTCACAAACCCATTTATTTTTGAAAATTCACAAATCCAACTTCCCCACTTTTCCCCACTGTAGCATTCCAATTTAGACTTTTCCGAATTAAAGTCAAGTGAAAATCCTAAAATTTTTACGGTTTAGGGGAGAATGGAAAAGTGGGGAAGAATTCAAGTATTTGAACTTATCGAAATGTGCCGTTTCTGCTGTGTTTTGAAGGAATATTCGTGACAGAAGGAAGGGAAATAATTGCGGAATTTTCCCGTTTTATCCAACTTTTCTATCTAAATACGATGCGGAAAAAGGAGAGAAGCTTACAGAGGAGGTAATGTGACGGGGATGTTTCGAACGAGTGCTGATTTATCTTATGTGACTGGCCGCGTGATGAAGATTTTTGATTTCAATTTTTTGATCGATAGTGATAACAGCGTAATAGCCGTTCGCAGCTGATCCGCAATTGACGATCTCCGTTTTGTCGATAGTGTCCCTTCCCCGCCCTTCGTGAATATGGCCGCAGATCACAACATCGGGTTGCGCATCCTCTATGAAATCACGCACGGCGGTGCTCCCAACGTGAATACCATTATGGATAATGTCCAGTGTTGTTCCATAGGGAGGTGAATGTGGGACAAACACTTTTTTAGACGCCTTGCTGACCATCCGGTACCCCCGTTCAATCCGGCGTTTAATTTCCTCTTCGGTTATCTCGTAGGGTGTATGGAGTCTGGATATCGGGGCTCCGGAAACACCGAAGAAGCCAACCTCCCCAATTGTAACACCCCGCGCATTCAGTAATAATCCACGCTCTTCGTACATCTGATCGTGTTGGGGGAGATCCATATTTCCTGCAACGCACAGAATCTGCGCTACATCCTTCGCGAACAACTTTATGGCGTTCCCTGCTTCTGTCACCGTGCCGATTGTGGTGAGATCTCCTCCGATAATGACCAGATCCGCTGATTCCTTCCGGATAATTTCTGAGGCAGTGGTATATACTCCATGGATATCTGTCAACGCCAGAATCTTCATATCAGCATTGTGTTTATCGATGAAATCGGTTACTTTTACCGGAATGAAAGAAAAATGAATGAGATGTTCAACTTCACCGCTTACAATGTATGACGTACTCCGCAACATTTACGCGTTCGACTCGCGGCTTTAACGAGATTCACGACCTGACCGAAGAGCTGCTTCACTGTATATCCACGTCCCGCATATCAAATGGCATTGTCGTCTTCAGCGTTCCGGGATCGACCGCGAGCATTACGACAATCGAGTTCGAACCAGGTGTTCTGGAAGATCTCCAGCACGCCATAGAACGACTTGTCCCGCATGACATTCCGTATCGTCACGATGCGCGCTGGGGAGATGGCAACGGCTATGCGCACGTACGAGCCGCGATTCTCGGTCCATCGCTTTCCCTCCCCGTCAATAATAAGCGACCAGCTCTGGGAACGTGGCAGCAGGTCGTCCTTATTGATTTCGACAACAGGCCACGGCAGCGGGAAATTAACGTTCAGATCGTTGGCGAATGAACGGGCGAACAGACTAAAGCAGCTGTCTCCCCGGCCCAGAGCACTTCTGGTTATCGCGACTTCCAGGCTGATAAGATCAGGACGCTCATCCGGGACTGTGAATGGCGTTCAGTACAGGGCGTTACTAAAGTCCCGCCGGAATTCCAACGTTACAGGATGTTCCTCCCCCAAATATTTGAATATCGCAATGCACGCCTTGCGTGAACCATCTTCATCGTAGTACCTATCGGCGCGGATGATTTCTATAAATTTCTTCAGCGCGGCCGTGAATTCTCCTTTCCTGATGGCCGCAATACCCTCCAGATACAATTGCTTTGCCGGCGCTTGCGGCAACAGATCAGGCCTCCCGGCAATGTCAAAGAGATATACGAATGTTGTAATCATCTCGCGCTGTTCGCCGAGTTTCGGTTCGTCAATATTTGCAACCAAGCTGGCGGCAGCGGCAGGATCGGTCAGAACGATACATTTCGCCAGAAGAACCGAAGTCTCGGCATCGCCGGGGTCTTCCTCGTGAATCCTCTCTAGTAATCTTCGGGCCTCTTCTTCTTGGTTTTCCTGCAGGAGAGCTTTTGCAGCTTCGATTTGATTGGTGTTCTTTCCCGGCAGTACTTTCTTTAACCATTGGGAAACGGCATATTCAGGCAGCGCACCAACAAACTCACCGATAACCTTCCCCTCGAAAAACATTTTCACATTCGGGATGCTCTGAATACCATAGCTGATGGCCTCATCCGTCAATTCCTCGGTGTCCACCTTGGCAAGCACCCATCGGTCTCGTTGTGCCTGGACAAGCTTTTCCAGAATCGGGCCCAGTATCTTACACGGGCCGCACCACTCCGCCCAGAAATCGACCACAACAGGAACCTGGAAACTCCGCTCTATTACTTCACGCTGAAAATCATGGATATCATAGATCGATTTACCCTTTGTGATCATTCTTTACATTTCCGAAAATTTATTCCTTCTTCAGATTTAAGGATATATTAATAAATCGCTGACAATATCCAAAAGAGTGCCGCCCCATGAGCATTATTGCAATCACATACCCCGGAAGAATCTGTCATCGGGTTCTTGCATCTACCTCTGTCCTCCTTGATTTCTACACTTTCTCTCCGTACAATTCAAAATCATCCTCAACCTTCACCACATTTCACAGGACATACTATGAGAGTCGTTATACTGCTTCTTATCTTCTCGCTTGTCCTCCCGGTTTTGCATGCGCAGACAATCTTCACGCTGCACGAAAACGGTGAGGCCCCCAGCAGGCCATTCCACGTTGTCCACTACAAGATCGAGGTCGCCATCGACGAGATGAACAAATCGGTTCGTGGCACGGTTACCATAGCACTCACACCCTTTGTCCGCGATTTTGAAACAGCTGTCTTTGACGCCGAAGCAATGACCATCGAGCGCTGTTATACCGGAAGGAAGGAGTACAAATTCGACACCGATACATCCACAGTTTCAATTCATCTCGACAAAAAATATAATCCACACGACACTCTGGACATTTCAATCCAGTATTTTTGCGAACCAAAAAGAGGAATGACATTCACGGGACCTGATTCCGCCTACCCTCAACGGCGCTGGCAATTCTGGTCGCAGGGCGAAGATATGACAAACCATTTTTGGTTTCCCTGCCATGACTTTCCAAATGAGAAAGCCACCTCAGAGGTCTTCGCAACTGTCAACAAGAAGCTCGACGTCCTGTCGAACGGAAAACTCATCAGCATGAAGGAAAACACGAAGGAAGGCACGAAGACATTTCACTGGAAGGAAAGTAAACCCATTGTCACTTATCTCATCATGGTCGCTGGCGGTGAATATGCGATTCTCCACGATAAGGTTGGAAAACTTCCTCTCGAATATTATGTCTATCCAACCGACACTGTGGATGCAAAGATCGCGTTTAAGCAAACACCAGACATGATAAGCTTTTTCGACCGGAAGATCGGATTTCCCTTCGCGTGGGAAAAGTATGCACAGATCATTTTGCAGGATCATTTTGGAGGAATGGAGAACGCAAGCGCGACAACACTGACAGACGTGGGAACAGTTTATGATGCCCGTGCCCGGATTGACGATTCCCCCACCAGCCTCATCGCACATGAACTTGCCCATCAATGGTGGGGAGATGTCTTGACTTGCAAAGACTGGAGACACATCTGGCTGAACGAAAGCTTTGCCAGTTATTTTGATCCGCTCTATCACGAATATTTTCTCGGACGCGATGAATTTGACTACACAATGTTCAACAACCAGCAGAGCGGAATTTATGTCGATACCACGCGAGGGCGGAAACCTATCGTGAGCGTTGAATCGTACGGCGAAAATGTCTATCCCCGCGGCGCCGCCGTTCTCCATATGCTCAGATTCGTTCTCGGTGACTCATTGTTCTGGACAGCGATTCACCACTACATCACCAAGTATCAGTTTCAAACCGTGGAGACAAACGATTTTAAAAATGCTATTGAAGAAGCAACCGGCCAGAATCTTTACTGGTTCTTCGACGAGTGGGTCTATAAAGCCGGCCATCCTATATTCAAAATTGCCTATAAGTGGTACGACTCGTCAAAGTCAATCTCGCTGTCAGTACAACAGGTCCAGACCATAGACAGCCTGACACCGGTCTTCAGGATGCCTGTTGATGTGGAGATTTTTACGCCGGGTCATAGTGGGACGTACCGTTTGAATATACTTTCCAAAGATACAACATACACGCTTCCTGCCGACGTGAGGCCGGAACTGGTTATCTTCGACAAGGGAAATTGGCTTCTCAAGGAGGTAAGATTTGAAAAGTCGCGGGATGAATGGAATTATCAGGCGAAAAATGCACCGTTTCTGATCTCACGAATCCGCGCGTTACAGGCAATCGGCAAACTGCCGGAAAACTCAGTCTTCCTCCCGGTTATCATTGATGACATGCTCCACGACCCTTTCTGGGCAGTGCGGCGAGAAGCGGTCGTCCAGTCGGAAAAACTTGATCTCCCGAATGATTCCCTCAAAAACGTGCTGATTGAGGCACTCTTTAAGGCCGGAAAAGATAAAAAATCGTCCGTACGCGCATCCGTTATGAGCCGCCTCGGGTCGTTCCACGGAACCGATGTGACCCAATATTTGCACGCGGGACTTGGAGATTCAAGTTACAGTGTCATGCAGAGTTCCCTCCGATCGATCGCAAAATCTGATTCAGCGAATTCGTTGCCGACACTCAAAAAATATCTCACGTACCAGTCATACCGTAGCCGCGTGTCTGCTTCTGCACTCAACTCAATAGCACTTGTGGATTCCAATGAAGCATTTACGCTTGCGTTGACATATGCAAGTTACGGCCAGACGATCGAGATGCGATATACTGCCCTCAGTCTCATCGGCAAATACGCCAAGAGCCACTCCGAGTCTCTTCCGCTCCTCCAATCGCTGCTGGGAGATAAGAACCAGGGAATTCGATTATTCGCGGTGAGACTGGTTGCAGCCGTCGGAGATGAAAAAACCATCGAACTTCTTCAGCCGATAGCAAATGAAAAGTACAACTCTTCGCGCGACGCGGCAAAAAGCAGCATCGAGAAAATCAGGAAACGGTTGGCTGAGAAGACGGAAAAACCGTCGCCCGAAAAACCGAAACAATAATTTCTAAAGGGACACACTATGAAGGTGGGCATTCTTGGGACAGGGGATGTAGGACGCACACTCGCCGGAGGATTTGCGGAAATCGGGTACGAAGTACTCATGGGAACGAGAGATCCGCACGCGGACAAAGCGAAGGAAGTTCAGAAAAAGGTCGGCAAGGCCGCCCGGATAACAACATTTGCAGAGGCTGCGGCATCCTGCGAAATTATTGTCATCGCAACGCTCTGGACTGGGACAGAAAATGCTGTTCAGATGGCCGGCAAAAATAATTTTTCCGGCAAAGTCGTCATTGATGCTACGAATCCACTTGTCTTTTCACAAGGTATGCCGCCGCAACTCGCGTACGGGCATACTGATTCGGGCGGTGAGCACGTTCAGCGATGGCTCCCGGCGGCGAAGGTCGTAAAGGCCTTTAACATCGTGGGCCACGCACACATGATCGACCCCAAATTCCCCGGTGGGCCGCCGGATATGTTTATCTGCGGCAACGATCCGAGCGCAAAACAGCTGGTGACGGACATCTTAAAAAGATTTGGATGGACGACGATCGATATCGGCGGGATCGAAGGGGCACGTTTGCTTGAGCCGCTTTGCATTCTCTGGGTCATCTATGGGGCTAAGACAAATTCATGGAATCATGCATTCAAGATGCTCCGCAAATAGATATCAAATGGCACCTCCACCCTGTCGTCCTCCTCACGCGCAGCTTCAGCCGTCGCACAGAAAGAGTAAGCTATGACACGGAGGGGTTGCATCACCAACGCGTGCATTACGTTTGTGAGAGAGTGAGAGCACTATGAAATCCCGCTGTCCATGGGCAGATTTGGATCCACTGCTGCGGATCTATCACGACAGAGAATGGGGGAGACCTGAGCATGATGATCGAAAGCTTTTTGAATTGTTGATCCTCGAAGGAGCTCAGGCCGGACTGAGTTGGTTAACTGTTCTCAAGAAGAGGGAGAATTACCGGGCTGCATTTGCTAATTTCGATTTTAGAAAAGTCGCGTGTTACGATCGACGAAGGGTGCGGTCTCTTCTCAAGAATAGCGGCCTGATCAGAAATCGAATGAAGATTGAGGGAACAATCAAGAACGCGAAGGCATTTATCAGCGTTCAGAAGGAGTTTGGGACATTTGACAAATTCATCTGGGAATTCGTTGGCGGGCGACCCAAAGTTGGCAACCGCACTTCACTTAAGCAGATACCGGCGCTGACCCCGGAGGC
>JAWOMQ010000179.1:0-40366 GCA_033852415.1 Bacteroidota bacterium
CCCCATCAAACATAAACGCAGGATTCTCGTTGTTGTGGCAAATGATTTCCAGATCCCTTTCCATGACCCGAAAGCATTGAAGCTTTTTCGGAGGTTCCTTGCTATGGAGAAACCCAATTGGCTCATCCTTAATGGAGACTTCATGGACTTCTGGGAAATCTCGAGTTTTGACCGGACACCCTTAACGGGACGGACATTCCTTGAGGAAATAAGTACAGGCAGGAAAATATTGAGATCACTTCGTCGCGTCATCCCCAAAGCAAGGATCACATGGATCGAGGGGAACCACGAATTCAGGGTCAGGAAATATCTCATCCGAAATGCTAAGGAACTCTATGGCCTTTCATCCCTCACTATTCCGGCACTTTTCAATCTCCGCGAGCTCAAGATCAAATACAAGCCATGCGGAGCTCGATCATCGAGCTTTACTGACAACTACGTCAAAGTCGGAAACCTCTATGTCGGCCATTGGAACAAGGTGGCGAAGCAGGGAGGATACGCCGCGAAAGCCCTTGTGGAGGACAAGAGCGTGAGTCTCCTCCAAGGCCACACACAGCGATTCGGCGCTCACGCACGCACAAGTGTGGACGGGCGCGTCCTTCTTGGAATTGAAAACTTTTCCATGTGCGAACGGAAAGCGAGCTACGTCGCAAACCCCAATTGGCAGGTGGGCTTCTCAGTGATCGAAATGGAACCGAGGTCCGGTCGTTTCCAGTGGTTTCCCATCCTCATGGATCACCATCGGTTTTATTGGCATGGAATGGAATTCAAGCCGAGGAAGTAAGATGTAGGCGGTTTATCCTGTATCTTGACAACGCTTGATATTTGTGTCGTATATGGTATAATGGGCGTTGAGTGATCTCTGCGACTTGCCGCTTGCGGCAAGTGACGCCTTCTTTCGTGAGTGCGCATGTCTGGTATTCTGGTGGCGGTGGATCTGATTCCGTCACAAATGAACGCACTCACCATGTCACAGAGACTCAACAACTATCTCCGCACGTATCGCCGCCGCAGCGGCCTCTACCAAGAGGACGTCGCGCTGCTATTGGGGTGCGAGAACGGATCGAAAGTATCCCGGTACGAGTGCTCTGCTCGTGAGCCGAGTTTAGAAAATACGCTTGCCTACGAAGCGATCTTTGGCATCCCCATCCGTGAACTCTACGCGGGGATGTATCAAAAGGTCGAAGAGAAGACCATGCGGCGGGCGAAGGAGCTCCTGCAGAAGTTATCAGCGCAGAAACCAGAGCAATGCGGAGCACGAAGGCTTGCACTCATCAAGGCACTCGCTGGTGCGCACCCGCCCCATCACGCAATTCCAAAATCATGAATCAGTATAGAACTACAGTGCA
The DNA here is from genome assembly GCA_033852415.1 of Bacteroidota bacterium. Lineage (GTDB taxonomy): Bacteria > Bacteroidota > Ignavibacteria > UBA10030 > SZUA-254 > DATKPE01. The sequence continues at coordinate 1,350 of JAWOMQ010000179.1, forward strand.
ACGGATTCTTGCGATTGATCCTACGAGCAGAGGCTTTGGATATGCGGTGTTCGAAGGCCCGGAATTACTCATCGATTGGGGTCTGAGAGTCGCTTACAAGGACAAATATAATGTGTGTCTCAGAAGGGTCACTCGCCTTATCGAGCAATATGACCCTCAAGTGATTGTCATCGAAGATACCAGAGCAAAGAACTCTCGTCGGTGCAAGCGGGTCCAGGAACTCCTAAACGGGATCGTTCAGCTTGGAAAGGGGAAAGGCTTTCGGACAAAATTGATAGCGTCCCCACAAGTGAAAAAGACTTTCGCCGATTCAGGTGCGTCTACAAAGGAAGAAATTGCCGGGGTCCTTTCAGCGAGATATCCTGAGCTTCTGCAACACCTCCCGCCTCATCGGAAGTGCTGGATGAGCGAGGACGTGCGGATGAGTATTTTTGATGCAGCAGCACTTGGGTATGCCTTCTTGAACTCTCTGGAGTAGAGTGATCCGGATGCTTCTTTGAGAGTGCGGTTCCCAAGGGCCGATTAAGGAGAGTTGCTGCCCAAATGATCTCGCGCGATTTGAATTATTTTTCTGGGGCTCCCTCCACACCCCCCGAAAATATACTCGATAGACTCACAAAAATCTATCGCGGATGCATTTCTTTGAAAACAGGTCTCCCGATATCCTCGAGCCCTTCTGAGCAGCTCTTCTACGCTATTCTGTCGGATATTTCCTAATATCTCAACTTTTGGTTCCCGCAAAAGAAACCACTTACAGTTTAATCCCGTTTCTGCGTCGACAACACAATTTCCAATATTGTCAACATGCAATCCTGTGATGATCGATGGGCATATGGGTCGAGTGTAACCCTTCCAAAGTAGATGTTCAACTCTTTCCTTGAGCGACACTATATTTGCGTGATCCAAGGCCAAGTCCTGATAGGTTTTCTTCCTCAACGTTCTCCCGGCCTGTTCAAGCTCTCCGACAGAAGGGAAGATGTTCTTTTCTTTTGCATACTCGATTACTTTATCGATGCCATTAAGATTTAGTTGCGTTGGAACAATAGAGAAGGCCATATCTGTATAATCTGCGTAACCCTTTCCATAACCGGAACTCAGCAAGAACTCGGTTGCCTCGTAAATTCTTTGGGCGGCACCCTTTCTTCCAAGTATCCTATCAAAATCGGGCTCCTCAAAGGTGTCCATCTTAAGGACAAGATTCACAGCCTTTTTGTGTAACCAGGTTGCTGTCTGCGCGTCAATCAGGATTCCATTTGTGAAGACAGACATCCTAACATCATGAATTGCAGCCTCCTCCACAAGGCCCACAAACCTGTCGTCCTCAAGAGGTTCACCCAAACCACAAATGTAAATCCATTTCAGCCCGCAACTTAGAGCCTCCTCCAAGAGATTTTTCGTCTCGGCTTTGGTCAACTCATTTGTATACTTACTTCCCACCTTCGGTCGGGAATCGCAGTATATGCAGGACGCAGAAGTGCAATTGGCCGTGAGTTCCAGGTCCAGAGTGACCAAATCACCAGAATCGTGCGCCCTCAAGCACTCATCGAGCACTTCATCACACCAAGGATAGTAGGTGATCATCGGACAATCAATCAGTGTTTGAATTGAAGAGTTACATGAGTTTGTAAATATGATGTAATCTTACCTCAAGGTCGGGCGGTTTCGTATCCATTGCCACTTTTTATCCCTGATTGCTAGTCCCCTCTCGCTTATTGAAATCAAATTGCAACTGCTTTGTAACCACGTGTGTCCCTCGTTCATCCATCATAGACTGCAGGGACTTAACGAATATCGCCCATGCGTCTTTGGGTTTTGAATCGACCTTATAGACAAGGGGATATTTCGCTTTTTCGTATAACTGACTCGTGGGAAACTTCACCAGTACCGTAGGCGGCTCACCATAGGCATCATAAATAATGACCGTCATATAAACCAAATATTCCGGGACCAAGAAGCACTGGATTTGTTCCTTCGCTTGTTGTACTGACAGGCCAGAGGACCTTTTCCACTCCGACGCTAGCTCCATCATCCTGTTCTGAAGCCGTTTGTCTTCGCAGGGAATCAGATATTTGTACTTTATGCCCTTCTTGAAATTTTCTTGCAGGGTCTCTTTGAGCTCTTCATTCTCAAGTACGAGGGAAGAAGTCAGGACCCAAATCTCACTTCTCTCTCTGACGCTTCTCTCGATCCGCACCAGATCCTCGTATGTAATCAGAGATTCTCTGAATTCCCCCTCCATAAGCTGCTTTACTGTATTTATAGAGAGGTTTAAAGATTGGATACACCTTTCACACGTGAGCGAGTTTGAAAGTACTCTGTCTATTTCGGTCTTGAATTGACCGATTTGCACCTTGGTTTCATCAAATTTCTGATCAAGCTCTTGAGTGGCCGCGACTAATTGTCGTCCAGCAGTTAACTTTGCGACAATTGCTCCTACGAAAGATGACAAAGATACAAAAAGTATGGCCAACAAAATGTTCCTGAGTTTGAATTCCAAGAGCAAACTCTCGAGAGCAATTGTGCCAGCGACTACGCATACCACAATGACAATATGCACCCACCACGGCAATTCGAGTTTAGTTCCCGACATTTCCGTCCTTATATTAGTTGACAACGTTTTTAGGATTTCCGGTTATGAACGCCTCAATGTTAGAAAAGCATTCGTTCACTTGTCGAGTCTTTGCTTCCACGGTGTTAAATCCAACATGAGGTGTCAAAACAACACGATCTGAATTCAACAATTCCTTTGGCAGCTCGATCTTTCCTCCTTCAACTGCAACATCAAGTCCGACTCCGCGGATGCGATGGTTCTGCAAGACCTCTATCAGATCATCAAGCACGATTATATTCCATGTGGCCGCGACAAGAATCGCATCACGTTTCATGGTGTTGAAGCTATCCTTGTTAAGCATTCCCCTTGACTCATTATTGAGCGGGCATGATACGCAGATTACGTCGCTTGAGGAAAGAAGTTCACCAAGAGACCCGTAAGGAACATCACCGCGCTTCTCCCGATGGCGCGTGTGCGCAACCACTTCCATGCCTAAGCATCTGGAGATTTCAGCAACTCTCCTCCCAATTTTCCCGAAGCCGATGATTCCCATCCTACGACCCTTTAACTCCACACCCTCCAAATAACCCTTTTCAGTTCTGCCGGTTCTCAGATTATGGTCTCCAACCATAGTCTGGCGTGCCACACACAGCGCCAATCCAATTAGATGCTCCGCAACTGCTTCCGTGGCATATTCAGGTACGTTGCTGATGAGTATCCCCTGTTTCCTCGCCTCGTCCCTATGCTGAATCCATCCATACCCCGTGGACATTAGCGCAACTAGAGATGGTGATTTCATAGAGAGAATAAACCCAGAAGGATCTATCCAATCTACTAAGACCACATCCGCTCCTCTGATTCTTTCGGGTATTTCGTCATCGCTCGAGGATTCAAACCAGTCGACGCGTCCTAGTTGCTCCAGGCGCTTCGTCTGCGCTTTTGATCTTTCAATTTTCTCCAACACTACAATTTTCATTTTTTTTTGCCTCTATATATTTGATTTACCTTTATCTTATACAGATCGTGGTCTATTGTGCAACCTTCACAAAGGAGACACCCCTGGTTCCTGTCCGGGCATATGCCGTTTTCAATCATCGCGTCCACAGCAGCCTCGCTTGCCTCAATAAGGTCCTGTGGTCTACAAGGTGGGCGGTATCTGAAAGCAGATTTATCCCACGGCTTGAATGGCAAGATGCACGGTTGTGACCCGACATCTGCCAATGCTCTCACGCATTCAATCGAATCTTTTATTGGCTCGAGCCCCACGAGGAGACAGCTTCCCACCCGATTCGGCCCCAGCGTATCTACTACTTTTTGACATGCCCTCAAATATGTAGTCTTAGGGATTTCAGATTTTCCCGGACAGATCCCTTTGCGTAGCTCATCATTCCATATCTCGATATTAAATCCGAAGCTGCTGACGCCTGCTCTTACAAGGCGTAAAATGTCGTCATCTGATTCAGGGGGGACCATCTCTACCCATATTGGCACTTCAGGGTTATTTTCTCGGATGACAGAGGCACACTCGCAAAAATAATCGACATTTCTGCTCAAGGGCATTCTGGTTCCGCCACCGAGGCAGACATGATATGCTGAGTTTCCCCTGAGCGCTTCAGAAACAATTTGAGCAACTTCTGTCGGACTGGCGATCTCCCATTTGGCACCCGTACCACAGAACTTACATTGTTTTCCCCCTGCGTAGTAATCACATCCCGTGTAAGCTTGATGCAGAAACTTCTTTCCTTCATGCAGAAAAAAGTTGCCCATCGCGATCCCCGTGCTAGTTTTCTTGTGACACCAGTTGCCTGTCGATACTTCCTCCACTCGACAAACAACCAAACCGTTCTTCAGCAGGGCAAGACCACTTTCAATTGCTTCCAACGAATAAGGCGATTTCCTATCAAATTGGTGGGAAATGGTAACGAGTGCACTGCTTGCTCCATCAATAGAGATATGGATTCCCACATTACCCGTCTTCCAGTCTCCATAAGGATTCTGCCTTTGGTACATAGCCTTAGCAACATCATTAGGATATACTCCTTTGCATAGCAACTCTGCTTTGAGACCTGCGATATATAGTGGCCGAGATTGTGGTTCTTCAAACATGGAGCTAATCGAAGTGTCAAAAGTTTTGATCAAGATAGCGATTTTTCGGGCCTTTTCAAAAAGGCTCGCGTGAAAAAAATACGCAGGGGGAACCGCTCCGCGATTTGATCCTTATCCGAACTCTTCATACCTTTCGGCATCAATTTTCCACCGTTCTCCTAATCCACCAAAGTCCCGCAACGAAGGGTGTCGCGCATGCGTGTTCGCCTCCCACACCATGCACAGCTTCCTTGCGGATTGAAAAGTCCCGTCTATGAGACCCACGTGGGTTGCTACGCCTCCCCAGTGACTCATAACTCATAGACAGGACAGCTTTTTTCGAGACAAAAAAATGCCCGCCGTATGGTGACGACGGGCTTTTATTTCAGAGCAATCCTCGCTCCGCGAAGCTCATGTAGCCATTCTGTTCCGTGACGATCACATGGTCATTGAGAGGTATGCCGAGAAGCTTCCCCGCTTCGACCAGTTGTTTCGTTATGGCAAGATCATCACTTGACGGCTCACTGTTTCCCGAAGGGTGATTATGCACCACGATAACCGATGCAGCATTCACCATGTAAGCGAGCTTGAAGACTTCCCGGGGATGTACGAGGGAGGCGTTCAAGACACCCACAGAAATCGTATGAACGCCGATTAACCGATTTGCATTGTTCAGGTAGAGTCCAATGAAGTGTTCCCGATCCACTCCGCGCAGATACTCGACCGCGATCTTGGCCGCATCTGCTGGAGATTGGATGTACGGATTCTCGACCGTGAGGTTTGCATCGTGAACGAGAATCACTTTATAGATCGGGGTTTCACAGAAGAGTCTTGGTTTTTTCATATGCTCAGCTCGACTTCTTGTTTCGGCCGCTCTGCCTTCACCCCCACGTTCCAGATGGGGCAGAGATGCGCATACTCGCAGTCTTTGCACCACCACCCCGTGCGCGGAAAGAAGATGCCTCCCGTGATCCCTTTGTATACCTGCTCTGCAACCCTGAAGAACATCGAGTGATGATCCCTTCCGCGAGTCGTCATGAGGACCTCGAGTTTGGGTTTCTTGTACTTCACGAAGTTCACGATCTTCAAGGCTCGCGGTTGCCTCCCCGAGAGTCGTGTATAGGCGTACGCATAGGCCGTGAGCTGAAGGTGAGATTGGATGTCACTCTCCGTTAATGGCTGTGCCGAGGTTTTGAACTCAACGATCGTATCACCTTCCTCCACAAGATCGAAATACCCGTCGAGGTGCACTGGAAGCTCTTCTCCCGTTGAAGGATTCACAAGTGGGATCGTGAACGGAATCTCAGAACCCATGACCTTTCTGTACGGCTCCTTGAAATAGAGTCCGAGCATCTCCTTTCCCATCACCGTGAGTTTCAGGTTCTCTTCGTTATCCTTGTAACGGATATCGGCATCGACGGTTTGGCTGAACCAATCGACATCGAAGATTTTGTAGAGCCGTTCCAAGGATACGCCGTTGCCCTTCATCCGCTCCTGGTGAAGCCATGCGAGAGCGGAGTGGAGTGCGCTTCCGAAGGCAAGGGCGGACGCTTTGAAGAGTCTTGGAATCTTCTCGATGTACTGGAACTTGTACTTCTCTCCGCACTGGAGGTAGAGGTTGATCTGGCTGCTAGAAAGGTGTTCCATTGTCGCCGTCTCCTTTCACGGTTTCGAGCAAGCGTTCGATGAGTTTGCTCGCGTCGAACTTCGTGATCTCCCGAAGCGATTGCACGTTCAAGAGGTTCTTGAGGTGCTGGGTGGCTTTGTCACCTTCGATCTTCTGATCGGCCAGGAGGCGGAAGATGTATCGCTTCTGGGCATCGGTCATGGACTCCGGTTCTCCCTTTCCGTCCCTTCTCCCGTGTGTCTTGGGTGCGGCGGAGGTGGGCGCCTTCCTTTGAGGCTGCTGTCCCTCCCCATCTGTGGGCGATAAAGATTGCGGCTGAAGTTCGGACCGCATTCCCTGTGGTTCTTGTTCCGTCACATTGATTCTGAAAAGCACTGTACCGTCGGCTCTTTGCACTTCGATACAGAGTGGTTGCGTGGTCATACTGTGCTCCTTTCTTGGTGTTGTAAATGTGCGACTTCAAGTGTTGCACACGGAGCCCATGGAACAAGAAAGCAGAACGTGCCGGGAGCGGCAACCAATACCTCCCTGCATCGTAGCTATCATCACTTCGAGTAATAAAAAATCCTGAACGGGCTTGAATTGTTCAGGATTTGTTTCTGCGAGGAAGCGAGTCAATTTCTCGCCGTCATCATATCGAGCGCGAGCTTGAAGGCGTGCTGTTTGATCCTCTCACCGGAGCCGAACCAGATCGACCGCAAGCGCGTCGAATCACCATTTGTGAGACGGCGATAATAATCCACATACTCCGTGACGGCGTTATACGCGCCCCAGAGCGTTCCACGGGCGAGATCAGCGCCTTTCCCGACATGCGCAAGCTCGAAGACCTTTTCCCGGACAGGGTTCCTCCGATGGGGGCAGCCGTTTGTGAGAGGATCGGGGAAGACCTTCGCTACGTAATCAGAGAGTACTCGTCCATCGATTCGGGTACTGCTCATCTGGTTGAAGATGTGATCGAGCTCTTCGTAAAGTTTGTTCGTGAGCCCAAGAATCTCGTGTGCCTCTTTCATGCGCTCCGATGCGTGCGCGGTGTGTCGGATACGGACTTCCTGTTCCGCGCCGCTCAACGCGAGGGAGAGTGTGTTCTCGCAGACAACACGGATCGGTGTGAGCTTCACTCGCACGACGCTACTGCCGTCATGGGAGTTCGTGAGGAGGAGGAATTTCTCGACAAGATCGTTTCCCCTGACGCGGATATAATCGGGAAGCTTGGCTAAGAGCCAGATGCGTTCTCCTTTTCCCAAGGCTCCTGCCGTGTGGTAGATTGCTTCTCCTTCTCCGACTAAAGCATCGAAGGTCATGAAAGCTTCGTGGTTCTGTATCGGAACGTAGCGTGATCCCACGACACCCAAGACTTGGTTTGTATCCATCCGAACCGTAGCGAAGTGGGACTCGATGGGGAGAGCTGTTTCTGTGGTAAGGGGAATCTTATGGACGGTAAAACCCAATCCTGCTGATTGAATTGCTTCCTCGGCCGTGGCCGGTTCGTCGAGCTTTGTGCCGAGCTTGTGCCAAGGCACTTCGCCGACGTACATCATGCCGATCTGGCCATTGGCTTCATTGAGGTTGTGACCCATGAGTTGTTGCTCCTTTCTGTGTATGGTGACGTTGGTTGATATGCACCCCTTTGAAGTTTTCAAAGTGCACGCTCAGTTTCATGCATCATTAACTCACCAACAAGGAAGCTCAACCTGCCGCAAGCGACATGGGATGCTTTCTTTCAGTTACGGTGCGAGGAGCCATACAATGTGTTCACTTCAAGCGAAGCAATCATGGAGAACAAAGACAAAGAACCCTTGACGCCGATCGCGGTGACGAACTGGCGGGACATCCGACGGGTGTTTGGCATCAAACAAAAGAATCGGAGGGGTCATATCTACGTGATCGGAAAGACAGGCACGGGAAAATCGACGCTCATGGCTCGGATGATGATCGACGACATGCAGCAAGGGTACGGCATCGGGGTCGTCGATCCACATGGCGATCTCGCAGAAACAATCCTCCAACACGTACCGAAGGAGAGAGTGAACGACGTGATCTATTTCAATGCTGCGGACTTTGACTATCCCATACCCTTTAATCCCTTGGAGCAAGTTCCAAATCAGGAGCGACACCTTGTGGTGTCTGGACTCCTATCCGTATTCAAGAAAATGTGGCATGACTTCTGGGGCCCACGGCTTGAACACATACTCCGCCATGCGCTCTTTACACTCCTTGAGGTTCCCGGAAGTACGCTCCTTGATGTCCCCAGGTTACTGACAGATGCAGAGTTTCGGAAGATGGTGTTAATGGGCGTGAATGATCCTCATGTGCGCGCCTTCTGGACACGAGAGTTTGATAAGTATTCGGCCTGGCTTCGCTCGGAAGCGACATCTCCCATCCTCAACAAAGTGGGGCAGTTCCTCACAGCTCCGCCGCTTCGGAACATCGTCGGGCAACCGCATGATTCCTTCAGGATGCGCGAGGTAATGGATGAGGGGAAGATTCTGATCGTGAATCTCTCGAAAGGGAAGATTGGGGAAGACAACTCTTCGCTCTTAGGCGCGATGATTGTTACTGAGCTACAGCTTGCAGCCATCAGTCGCGCGCATCTCCCGGAACATGCTCGCAAGGCCTTTTATCTCTACGTGGACGAGTTCCATAACTTCCTCACGCTCTCGTTTGCCGATATGCTTTCAGAAAGCCGGAAGTATGGGTTGAATCTCATTCTCGCACACCAGTACCTTGATCAAATGCACGAGAAGGTGCGCCTGGCGGTTTTTGGGAACGTGGGAACGATCATTTCGTTCCGGGTTGGTGCGGAGGATGCGAAGTGCCTGGCAAGGGAATTTCACCCCACTTTCGATGAAACTGACTTTGTAAATTTGCCAAATTACCAAATTTACCTACGGTTGATGGTTGATGGTGCCACATCGGAGCCATTTAGCGGAACGACTATGGCACTCGGCCATTCCGGCGGGGATCAAGGTTCCCGTTGTGTGGAAGCATCAAGAGCAAATTACGCGCGGTTGCGGAGCAACGTGGAGATCCAAGTTCTGGAAAGGTGCGCTACGTTGGCAAATAAGAAGAAACGCCTCCCCCTTGGGTTGTTATAACATGATACATCATGGATCCCATCAGTAACGTATTGACTTGGACCCTCTCTCGTTTATGGCATTCTTTATCACGGAAACGGCATCATCATTATGATGTGAAATGATTTGTGACCTGCTCCCATTTGCTGTATTTGTGTACGCCGATTTATCAACATAATATAAATCCCGTATACGAGCGGTGCGGCGCTGGGGAGGCGACAGTGCAGGCACGTGGGGACTCGTACACGGGATATATGTCCTTTGCCGGACAATGAAACCTGCGCGGTGGGAGGTAAGACGCGCACGAGAACGAAGCCTTCTACGCCAGGCAGAGAGACGAATCACACGCGAATACGGAAAAGAACGGAGCGATCAGGATGATGGAAAGTGACGATTGAAGATAAAGAGAGATTTTGAAATTGTCAAGACTCTAAGACAAAAAGCCCGACCAATTATGATCGGGCTGCATAACAAGAGAAGAATAGTGATCGAACACGGCGAAATTACGCAGGTTCCTTGCAAGAAGCAAATTATCAAACGGTTAAATCTTTGCCCCTTCACCCCTTGTCATTTATTGGGGTTGGCAGGGTGTCGGGGAGGTATCTCGCCATCTATGAATCCACGAATGAGTCGAAAGGGAGCTTTTCCCAAACCATAACCCTTCCTGATACCGCCTTCCCTGATTCGAGCACCGCGGGATTCTACCAGCAAAATGAGCAAATATACTCGCACAAATACATCTATTTTTCGTAAAATTTAACTTGACTTTCATCTCTCGTCTTCATAAATTGCGACCATCACGCGGGTAGGCGTTCTTTCAAATCAAAGTTCTGCACGTAATTAAGAATCCAATACAGTTTTTGTGCGAAGGGTGTATCTCTGGAGAAACACAATTCGGAGGATAGCATATGAAGAAAACCATCTGCGTCGGCCTGATTCTGCTGCTTGCTACTGGTCTGTGTCATACGCAATCGAGCTTGAGCTCTGGCGAGCGCAAGATGCGAGGCATAGATACTATGCTAGCTCACCATGGAATAACACGGGAAATGTCTCAGAGGATGAAAGAGAAAGGGCTGAATCTCAGGGATGAGCTGAGATATCGAACTAAACCCTTTGAGGTGGTAAACGTTTTTGTTTTTGATGTTGTGGTTGTAGGAAAAGTGAAAAGAATGATTGATTTACCTGCACCTAGGACTGATCCGTTCCATTCAAAAGCTGTAGTCGAGGTGAGCCAAGTGCTCAAAGGCCTCTCACCTGACACTAAGGAGATCGAGGTCCTACGGGAGAGTGGCCCGTTAACAGGAGAAGGGGATGTGCGCTTGCGTACTTCGTTGGAAGCATCGTTGGTCGTTGGTGAGGAGGCAGTCTTCTTCCTGGAAAAAATAGGAACCGCTACCTACATCCAGACTCCGTTCCGGACATACTTTAGAAACCACCCCGACAAATATTCCTCGGATGCGCTCTGGTTAGAGGGCGGTGCAAAGCTATCTATCAAGAATGGCGAGATATTCGACGAGCATTTGAAGCAATATCGATCAATCAGCACAGTGATTCAAAACATGAAGGACGCACTTCAACTTTTGGCCAATTAGAAAACGAGAGGGAGCCGGATATGAAAACGACAATCGTTTGTTTGTGCTGTCTTTTGGTCTTTCTCCTCACTCAAATCACTACGTACGGCCAGTGCTCGCTTTATACTGGTGCAAAGTGGTCTTCTCCGGATGTTACGTACAAATTTGCGAGCACCTGGCCAAGCGGGTGGAGTACCACTGGTGTTGTCTCTGCCGCGACGATATGGGTTGAGAGTGCAAGTTGCTTCAGCCTTGATGTCAGTTCTTCTTCGACCAATCTTATTGACCAAGGACCGCTTGGAGATGTGACCACTGATCCATTCCCTGAATTCGCTGCAACAACAGCGACTCTGAATGGGGCTGAGACTGAGGTGTTGGGATGTTACACCCAATTCAATAACGATCCGTCCGTGACATGGTATACTGGCAGTTCCGCGACCATCCCTAATGGAGATGCTGACATGGAAACAGTCGCACTGCATGAATTCGGATTATGGCTTGCCCTTAACGAGACTGGTTCCTATTCAAGTGTGATGGGACCATATTATTTTGACTATGACGGAAACGGTCTAGTCCGCCGAGATCTCACGGATGACGTGTCCGAATGCGTCGAGGCGATCTACTGCTCAACAACGGGGATATGCGAGACGAACTGTCCTCTGCCGGCACCAACCAACTTTCAAGCGGCGGTTGTTGGCTCAGACGTCCATTTGAGCTGGGATCCTTGTCAGGGTTGTAGCACAAGTGCGTTCTGGACCGGCTTAACACTTGAAATAAATTTCAGCGAGGTAGCGTTGAATGCCAACGCCACCTCGTACGTGGATGCGGGTGCTACCGCGCGATTTCCTTTGACCTACAGGATTGTAGCAAATGGGATGATTGACATGGAATATACCGCTCAGTCAGCGAGCCCTATCATCTCGTTCTCACCGATACCAGGCGGATGGGATATGTTGAGTGTGCCAAGTATTCTAAAAGATTTCAGCAAGTCATCTGTTTGGCCAACTGCGAAATCGCCAGCATGGCAATTGATAGATGGTAGCTATGCGGCAGCCGATCCTGTGACAAATGGGCCAGGTTACTGGGTTGATTTTCAACCCGGGCAACCACAGACAGTAAAATACGCGGGCGATCCTTTGGACCAGCTTGGTATTTTAGTTCATAGTGGGTGGAATATAATTGGTGCGATGCATCTCCCAATTAATACTGCGACGATAGTATCGACTCCCACAGGAAACATTAACTCACCCTATTTCGGATACGCACCCAATAGCGGTTATTATCTTGCACCCGCGCTTCAGGCGGGCTCAGGATACTGGGTGAATGTTAATGAGACGGGAATACTTACCCTTGATCCGACATCAACTGCAAACAACCCGCCGCCAATAATTCAAGTCCAACCCCCCTCACCCCCTGGAGCGCCGCCAACGCCTGTACCTCTATCCCCCTCGAACGGTGCTACGGGGCAACCATTGTCCCTAACTCTCAGCTGGTCCTCCTCCACGGGGGCGACGAAATACCACATGCGAGCTGCATCTGATCAAAATTTTAACAACCTGATATACGATAACTCGAATCTCACTGTTACCTATGCCTCGCTTGGGGGGTTAAGCTACGACTCGACCTATTACTGGGAGGTAAATGCGTCCGATAGCGTGACCAGCCAATGGTCAAATATATTCAAATTCACGACGCAGGATCCTCCCTCGGGTGGGGGTGGAGGGTGTCAATGTTGTGCTAGTTCGATATCATCGTTAGACCAACTCACTGTCTCTGATTACAACGGGTACAGTCAGAAGCTCTACTTGGTAAACGGCAATCGGTTCGTAGACCTGGGTTTCACAAACTATGGTATGCCGCCTCCACCTCCAAGAGGGATTTTCAATGCGCGATTCAGCTCTGGCAATCTGATTGAAACTATAGTACCCAACCCGCACGCACAGACGCGGGTACCAATCCTGATAAAGGATGCTACCCTCCCGCTAGTGTTGAGCTGGGATCTTAGGACAGAGAATGCACTGAAGTATGTGCTTACACTTCCGGGGGTTTACGGACAGACCAAAGTTTCACTCGACGGTCAAACTGGAAGTATGGTTATTGGGGACTCTGGAAACGGGGTGCTAAACCTTAGTGTCCAACCGATGCAGATAGCACCCTGCCCACCAGCGCAGGTAACGGTCAAACAAGGTGGGGAGAATGAAGAACTTCACCATACCCCCGCAGGCACGAAGCTGCTTTCAAATTATCCTAATCCATTTAACCCATCGACAACCCTGCCCTATCAGCTCAATGAACCTGCGCGAGTGCAGATTAAGGTGTACAATCTTTTGGGAGAGGAAGTGGCAAAGTTGGTTGATGACGAATGGAAGGGTGCGGGCTATTATTCCGTAACGTGGAACGCAACGAAGATGGCTAGCGGCGTGTATTATGTGAGGATGGTGGCCACGGATATTTCCGCGAAGCATGTCTATCAGACTGTCGAGAAATTAGTATTGATGAAGTAGAGAGATGGGTAAAGATCCAAAAAGCCCTGCTCTTTAGGGGCAGGACTTTTTATTGCGCCCGTACGATCTTCGGGTGATGCTCAAGCTCCCGTATGACTTGCTCTCTCAAGGGGTTTGTGATGTGGGCGTACATACGGGTGTTTTGAGTGTTGCGATGACCACGTTGGTCTGGGACTTACTCGTAGGTAGGTCTCATAAATGCGAGGCGTGAGATTGGAATTCGGGTCCTCGGCGGCGTGTCACTTATCGTCTGGGCCCCATAAATTTTTCGCCGTTGAAGTGGATCATATGATCAGGATGTTCCACAATCCACACTTCTGTTTCCCAAGCGAGGTTGCTTGTGTGGCGCTTAAACTCACCGAAATCAGGGAATGCCGACACGTAAATCTTGCCTGCTTCACAATTCTTTAGAAATTCTTCGAGTTCCACGATTCGCTTAGGCGTTACGGGTCCATGTGAAGTCACTGCTTCGATAAGATACAGCCAATTCTTGGCGGGATCGTAAATCACGACATCAGGTAACTTGCTGTGCTGGTCAATCGGAATTCCGAGCTTGGTCAGCATCCTGGAATCCATATGCAAGTCCTTCTTCGCGGCATCGCCAAGGTATAGTAAGAGAGAGCCCTTTGCGAAACGGGAAGCAAATTGATTTACGATGGCGGCCTGCACTTGGTTATGTTTTCCAGGAGAAAGAGTTATCGTGGTTCCATCTGCAAGTTTCAACGGGATGAGTGTCAGTTCACGGTCCTTGACATACTTTTTCTTCAGCTCGCCTACTTCGGTTTTGAACTTCGCCAATGCTATTGACCATCGTTTTGTCCCGAAAGTTTTGATCACCTCAAGAGCGGTTTTCGAGATCGCATAATGTGCATTCGGGCTATTTACGGGGAGGAGCGGATTGTCGGGATTGTAATCGGCAAGTCGTGCCTGAACGAATTGGTGCAACACTTGCCGCCTCACTGTTTCCCGAGTGTTGGGAGCATAGCGGCGTTTGTACTGCTTGGCTATGAAATCCATGATTCCCTTAGTGACCTTCAGACTAGAGCGTTGAGCATCTTTCCACGCATCCCTTTGTTTGATGCTGCAAAGAGCAAGCAGCGTCAGGGCAGAAATTTCGTTTTGTTGGGCCTCGGGAAGGCCCAATTCTTGTAGGATAGTCTGAGCTTCTTTGATTTTATTCATGCGTGCTGACAAGTTCCTTTTCCATCTCAAACACCTGACTCACAACCTCGTCAACGATGGGCTGAGTGAATTCGTTCTTGAGGATGATTGTGTTGCCGATTTGTTTGATTGTCTCGAGGGGCGGCAAGGGCATCTCACGCAGTTCTGTGGCACTTACGTTGATATTTCCGTTGAACGTTCTGAAGTAAGTATCAAACAGGCTGCTATTGAGTAATGCTGCAAGGCCGATGATCTCGTTACGGTCCAAGTGGCCGCTTGGTCGGTAAATATAGTTCAAGTGATTCTCGACACCGATAACATCGGCCTCAACGGTGTCGGCGAAATACGGCGTAGCCACTAGTCTGCTTTTGTCATCCTTGGAACTAAATCGGCGAAGGAAAATGTAGTTCTTGTTAGGAATCAGCAAAGACAGAGACTTTTCGCAAACCTCGATGTACTCACCTTTGCCGATTTTGTGGAGTGGCCACGTTAGCCTCATCTGGGAAGCGTTGTGTAGCCAATAGAGTGGGGCTAGCGATATCGCCATCGTGGGCTCGCCATGGATGAATCTCTTCGCTCTGAAGCAAACGACTGGTCCAGTAGAGATTTGGATGCTGTAAGCATTTAGACTTCCTAGCCATGATCTGAAAAGGCGAATGACATTGGCCTCGTAATCAGAACAGGGCAAGTGCAGAATCTTCTGATGGGAGCTAATATCTAACAACTCGTCCATATGGAACTTTTGAACCCTTCGGGACTCTAAATCTCTGAGCCCCTGTGAAAAGGAGACAGTGATCGCAGGTCGCTTCCCGTTTGCCTTCATGCGCCGGGCTGAGATAACGACATTCTCTTGTAAAACATCATCCTTCAGGAACGCTTCTTTTCTCGAGTCGAAGAGGTGAACGGCATCAAGTTGAACGAGCGAGAAAAACTTGGCACGGAACAGTCTGAAATAAAATCCCGATGAAAAGCTGCGGGGCGTGATAAAGATTAATTGCCCGTTCTCTACCAATAGCGTGGCGGCGATGTACAAGAAGATCGAATAGATGTTGGGTTGTCCGTGAACAACCGCATTGGCCGCCCTCGCTCTGGCATCCTCCTTTGGGAGCTTGAAATAGGGGGGGTTTGAGATGATGAGATCAAAATAGTCCCTGCTTCGTTCCTGATTTTCAAGAGTGTCGGAGTTGGAAAGCAGGAAATCGTCGGAGAGAATAGTGAAGTCAATTTCGACATTGTGATGAGCTAGCCACTTCTTGAGGTAGGACAACGATTGATGAGCAAGTGGAATCAATTCGTGGTCAGTTTCATAGGCCACGACCACTATCTTTGATAGATGTTTATGAGAATTCTGGAGTCGCTCTGATAACGCGCACGTGAGGATCGCTACGCCGCAACCCGGATCAAGGATTCTGATTGTTGACTTGCTGCAGAGACTCAGGCTTGCCATGAACCTGGCGAGGTCGGCGGGAGTAAAGAACTGACCATGTTGTTTTTTGTACTCGTCCGAGACTTGAGATGAATAATATCTTCCCAGTCTCTCAGCAAACGAACTAGGCAATTCCTCTTTGAGTGGCGATAGCTTATCGCCAATCCCAAAATCGACGGGATTCGTGGTGATTTTTGGCGCCATGGGTAATGGTTCTCGTTTCATAGGTGACAAAAATATTGAGCGGCTCCCATACGCTGCATTTTCCCACTCATGGGATTAGTATATGAAATTTTGATAATTTTAGCAATCAAGATTCGCGTCGTACACCGATCTCACAATGCTCGTCAGGGTAACAAAGGTGCTCTCGGTTCAAGTTGGTTTTGACATTTTCGGTATGTAAATTTCACCATCGACAGGATGGTGCCTCGTGCATAAAACCAAAACTATTCGTATCGGGATAAGAGTTTCAACCGAAGACCAGGTCAAGGGCGAGAGTTCGGGACATCGTGAGATGCAGGTACGTGGCTCCACGATGGCGCGAATTGAGTATTGGTTCCTGTCGAAGATGCTGCTATCCACTGCAATTTAAACTTCTAAAGGAAGGTTCTTGAAAAGCAAAAGTGACCAATTTCTTACTCTGAGCATTGATGAGGCAGAGAACGGCATTAATAAATGCCTTGAGACTGCCAGGAGACTCGTTAGGGCGGCGAAACTTCTTTGCGACGCTCAATATTTTGAGATTGCATCATTTCTCCTTTGTGCGGCGATTGATGAGACTGGAAAGGCTTACCTTCTCTTGGATTTCCAAGACGAAAAATTTGAGAATAGACCAGAGAGTGTACGAAACCTCGCGAGCTCATTTTTTGAGCACGTCGACAAACTTGAATCGGCCCTTGAAGCCGTGAGGACTCTTGAATCGCGCATTGAGTCAGTCCTCAAATTAAAATCGGAATGCAACTCGTCACCTGAAATCGTGGAGGCGATCCGCGAGCTCACCGGTGGATTCACGCCGCTGGCGGTCAGAGATGAGGCTAAAAAGACATTTCGTCGCCCGAACGAGTTTCTCTACACCGACTACCAGAAAGACAAGTTCATCATCCCGAAATGTCAGGCGACGTTGTCGGGATACCAAGCCCTTCTTAAATGCGCTGAGAAAGCCGTTACACTTGCTGAGTTTGAAAGGTTCCGGGATAAAGTATTTCGATTGAGAGGAGCGTCACGAGAAACGGTTAGCAAGATTTTCCTTGAGAGTTTGCCAGAGCTCATGGAGGTAGTACGGAAACAGCGGGCCCCGTGCAAATAGCCGCAAAGAATTTTGTCGATTATGGGATGAAATCACTTTAACAGGTATCAATGGAGAACACGAAAAATATCGGGATCTGGATCCGGGTCTCAACTGAGGACCAGGTAAAAGGCGAAAGCCCGGAACATCATGAGAAGCGGGCACGTGGGTATGCGGAGTCGCGCGGCTGGGAAATGAAAGAGATATATCGGCTTGAAGCTGTCAGCGGTAAGTCGGTCATGGAGCATCCCGAGACAAAGCGGATGCTCTCCGACATCCGGTCTCAGAAAATTACGGGGCTTATCTTCTCAAAGCTTGCTCGTCTTGCCCGGAACACCAAGGAACTCTTGGAGTTTGCTGAAATCTTCAACCAATGCCATGCCGATCTTATATCCCTCCAAGAAGCAATCGACACCACTACCCCGGCCGGTCGCCTTTTTTATACGATGATCGCTGCAATGGCACAGTGGGAAAGGGAAGAAATAGCCGAACGTGTTGCAGCCTCCGTGCCAATTCGAGCAAAGCTTGGCAAGCCGTTGGGGGGAGCGGCTCCATACGGTTATCAGTGGGTCGAGAAGAAACTTGTTCCCGATCCCAAAGAAGCTCCCGTCCGGAAACTCATCTTTGAACTCTTTCTTGAACATCGAAGGAAGAAGAAGGTTGCGCGTCTCTTAAGCGAGAAGGGGTATCGTACGAGGAACGGAGGCGCGTTTTCCGATACCACCATCGAGCGGCTTATCCGCGACCCCATCGCCAAGGGCATGCGCCGTGCCAATTACACCAAGAGCCTTGGCGCAAAGAAGAATTGGGTCATGAAGCCGGAATCTGAGTGGGTCTTTACGAATGTTGAGGGGATTGTCTCACAGGATTTGTGGGATCAATGCAACCGCATCTTAGATGAGCAACGGAATGGCCGGAAAGCTCCCGGCCCCAAGCCGGTGCATCTCTTTACCGGAGTCGTCTATTGCACGTGTGGCGCAAAAATGCGCGTCCCTTCTAATTCACCGAAGTATATCTGCCGAAAATGTAAGACAAAGGTAGGAGTGCCGGACTTGGAGACCGTCTTCCATGAGCAATTGAAGAACTTCTTCTTCTCCGAGGAAGAGATTACAAATCACCTCCAGCAAGCCGATGAACGTATTAAAGAGAAAGAAGAGCTACTGGAGAGCCTTACAAGCGAAGCGAAGAAGCTCAACGCCGAAATGGATCGCATGATGCGACTCTATCTCGACGGAGAGCTTCCCAAAGAGGGTTTTGGGAAGCGCTACAACCCCCTGGATCAACGGGTGAAACAAATCGAGGATCAAATCCCAGAGTTACAGGGTGAAGTGGACTTTCTGAAGATACAACTGCTCTCCAAAGACGAAGTAATCAGTGAAGCGAGGGACCTATATGGCCGTTGGACAAGGTTATCTGCGGGAGAGAAGAGAAAGATCGTTGAAACCATAATTGGCAAAATCACAGTCGGGAATGAAGAAATCTCTATAAATTTAAGCTACATGCCTTCGTCTGCTGAAATGATGTCAGAAAGGCAACACAACGTCATGGGTTCATCGCACAGACAAGCATAAAATTTGCCGGATAGTCTACACTCATTTTTGATCGGCTGATTGTTACTTTATTGTCTTCGAGGGGCTGCCGGAGGACCTCGAGCACATTCCGCGCAAATTCCGGTAGCTCGTCGAGAAACAATACCCCATGATGGGCAAGCGAGATTTCCCCTGGCCGGGGAATAGTGCCGCCCCCGACCAGAGCGCTGTCGGATATTGTATGGTGCGGAGATCGATAAGGACGGGTCGTAATGAGCGACCGACTTCCGGAAACCAGACCTGCGACCGAATGAATTTTCGTCGTCTCGATGGCTTCATCAAACGTCATCGGCGGCAGTATTGACGGCAGCCGCTTTGCCAGCATGGTCTTTCCTGATCCTGGTGGTCCGATCATAATGATGTTGTGGCCGCCGGCCGCCGCGACTTCAAGCGCGCGCTTGACGTTCTCCTGTCCTTTGACATCGCTGAAATCTGACGAGTATCTTGGGTTTGCTTCGAAAACTGTTCTTATGTCGATGGTATAGGGCTTGAGCAGCTCGTGCTCCCCGTTTAGGAAGGATATAGTTTCACGCAGCGATTCCAATGGATAAATCTCGATGCCTTCGATGATCGCTGCTTCATTTGCGTTCTCCTTCGGTAAGATCAGACCCCGGATCTTTTGGTTTTTGAGTTCCAGGGTGATTGGCAAAATCCCGTGCACAGGTCGTAAAGTGCCGTCGAGAGCAAGTTCACCGATCAGCGCAATTTTGTTCAACTGTGTCAGAGACACCTGCGATGTGGCCGCGAGAATCCCCACAGCTATCGGCAGATCGAATGAGGATCCCTCTTTCCGGAAACCGGCTGGGGCGAGATTAACCGTCATCCGTTGCCCGGGGAATTTAAACCCCGAGGTTTTGATTGCCGCGAACACCCTGTCGCGGCTTTCTTTGACGGAGCTGTCAGGTAGCCCCACGACTGTGTAGGTGTGGAGCGCGGGCGCGATATGAATCTCTACTTCAACAACGTGGGCATCAATTCCGTAGGTGGTCGAACTTATGAGATGCGAGAACATTGCAGTTATCCTCCCTGTGGCAACCAAAAAGCGAAATCTTCAAACAAATTCAGAATTCGAAGATTTACTCCCGATTATATACTAACTATTTCTATAAGAATCAAATGCTTTTTTCACCCTTTTATTGCTTTTAGAAGTACTTTTCGTTATCATAAATCATACCTGATGATGCCTGTGGGTCCGATATCACGTCCAAGAAGTTCCTCGCGGTACAGGACGAGTTTTCCGCGAAAATCCATTCCCGCCGTCGTGCTACTTCTGCTGTTCGCAAGTTGTTCATTCTACCGGGATCTTACCGGATATTTTAACACGTACTATAATTCCAAAAAGCTCTTCGACGACGCTGTCAACGAAGTCCTGCAATCGCCGCAGAAAGATCAGGACACAAACTATTTTGCGCCGTATGCTATTTCTGCCTCGACGGCTAAGAAGTTTGACAGCGTTATTGTGAAGTGTTCGCGACTTATCCAGTTCTATCCCACGACCCGATGGGTCGTGAACGGAATTCTCATGATCGGAGAGGCATACGAATACCAGGGTGAAAGTGAATCTGCCATAAGGAAATTCAAAGAGCTTCTCGCCAATTTTCCAGCAAGTGATCAACGGTTCGAAGCGCGGCTCTGGATGGCGAAGGCCGAATATCACCAGAGGAATCAGGACGAGGCGCTGAACATTCTCAAGGAACTCTTTCCGGAACTGCGTTCCGAAGGCAAGACAGACCTCTTACTTGAATCGTTGATGCTTCAGGCTCAGATCTACACCGACAGAAATGAATTCGATCAGGCGTCACAGGCTTACGCACTTGCCTGCGAAGTCCCCGGCGATGATGCCATGAGATCGTTTGCCCAGTATCAGTATGGGACGGTTCTTGAAAAACTTGGCGACAAAGAAAAGGCGGCAGGCGCATTCATGCGGGTTCTCAAGTTTAGTCCCACGTTCGCCCTGGAATTCAGGGCGCGACTGCGGGCGGGGATGATGATGAACCAGGGCAAGCATCCGGAAGCCGCACTGAAAATTCTGAATGATCTTAATGACGAACCGCTCAAGCCTGAAGAACACGGGCTTGTCGACCTTGAGATCGCGAATACCTATCGCTCGATTGGCGACACGGCAACCGCCTTTCCGATTTACAATCTGATTGATACAACGTTCAAGCATACGGAGGCTTCTGCGAGAAGTATGTATGAGCGGGGGCGGTACTACGAAAAAGTTGCCCGGGATTTCAAAACCGCGCGCATCTATTATGCGAAATCCCGCGGGGAGAGTCAGGCGCTGAATATCAGCGAAACCGCCGCAAGGAAAGCCACGGACTTTGCCAGGTATTTCGTTCTGATGGATGATGTTAACAGGTTTACCGCTTCACTCCATAAAGACTCGGCAAATCAGGTCCACCTCGGCACCGATACGGTCGAGATTGCTCCACCCTCCGAAACCCTGCTTCTCGACAATGAATTGCTCGCCGCCGAAGCCCGCAATTCGACAGGATATCGTCCACCGGAAGGGCTCTCTTCGCCCTCTCAATATGCAGCCCAGGGTGCAACTGTCGGTGGTAGTGAGGCATATAGAAGGCGGCACATGGACAGAGACCTGGTGAGCGACGATGAAGACTCAGCACTGCCGGCTGACATGGCTGCAATGGTGAACGACACGAGTCGATCCGCAAAATCTGACTCACTGGGTCGTTTTGCAAAGCCGCGTCAGGTCAAAACCTCCATGCTGCTGACCGTTGACTCGGTTCACTCTCTTCTCGCCCAGTCGTACTATGAACTCGGAGCGCTCTTCTTTCTCGAACTGAACGAACCCGATTCTGCAATTTATTGGTACAACCGCGCGCTTGAGGAGTTTCCCTCGTCGCACTATACAGCTCGCACGTATTATGCGCTGGCTGCCGTTTATGCTCCTTCAGATTCAACGGTTGCCGATTCCCTCGATAAAATAATTCTGGACAAGTACGGCGAGACTGAATACGCCAACGAGCTGAAATCTCTCAAAGGTATCAAAGCGGGCGAAAAGATTATCGATCCGATCGTTTTCAAGTACGACCATGCTGAGAGTACACTCGTTCAAGGAAATGTCGACGAAGCCATCAGACAGTTTGAATCACTCGCTCTCCACAAACCACGGCATCAGCTGAGCACAAAATCCGCCTACGCAGTCGGATGGATTTATGAAAATGTCCTTCATAACAATGACAGCGCAGCGTCGTGGTACAAGCGGATGTTGAAGAGCGATTCGACGAGTATTTATGCAATGGCTGTCAGACCGAAACTTGCCGTGAAAGATAATCCTGAGTATTTGAAGGAACTCCTCAAAACAAAGGAAAACGAGGTTCCGGCAAAGGCCGATAAGACGGCTACCCAGAAAACCGTCCCCACCCGGCAGCAAGTGAAGGAGGATGAGAAGGTCAATCAGATCGACGATGAGCAGAACGATGATGAAGAGAAGGATGATGAAGACGTTCCGGATACGACAGCTACTGATGATGACGATAACAACATACCCTGAACAATCCCGAGTGCGATGATACAGACACAAGCGTCTGTGTTGCAAATCCAAACCGTCGCGCACAATCTCCTGACAATTTCATTGTTCGCTCCTGAGGTTTCCCCGCTCGTTCAACCCGGTCAATTTATCAATGTGAAAGTCGGTGACCTCGGTGAACCTCTCCTGCGCCGCCCATTCTCGGTCTACCAGAGAGAGGGAACAACGCTCCGGATTATTTTCAATATCGTGGGGAGCGGGACGCTGATGCTTTCTCGCATAAAACCGGGTGATAATCTCGACATCATCGGCCCCCTCGGACATCCGTTCAATATAGACGAGGATTTCGACACCGCGATTCTCATCGGAGGTGGACTCGGTGTAGCACCGTTGCCCATGCTGACGGAATTCGTTCGACGAAAGAACAAAAGAATTGTCACATTTCTGGGTGCACGAACAGCCGACCAGTTGGTGCCGACCTACCTCGAATCTGTCATCGCGTCGACTGATGATGGAAGTGCCGGATTCCATGGGACGGTTGTAGATTGTTTCGAGGATCACTGGCGTCGTCACGAAACTCCCCGGCCGAAGGTTTTTGCCTGTGGGCCGACGCCGATGCTCAAAGCCCTTGCCCCGGTAACGCGGAAATTTGGAATTCCTTGTGAAGTATCATTGGAAAGTGTCATGGCATGCGGCATCGGTATCTGCCAGGGATGCCCCGTGGAGCTGCAGGGCGACCCCAGGAAGTATGCGCTGGTGTGTAAGGATGGTACGGTATTTAACATCAATGTAATCCGGTTTTCTTAAATGGCTGACTTAAGCGTATCAATAGGGAAGATGGTTCTCGCAAATCCGGTCCTTGTTGCATCCGGCACCTTTGGGTACGGCGACGAGTGCCGTGACCTGACAGACATTAACCGCCTCGGTGGTATTGTTACCAAGTCCCTTTCTCTCAAACCACGCGATGGTAACCCGCCGCCCAGAGTCGCCGAAACCCATTGCGGCATGTTGAATTCAATCGGGCTGGCAAATATCGGCGTGGAACGCTTCATCAAGGAAAAACTTCCTTACCTTCGTTCGATCGTCTCGAAAAAGATCGTGAATATTGCCGCGAGCAGCATAGACGAGTATTGCACCGTGCTCGAAATTCTCGACCGCGAGGAAGGCATCGACGGCTACGAAATTAATGTGTCCTGTCCTAATGTGAAGGAAGGAGGTCTGAGCTTCGGCACGGACCGTGCGTTGACCGCGGAAATCACAAAACGACTACGCCGGATCACCAGCAAGACCCTCATCGTCAAACTTACACCCAACGTCACGCATATCGGTGAGTTTGCCCGTGCAGTCGAAGCCGAGGGGGCAGATGCCGTATCGGTGATCAATACACTCGTCGGCATGGCAATCAATATTCACACGAGAAAGCCAAAATTGTCGACCGCCACGGGAGGCTTGTCAGGTCCGGCGATTAAACCTGTAGCCCTCGCGAAAGTGTTTGAGGTGGCCCAGGTCGTCTCTATTCCAGTCATTGGTATCGGAGGAATAGTCACTGCGGAAGATGCCATCGAGTTTTTGCTTGCGGGCGCAACAGCGATTCAGGTTGGCACTGCGAATTTTGTAGATCCGAATAGTGGCGTCAAGATCCTCGAGGGGCTCCACCAATACTGTGCCCGCTATCGGATTCATGCCATCGCCGACTGCATTGGGAAGGTGGAAGTCGTACGAGAGACCTCGGTCCTGCATAGCTGGCTCTGAGTTTTATCCCGAGCGCCCGTCATGACTCCGTCTTCCGCTGTCAAGTTTCTCTATGATCTCCAGTTTTTCGGGATGAAGGCTGGATTGGAGAACATCACGCTGCTGCTTGATGCACTCGGTCACCCTGAACGTTCCTATCCTGTCATTCATATCGCTGGGACAAACGGGAAGGGCTCAGTATCCTCAATGATTGCCTCTGTCCTTTCTTCAGCAGGGTTTAAAACGGGATTGTACACCTCCCCTCACCTCGTCGATTTCACCGAGCGGATCAGGGTCGATGGCAAACTCATTCCGCGAACGAAAGTTATAGAATTCACGGTTATGCTTCGTCCCCTCATCGAGAGGATAAAGGCAACCTTCTTCGAAGCTACGACCGCCATGGCATTCCAGTACTTCAAGGAGAGCGGAGTGGATGTTGCCGTCATCGAAACAGGTCTGGGCGGACGCCTCGACGCTACGAACGTCGTCACTCCGATGGTTTCCGTGATCACCAATATCGGTTTCGATCATACTGAGCACCTTGGAAATAGCCTCAAGGCGATTGCGCGGGAAAAAGGAGGCATCATAAAAAAGGGAGTTCCGATTGTGACCGCAGAACGTGAAGGTCCGGCTTTTGAGGAACTCGCGCGCATTGCACGGCGAAAATCCTCTCGTCTGTTTTCTGCTGGAGATTTTGTGCGTTTCTCTGTGCGCAAGAGGTCGCTCGAATACACGGATATCACCTTTCAGACAGATAAGTGGCGGGAATTCAGCGCACAACTTAGTCTTGCAGGGGATCATCAGACGAAAAATGCACAAACCGCCCTCGCTGCATTGCAGCGGTTGCCCGACCCGTTTTCAAAGCAGCTGGATCGTCGCGCAATTGTTGATGGTTTGGCTGGAGTCCAACGTCGGACGGGTTTGCGCGCACGCCTTGAGGTTGTACGACGGAACCCGCTTATTGTCGTCGATGTTGCCCATAATCCTCAGGGGATTTACACTTCCCTGCGGTCGTTGAGGTCCCTGCTCGCCGGAAGATGGCTTATTGTCTTTGGCGTGATGGCGGATAAGAACTTCCGACCGATGGTGGAGGAAATCGGACGGTACAGTCGGTTAGTGATTGCGGTCCGTCCCCTTATATCACGTGCACTTGACTCTCGCGTCCTCGTAGATTGTTTCCATGGTTACGGCGCCAGGGCGCTTGATGGTGGACGTGTTGCTCATGGGCTTGCCCTGATGAAGACCGAGCAGAGGGCGGGTGAACCGGTGGTTATCCTGGGATCTCATTTTGTAGCCGGAGAGGCATTAATTTTCCTTAATTCTGAGAACTAAAACTTGACTTTGAGCAAACTGAGGTTTATATTTATTACGGAGTTAAAGAGGAAGCTCGTTATCTTCCCTGTAAGCTGTAAATTAACCACCACTCAGCACATCGGATTTATCCTCATTTACCTGTAATAGTGCTACTGTAAAACGGTCGTCAGACTTTAAGTCTTTTCCCAAAATTTTTTCATTTCAACCTTATAGGGTATTAAATCGCTATGCCTATGGACATTGCAGAGCTGAAATCCAAAAAGATTTCTGAGCTCACAAAAATTGCCAAGGAACTTAATATTGTCGGCTATGCGGATTTGCGTAAACAAGACATGATTTTCAAGATTCTCGAAGCGCAAACTGAGAAGGATGGGCTGACATTCAGCAAGGGGGTACTTGAGGTTCTCCCCGATGGTTACGGATTTCTCCGCTCGGTCGACTATAACTACCTTCCCTCTCCTGATGATATCTACGTTTCACCTTCGCAAATCAAGAAATTCAATTTGAGAACAGGGGATTCTGTCACCGGTCAGGTGCGCCCTCCAAAGGAAGGGGAACGTTTTTTTGCGCTCCTCCGGGTTGAAGCCGTAAACGATGAAAATCCTGACGCGATTCGCGATCGGGTCCTCTTCGATAATCTCACTCCGCTATATCCAAACAACCGTATTAAACTTGAAACCTCTCCCGGCGAATACTCAATGCGTATCATGGATCTCCTCACGCCGCTCGGAAAAGGTCAACGGGGAATGATTGTATCTCCACCAAAAGCCGGGAAGACAATCCTCCTCCAGAAAATCGCAAACAGTGTACTCCGGAATCATCCCGAAATTTTTCTCATCGTTTTGCTTATTGATGAACGCCCTGAAGAAGTAACCGACATGGAACGGTCGGTCAACGCTGAAGTTGTGAGTTCGACGTTCGACGAACCGCCGGAGCGCCATGTTCAGGTTGCGGATATGGTTCTTGAGAAGGCAAAACGCCTTGTTGAAGCGAAAAAAGATGTCGTTATTCTCTTGGACAGTATCACCCGGCTCGCGAGGGCACACAATACGGTTGTTCCTCACAGCGGCAAGATTCTCTCCGGCGGTGTCGACGCAAATGCTCTCCACCGGCCCAAACGGTTTTTCGGTGCCGCAAGAAATGTAGAAGAAGGTGGAAGCCTTACCATCATTGCTACTGCACTGATTGAAACCGGTAGCAGGATGGACGAGGTCATATTTGAAGAGTTTAAGGGTACGGGCAATATGGAAATCATACTGGATCGCAAACTGAGCGATCGCCGCATGTTCCCAGCAATTGATGTCAATCGATCTGGTACACGTAAAGAAGAGCTTCTTCTCGATGCCGATGAGCTCAACAGGGTATGGATCCTGCGCAAATTGTTAAGCGATTTCTCAACCGTCGAGGCGATGGAGTTCTCCCTTGAGAAAATGCGCGGAACGAAGACCAACAAAGAGTTCCTACGCTCAATGAATAGCTAAATCTCCCCAATTTACTTCATTTTTGTCAATTCTGACTTTGTTTAGGGCTTGACTTTAATCTGTGCAAGCAGTAAATTGCCCACGTGATAATACGTCATGGCTGCATGAAAACGGCAAAATACCTCGTCATTGCGCTTGTTTCTCTCACAGCCGGCGTCCTCTCAGCTTACGCCCAGGTCGTAAAAAGTCCTGATGACCTTCAGGATAATATTGGAGTTGGGATCTTCCTTGGAGAGGCTTCGCCGTACACCGATATTCCTGAGCATAACACGTACCCCATCGCCAGAGGCTTTGTCAGATACTATGCATCCTCCAATTTTGCCTTCGAACTCGGGGTTGGACTGACGAGACTGGCGGCAGACGACGGGAACCACTATTTCTCTTCCAGCCTGTTCCCGGTCGATGGCCGTCTGGTCGTCAATCTTTTGAAGGAACAAAAGTTTCAACCTTACGTTTTCGCAGGTGTAGGTCTCGTTCACTTCAATCCTCTTAATCAAAGTGATCTCGCACTCCCGAGAAACGCCCAGAATGAATATAGTCACTTCACAACCGAAATACCCGTTGGTGCAGGCTTTCAAACCATGATTTCTGATGCTACGGGAATCGGTCTCCAGGTGGTTTACCATTCTCTCGGAACCGATAATCTCGACGATCTGAAAAGTGGTGGAAACGATTATTTCTGGAGTTTTGGTTTGAATATTATCTCCTTCCTGAAACCAGTCAATAATGATTGGGATGGAGATGGTCTAACGAATGATGAAGAAATACAGCTTGGAACTGATCCTCACAATCCGGATACGGATGGTGATGGATTACGGGATGGAGAAGAGGTGCATGTGTATCATACCGATCCGCTGAAATTCGACACCGATGGTGATGGTCTCAGCGACGGCGATGAAGTGTTGAAATATCATACCGATCCACTCAAATACGATACCGATGGAGACGGTCTCAGCGACGGTGATGAGGTGTTGAGGTATCATACCGATCCATTGAACAAGGATACTGACGGAGACGGTCTGACTGACGGCGACGAGGTCCTTAAGTATCATACCGATCCATTAAATAAAGACACTGACGGAGACGGGTTGACCGATGGCGATGAAGTACTGAAATATCATACCGATCCTCTGAAGAAAGACACCGATGGAGACGGGCTGACAGACGGCGATGAGGTGTTGAAGTACCATACTGATCCGCTGAAACTCGACACCGATGGTGGTGGGATGCCGGACGGCAAAGAGGTTCAACTGGGGCTCAATCCTCTGGATCCAAGCGATGATGTCCCTATCATCAACGTCGGCGAGAGGATAATCCTCGAAGGGGTCAATTTTGAGACGGGAAAAACGACATTGCTCCCGGCAGCCAAGAACATCCTTGATCAGGTTGCCGCAAGTCTTCTGGCCGCTCCCACTGCAGAAGTCGCCATACACGGTCACACCGACAACGTCGGCGGTGCGAAATATAACATGCAGCTCTCCGTAGGTCGCGCAGAGGCCGTGAAAGCGTATCTTGTCAGCAAAGGAATCGCGGCTTCTCGTATCACAACCAAAGGATTCGGGTTCACAAAACCGATCGCTGATAATTCGACTGCGGCAGGCCGGGCAAAAAATCGTAGGATTGAATTCATCCGGTTAAAGTAATTATCAAGTTCGTACGTGCGTCTAAATCCCATCCCCACTTTGTGGGAGTGGGATTTTTTTTGCATCTTTTTCGATTTTGTAGTAACTTCTTCGAAATCGACTTGTCACGTACCAGCTCATAGAGGTTTTATCATTTGTGTCCTGGAAGCGTGCAACGACTGGTCAAAGGTGAAACTCTCATTCCGCTGTGACTCCCTGAACCAGGATGATCATGAAGAAAGTTGAGTGACTGTCTATGGCTAATGAAGTTGTCATCGCAAGTGCATGCCGAACCCCCATCGGTTCTTTTAATGGGGTCCTTTCTCCGGTGTCGGCGACCCAACTCGGTGCTACGGTGATAAAAGAGGCCCTGACAAGGGCAAATCTCAAACCGGAATCCATTGATGAGGTGAACATGGGATGTGTGCTGACTGCAGGCATCGGTCAGGCACCTGCGCGCCAGGCTGCGATATTCGCCGGGCTCCCGAGTTCTGTTCAGTGCCTGACCGTAAACAAGGTTTGCGGCTCCGGCTTGAAAGCGGTGATGCTTGGCGCACAGTCGATTATGCTGGGAGACGCGAATATTGTGGTTGCAGGGGGTATGGAGAGTATGTCCAATGTCCCCTACTTGCTCGACAAAGCGCGATCGGGCTACCGCATGGGGCATGGCCAGCTCATTGACTGCATGATTAAGGACGGTCTCTGGGATGTCTATAATGATTTTCATATGGGAAATGCGGCAGAACTTTGTGCGGCCGCATGTGATATCCCTCGTAACGCGCAGGACGAGTTTGCAATTGGAAGTTATAAGCGCGCGTTGGAAGCTCAGACCAGGGGACTATTCAGAGAGGAGATCGTTCCGGTCCCGGTTCCGCAAAGATCCGGGGAACCGGTGCTTGTCCGCGAGGATGAAGAGCCCGGCAAAGCAAAATTCGATAAAATACCTACGTTGAAACCGGCTTTCAAGAAGGATGGCACTGTGACAGCTGCCAACGCATCCAAAATCAATGACGGTGCCGCTGCTGTTGTCTTGATGAGCAGCGAAACTGCTTCGAGGTTAGGAGTAAAACCACTTGCCCGGATAATTGCTCACGCTTCTTTTGCGAAGAAACCGGCTGAGTTTACGACCGCTCCCGCGGATGTCATTCAGAAGGTTTTGGGCAGAGCCCATCTTTCTAAAGACGACATCGACCTGTTTGAAATCAATGAGGCATTTTCTGCTGTCACCATTGCTGTAAACAAGTTAATTGGACTGGATGCGTCAAAGGTTAATGTCCACGGTGGGGCAGTGGCTCTCGGTCACCCAATCGGCGCGAGCGGGGCGAGGATCCTGGTGACACTGCTTTACGCACTCAAGCAACGGAATGCTCGCCGCGGGATGGCGGCAATCTGTATCGGTGGAGGCGAGGCGAGCGCGGTCATCGTCGAACGGTAAGAGGCACTTCTATGCACATAAAGAATATTGTTGTGATTGGGGCGGGTACGATGGGTAATGGAATAGCCCATGCTTTTGCGCAGTATGGGTTTCCTGTGGTTCTCAATGATGTCAAAGATGAGTTCATTCAACGCGGCCTGAACACGATCACATCGAACCTTGATCGCCAGGTTAAGAAGGCTGTCCTTACGGTAGACCAAAAGACGCAAACCCTCGCCCGAATCAGCCCAGTGCTCGACTTGTCACAGGCAGTTTCAGCAGCAGATCTGGTTATCGAGGCTGTGACCGAGAATCTGACGATCAAAGAGAAAATATTCCTGGCGGCCGACCAGTCTGCGCCGAGGGACGCAATCCTTGCTTCGAACACTTCATCCATCTCTATCACCGAGTTGGCTGGAAAGACCCGTAGACCCGAAAAGGTGATTGGGATGCATTTTATGAATCCCGTTCCTGTTATGAAACTCGTTGAGGTCATCAGAGGATTGGCTACATCGGAGGAAACGACCCGCTCCATTCTCGAGGTTACGAGAATCCTTGATAAGACTCCGGTCGAGGTCATGGATTATCCCGGCTTCATCTCGAATCGAATTCTGTTACCCATGATTAACGAAGCAGTTTTTTGTGTCATGGAGGGAGTAGCGACGCCCGAAGCGATCGATACCGTTATGAAGCTTGGCATGAACCATCCTATGGGGCCTCTCACACTTGCTGATTTCATCGGATTGGATGTCTGCCTGGCTATTATGGAAGTTCTTCACACAGGACTCGGGGACGACAAGTATCGTCCCTGTCCACTCCTCAAGAAAATGGTCGCGGCGGGACGACTCGGGAGAAAGTCGGGGCAGGGTTTCTATAGTTATAATAACTAAAATGTGATCACCGCTCTTATTCTCATAAGGATTGAAAATGGATTTTGACTTCAATGAAACTCAGTTGATGATCCGCGATACCGCCCGGAAATTTGCCATCGAGGAGCTGGCCCCATCCGCTGTGGAACGGGACGCAAAGGAAGAGTTCCCGCATGAGGCAGTTGCGAAAATGGGCGAATTGGGTTTCATGGGTATGATGGTTCCAGAGAAATATGGTGGTTCCGGATTCGATACAGTGAGTTACGTTCTGGCACTCATCGAAATTTCGAAGGTGGATGCCTCGTGCGGCGTCATTATGTCAGTGAATAACTCACTGGTTTGCCACGGCCTTCACCTATGGGGCTCTGAAGAACAAAAGCAGCGATATCTGCTGCAGTTAGCCTCGGGGAAAAAGCTCGGCGCATTTGCCCTCTCCGAGCCCGAAGCGGGGAGCGATGCATCAAACCAACATACAATGGCAGAGCGTGGAGATGGATATTACCTCCTTAACGGCACCAAAAACTGGATCACTAACGGTTCGACTGCCGACTATGTCCTTGTCATGGCTACAACCGATCGGTCAAAGGCATCGCACGGGATCAGTACGTTTCTCGTTGAGAAAGGGACACCTGGATTCGCGGTGGCGAAGAAAGAGAAGAAACTCGGGATAAGAAGTTCAGATACTGTTTCTCTTTCATTCCAGGATTGCAAGGTTCCTGTCGAGAACCGGATCGGGGAAGAAGGGTTTGGATTCAAATTTGCCATGAAAACTCTTGATGGCGGACGTATCGGAATCGCTGCGCAGGCGGTCGGGATTGCGCGGGCATCGCTGGACGCTTCGATCAACTATGCGAAGCAACGAAAGGCGTTCGGGAAGCCGATCTCAGATTTTCAGGCGATTCAATTTAAGATTGCTGATATGGCCACGAAAGTGGATGCGGCCGAGCTCCTGACACTTAAAGCTGCCTCGCTCAAGGATGCCGGACAGCCCTTTGCGAATGCTGCCGCAATGGCGAAATTGTATGCTTCCAAGGTTGCGGTCGAAGCAGCGCTTGAGGCGATCCAGATCCACGGAGGATATGGATATGTTCAGGAATATTTGGTCGAACGTTACTTGCGGGATGCGAAAATCACTGAGATTTATGAAGGGACATCTGAAATCCAACGGATTGTTATTTCTCGAGGGTTGTTGAAGGACTAATCACAATAAAGGAGATGTTCATGAAAGCGCTCTTTTTCTCGTTCTTGCTCCTTACGTTCTGCATATCAATGGCAGATTCTCAAATCATTACTCTTGGAGGACGCCTCGGGTTATCAGATCTCAGTTCATCGACGGGGCTGCAAATTGGTGCAACCGGAGATTATGCGTTCAAACATAATATGCTGATCGGCACTGACCTAAATTTGAATACGCAGGATAATACACCGTTTGAGTGGGCGAATTACTTCAAGTACTTGATAGACCTTCCCACAACCAATGCACAACCATACGTCGATGCGGGATTCAGCATTTGGGCATTTACTGGCGGACCATATTTTGGGCTCCGTTTCGGAGGGGGTGTCTATTTTCCCCTTACCAACCAATTGTATATTCCGGCAGATCTACAGCTTGGTCCGGTTTTCACAAACGGATCGTCAAGTTTCTACTTTGTCATATCAAGCGGAATTAGGTATGTTCTACCAAATTGAGAAATTCGGGTATATGCCGCAAAACACGTTGATTTAAAAAGAACTTGACAACTGTGGTTTTTTTTGGTATAATTAGCAGTTCTTGAAAAGGACGTTCGTAGTTCACAATTTATCCAATAACTGTTGGAGGGTATGATGAAAAAAGCTCTAATATTAACAGCGGTTATTTTGTTGGTAGGTTTATCCGTTCAGGCCCAGACTGCGAATCCGATTTATTTTGGCGCGCGTGCAGGTTTGAATATGGGAAATGCTACTTTTGATCCTGATCTTGGGATATCAAAAAGCATGCGGACGGGTTTGGGTGCCGGCGTGTATGCCGAATTCGGGCTTGTGGAGAACCTCGCGATCACAGTGGAAGGTCTTTACCTCCAAGATGGTTTGAAGGAAAACACTCTCCTTGGTGATGAGACCGTAAAATTGGACTTCATTCAAGTTCCCGTCAACTTGAAATACAAGTTCGCCATTCCCAATAGCCCCGTAAAACCGTTCATATTTGCTGGTGGGAATGTCGGATTCACTGCAAAAGGTGAAGTCGAAGATCCAAGTGGTGCCACTACCGATATTAAGGACTCTGTTGAATCAGTGGCATATGGCCTGCAGTTTGGTGTGGGCGCAGAATACGAAGTTTCTCCCGGCGTGAATTTGTTCTTGGATGGACAATATGGGCTCGGGCTCAAGAATGTGAATAAAGCGGGCGGTGGAGTTGAATCAATTAAGCCGTACAACATTGCCGTTATGGTTGGCCTCTCGTTCAAAGTAAACTAATCTCGTCGTACATAAGTTGTTTTGAAAGGGGAAACCTTCGGGTTTCCCCTTTCTTTTTCCCTGGAAAGCGTATAATTGATTGTCATATAATGACTTAGTGATTATACTTAATAACATACAAAAAACAACTTGACAAAATGTAAATAATTTGGTATAATCAATTCGCAAATTTTGATGGACATAAATCGTTGAATTAATTCACGCACCCTAAACAACAAAAAGGAGTAATATGAAAAAACTTGCTATCGTGGCTATATTGTTACTTGCGATATGCAGTCTGGCTTCTTCGCAGGCGAAACCTGGTGGAATAGCCCGCGAAATTGCGATGGGAGGGTCTCAGGCAGGGACGAGCCTCATCCTGAACCCATTCATGATGGATGATCCGGCACTCCTGCTTCTGAATCCGGCCTACCAGATACAATACAAGGACTATGCTTGGATGAATATCGCAGGTGGTGGACTAACGGGTCTGACGAGTTCCAGCAACATCTACGGCAAGCAGAATGCCGGTGTTGCTTTTGGCCTGAACAGCGATTGGGCACTTGGCGTGACATTGAGTTATGACCCTTCAGCTATTAATGCCGTCAATACACTTATGGGCCCGGTGCCATCTCCATGGGGCACAGTCCCATCGATAGAGAGTGGGCGCAGGGCCTCGGGCGCGCAATCAATACCATCAGTAGCAAATGTATGGGAAATTGTGGCAGCCAATCATCTGTCCTCTCTGGATTGGGGAATAGGAGTAATGTACGGTTGGTCAAACAGCGATTCAAAGGTTGATAATGTCAGCGGCTCTGCGTCAAACACAGAGGCGTCTTCGCATGTTTGGGGTTTCCGCGGCGGTATTAATCTTCCCTTCGGAACAGGTAACTCTCTCGACGTGAGCGCTGCCTTGAGGTTGGACAAAGCAACCGATAAAATCGACCTCACTCCGACTGTGAACAACGCTGACGGTGCGTACTCGGCATCTGGTACCGAATTCCAGGTCAATGCCAGGGCAAAGCTCAATGTTTCAAGCAAGTTTAACTTTGTCCCTTACGGGTCTTTGATCACGATAAGTGCTAATCCACAAGAGGACACGAGACCGACCGGCGTAACCACCGCACCTGTGACAATAAACTACAATGTCTTTGCATATGCGGTTGGTGTCGGCGGGGAATATCGTACTAGTGCATTCTATTTCGCGGGTGGATTAAGCCTGCAGTCAGCACGCCTCAAGCTGGAATTCACACCTCCGGGTTCGGCGTTGCAAACATATACGTTCACGTATTCAGCGATTCCTGTGGCTAACCTCGGTGGTGAGTGGTGGTTTACGGATTGGCTGGCGGGCCGCGCTGGATATTATCGCTCCATTGGAAACATCAACAATAAGACCGAAACGTCTACTCTCACGGCTGAGACAAATCTTTCAGTTCCGAACAGCATGATCTTTATCGGTGATGTCCCGACGACTGCTGATCAAGGTCTCGTGACCCTCGGTATTGGCTTGAAGTTCGGGGGATGGGCTCTGGATGGAACCGTGAGTGAAGAGGCATTGCGGCGTGGTCTTGGATTGGTTGGGGCGAATGATAATATCAACACCTTCGGGTACCTCACAGCGAGTTATTATTTCGGAGAGTAACTTCTCTATTCATGTTGTTGTGTTCGGAAGGGCGACTTGCATAAGGTCGCCCTTTCTTGTTTTCATCTGCCAATCGGTGCGCGCATGTGTCAGCCTCATCTCTGGCGTGAAATTAACCGGTATGAAAGTTATATTGCTGTGAGAATTTCGTTTCCTGTTGAACGTTGTGGGATGAATCATGCTTGAAGATGAACGAACAGCTAGCTTCATGCCCTTCGAAGAATATTTCGGTCGGATTGGTGACCAGGAAATTGTTTTCCTTGTGTCCCCCGACATGGCTGTATGGCGGCGCTGGCGGGATTGGATTGTCCCCGCATTGGGGCAACAAAGGAAAGTTGTCCATCTTGTCCCTTCCGATGCGATTCCTCCTCTCGGACTAGCCCGGGGGTATTACGGGAAGTTCATCCTCCCTGAAAAAAGGCGGATTACTTTGTCCCTCGTCAGGAAGGCGCTTGCCGCAATTCCGCCTAAACGAGTCCTGGTGCTGGAAGAGCTATCCCTTTGGAAAGCCCAATGGAAGAGTGATAAAGCAGTGTGCGAATTCTACGCTTTGATTCTCTCTCTGGCAGCAAGGAAAAGGTGGGTTGTCATTTCAAGTGTGCTCAGGTCCGCGTTTGATCTTCAGACACTCGCCCGGTTGAAGGATGCTGCGTCAATCTGCCTCGATGCGTCAGAAGAGAATAAGGATGTTTTACTCTATCCGGTTTCGATCAAGGGACGATACAAGCGGCCGTATGAGCTCACTCGTCCATTCTCCCTGGGCCGACTCGAAAAGCTCTCCGAGCCGGCGATCCAGGTTGAAACCGACGCTGACCGCCTTGCACGAGGCCGTCAGTCCGTTTTCACGAACACAACTGAGTCTCTTATTCTCTTTCACCTGAATAAGGATTTGATTGAGCCGAACAATCGTGCTCTGGCGCTTCTCGGAATCCAGCGCGATGAATTCCTCCGACATCTGGGATTCGAATATCTTGCCGCAGGCAGCAGATTTAAGTTGCTGAAATCCGTTATCTCCCTGAAGAAACGGAAATCCGACTGCGTGGTCGTATCGTACAAACGAACTCCGACTGCGTCATCGATCGAAGTTCGTTTGTCGAATCTCGGCGATGGGTTCGCGCTTGCTTCACTTCGTGATATTTCGGATGAGATTGCTGTCCGATCGAGGATGAAATCTCTCACTGATGAGTATGAGAGATTCCTCGAGTCCATGCCGGTCCCATTTCTCGTTATGGCAGGACGGAGAATCGTCTTTGCCAATGAAACCTTCCGTCGACAGTTCCGGTACGGGAATACTCCCGAGGGGAAGGTATTGTTCGATCTTGTTTCACCGGCGTCGCACACAAGCGTGCGGGAAATGCTGCGCGCGCCAAAATCAGATGACGGGCAATTCCACGAGATTGATTTCATCCCCGGTGATGGCGGAATTGCCCGCTGTCTCGCACGAAGTGCTAGGATTGTCTTCCGTCAGCGCGAGTGTGTTCAGATGAGTCTCGTGGAGATAACGGCGGAATATGAAACCCGAAGACGCCTTGCGACCTTTGAGGAAACGTTCAGGGGGCTGGCTGAAAACTCTCCATCGCCGGTCGCCATCCTCGAAGGTTCCACCTTTAATTATTGCAATCCTGCCTTCGCGCGTCAGTTCGGCTTTGCGTCGGTTGAAGAGGTGTATGGCAAACCACATTCGCTCATCGAACGCGAGCCCAATGACTGGGTTTCCGAAAAATGTTCGCGGCGGTCCTTCCAAAAGCACGCCCAACAGGCACACATATTTATCGCGAAGCTTGCAGGGGGGGAATCCGGCACTTTTCAGATTACGATTATCCCATTCGAGGGAAGAAGCAATCAGTTCATATTCTACTATGCAGATATCACGAAATTCACAAGTCTCGAGCTCGACACGCGCCAGTTTTCAAAAGAAGTAGAATTTCTGAACGAAATTGTCTCCGTTCTCCATGGGAAAACCGACGTCGCGAAAATTCTGCACTGGTCCGTCGCAAAAATGATTGACCTTTTCTCCTGGTCATGTTGCGGTATCTACCTTCGGGGAACGGAAGGAACTGAATTTGTGTTGAGATCCAGCCGCAACGTGCCCCATCTCATTACTGAAAAGCTATCTACTATTCCCGCACTCGAGGGAATAGGCGGGTATCTCGCGAAAACCTTGGAACCACACCGCATCGATGTGCGCCGGTATCCGGCCTATTTGCCGTACAAGACGCTTTTCCAGGCGACAGACCTTGTCCAGCTTGCCATCATTCCGCTTGTGGCGCATGGAAGGATGAATGGTGTCCTGTTTTTCGGTGCAAGAGAGGATGGGGGTCATCCCGTCTTCTCCGCGCGATTGTTTTCTTTGGTAGGCAAAGAGCTCGGATCCGTCATTGCTTCCACGCAAGCCGTGCATGACCTCGAACGTGCCGCTGCCGAGTTCCATGACCTCGTGTCGTCTGGAAGCGAGATTTATTATCGGCTGGCAAAAGGCGGATCCTTCGACACGATAACCGACAATGTCGAGGCCCTACTTGGATATCAGCCGAAGGAATTCCGAAGAAACAGATCGCTCTGGCTGAGCCTTGTTCATCCGGATGACAAAAAACTGCTCCTTGACCGGACGACGAATCTGGAATCGTTGTCCGGGCGTTCTGTCCTTGAATACAGGATGCTGCCCAAGGGGAAAGCTACGCATGTGATCGTTCAGGATATCTTATCGTTGCACAGGGGGCCGTCGCATGCGGAACGGGAATTCGTGGGGACCATAAGAGATATCACAGCTGAGAAACGCCTTGTCGATGATCTGGATGCGAAAATAGGTGAACAGAAGGCGATATTGACAGGGATCAGCGACCCGATGATTGTGTGTGATCCGCAGCTCACGATTATTCTGTGCAATACTGCTGCGGAGGAGGTGACGGGGAAGCACACTCATCAGATCATCGGATCATCGCTTGCATCGTTATTCTACGGAGAGGGAGCGGAGACCCTGGTTGATTGTGCACAGAGGAGTGTGAAAACGGAGTCTGCATTGCGTGAGGAGATTGTTCTCCAGGCAGGGAAATCGTCTGGTGGGAGGACATTCCTTTGCCGATTATCTCCCCTAAAGCACGTGCGGGGCACCCTGCTTGGGATTGTTTGTTTGTTCAGCGATATCGAACAGATAAAGGCGCGCGAGATCGCGGTCAGAAATTCCGAGGAAGTTCTGCGTAACGTCATTGACACGATGGGGGATATCTTTATCATTACAGATCTGGACGGTACGATCAGGCAGTTTAACAAATCGCTGGAGAGGGTCTTGGGCTACTCATCCAGTGAAGCGCAGGGAAGTAAATTCCCCTATCCCTGGCTCCTTGAGGATGAGATGGGGAGGTATGTCCTTTGGATTTCCTCGCTGCGTGAAAAGAACCTTCTGCATGATTTTGACATGACGTGGCAGGCGAAAGATGGACGGCGGATCCCGATGAGCCTCAGCACGACTCTCCTCCGGAATGCAAGTGGTGAACCGATTGCCATGCTTAATATCGCGCGCGACATCACTGATCGCGTCCACCTGATGAAGTATATTGAACAGCGGAATCGCCAGATTGAACTTATTAACCGGATTGTCAGCAAGGCGAACGAGACGAATGATTTCGATGAGATTTTTCTATACCTAGCGCATGAAATTAATCAGATTGTCCCATGCGATTTTGTCAACGTGGGCCTCTTCTCTGACGACGGCACCGAGCTGGTTGTCTATGCGGCGTCAGGCGCTTCGGGAAAAAAGCCGGGTGACCGGCTGCCGATCAGTCGCACCGTCTCGCAACTTGTTCTCCACGAATCGCAGCCGGTCATTATCGACGATTTTCAGAAGCATCCCGGCTATCGCACGATGGAGTCCATCGCGAAGGGTATGAGATCTCAACTTTCTCTGCCCATCATGTTGAAAGGAAAAGTTGCCGGGACACTGAACCTTGGTAATAAACAGCCGGCAATCTATACCTCCGACCATGCGGAGATCCTTCAACCACTCGCGCAGCACATCGGCACAATCATCGACCGGGTTCATTTGTTTAACCGTGTAAAGAACGATTCGACCTATATCCGCAGTCTGCTCGATTCGATCGATAACATTGTTTATACGGTCGACACTGCAGGCAAAATTCGGGAAGTAA
>JAWOMQ010000164.1:0-3479 GCA_033852415.1 Bacteroidota bacterium
TACTCCATCCGAATTTCGTCCGCACCTTCCAGCTCTGATTTCGTGGGGTCGACAACGATTTTGAGATATGCGTTCCGGTAGTAATCTGCGAGAGAGCTCTGCAGTGAATGGCTGACGCCGCTTGCAGCGACGAACAGAAAGAGCAGAGCCCACGAGACTTCGGGATAGGTTACGATCATTCTCGCCATGAGGTGCAGATAGATGCTCAGGAAGATGATATTTCCACCGAATCCGTCAAGTATGCGCCCAATTTTAGACCGATGGTTGATCATTCTCGCCAGTTGACCATCGGCACTATCGAGCATATCGGCAATTACCCAGGAGAGGAACCCGTATGCGTTGAGCGTGAGATCCCTATAATAGAGAAGATGACCGCCTGCCACCCCGATGACGATGCTGATAATCGTCACCGCGTTGGGTGAAATGCCGAGAGATCTGCACACCTTCGCGGTGACATAGCCAAGCGGACGGTAAAAGTAGATATCGATCGTCTCTTCGACGTCGCGCGCTTTATACGTTGAGGCGATCTGCGACATGCGAAAACACTTCATCCATGATTTCGATACCTTCTTCCGCGGTTGCTTCGTCGATGATCAGCGGCGGGTTAATCCGGATATCCGGGTTATATCCCATGATGATCAAGCCTCGTTTGAGGCATTCCTTAAAAATCGTCTTGCATGTTTCTTTGTCCAGCTTTTCCTTGGTCTTTTTGTTCTTTACAAGTTCGATTCCAATCAGGAGACCTTTCCCGCGGACATTCCCCACAAAAGGAAATTTTTCCTCAAATTTCCTGAACTTGTCGAGCATGAACGCGCCGACCCTGGCTGAGTTTTCAACCAGACCATCTTCGATAATGGTTTTCACCGTCACGTACGCCGCCGCAGAAGCAAGCGGATTGCCGCCGTAACTCGACGAACTCCCGCTTGGATTCGCGAACGGCTTGGATTGAATAATTTCCTCGCGCGACATGAGACCTGTCATCGGGTATCCGCCCCCAAAGCTTTTTCCGATTGTGATAATATCAGGTACGACATTATCATGCTGACAGCCGAACAATTTTCCAGTCCTGCCAAACCCGGTTATCATCTCGTCGACGATAAGAACTGCGCCGATTTCCCGCGTGATGCGATGGAGTTCCCTCAGGAATCCTTCCGGAGGAACAACATTGCCGTTCGTGCCCTGAATCGGCTCGACGATAATTGCAGCTACGTTATTCGTGGTTTCGACCTTGATTTTCTCTTTGATGAAATCCACGCATGCCCATGCACAGTCGGGAAAAGTGAGATGAAACGGGCAGCGCCGGCAGTTTGCATACGGTGTATTATAAATCCCGAACGGGAGAGGTCCAAGCTGGTGCTTGAAATTATCCCCGATCAATCCGAGGACGCCCAGGGTTTTGCCGTGGAATCCGCCCCAGAATCCGATCACCTCGGTCTTCTTGGTGTAGGACTTCGCCAACCGGAGCGCGGCTTCGACAGCTTCTGCGCCGCCGCTGTAGTATTGAGTCCTGTGTAAATCGCCCACTGCGTGCTCGGCGAGATATTTCGAAAGATTCGCGCGGACACTTGTACTGAAACTCCCGACATGAATTTTAGCCACCTGGTCCTGCATCGCCTTCACATACTTGGGATGATTATATCCCAGACTCGCAACCGCAACGCCTGCGAAGAAATCGATGTACCTGTTGCCGTCCACATCCTGGACAACACACCCGTCCCCCTTATCAAGGACGAGCTGTGAGAGTGTGGCGATGGTTTGAATACCCGGAGAAATATAACGCTGTTCTTCTTCGAAGATTTTCTTTGATTTCGGTCCCGGAACCGCTGTCATGACTGACGCTTTCTTAGACATCGTGACATGATTAGCCATTTTCTTTTGCCTTTCTGTAGATGAGTTGTGCAATGCATCGACTCGCCTGCTCCCGTACAGGTGCGAAACTCGGCCAGTCGTTTATATCGATGATCGCAATCCCCCCATCCCGCCCGATAATGGCGTCACCGCCATACACAAACAGCTTCAGCGCCTCCGCTGAGGAGGATGCGAGATCATGAAGTTTCTTAACATCAAACTTTGTGTGATAGACACCGTTCAGATAGTACCAGTGGAACAGATCCGAACCCCGGATCGCGTAAAATTTTACGGTATCCCCATCGAGGTGCTCCTGCAGAATGGCTTCCCGGATATCCCTCGCCTGAAACTCTTTCAGCAGAGTCAGTTCCTCGTCATCGGTGTTAGCAAGCGTAACGTCCTCTTTATGGACGGCGTGCACGTCACCGCGTTTTATCCAGATCTTCTGCGAGGTGAAACCGGCCTCACGCGGTGTAATATCGGAATCTGTCGTCACAATGACGCTCTTCGGGAAAGGGATTCCCGCAGCAGGGAGCAGCTTTACCATATTGATCCGGTAGCAGTTCATGACCGCCACGGGTGAATTGATGATCGATGCCCCCCGTTGTTCAATTTTCAACAACGTTGCAGATCCGAGAGGTCCCTGAGCCATCGAAAAAATCAATTTCTCCTTCACACCCTCCGGTGTGATCGTTCCCTCATCATACATTGTGACCGCAGCGCCGAGATCCTGAAGCGCCTCGGCAGTTTGATTAATGATCAGAAGATCGTTCACCACGTGATTGGGAGAAAACTCGGTCTTTCTTCGTATTCCAGCGAAATGATATGTCATGAAAATAGTTTTGATAAAAATGACGGCGGATCATCCGGCGGCTGGGGAATTCCCAGGGCAATCTCCCGTTCGCGGCGGAGAATCGCTTGTTTGTCGATTTCCTGCTGAAGCCTGTAATCGACCAGAATTGTCCCGATCGCAAATGCAGCGAGGTTGGCAAAGAAAACGACGTTTAGAGCAAGCTGGAATCCGCGGATGTGAAAAATTAACCCAACAATATAACCAAAGTAAATCATAAAACGTTTAAATCCCGGATCAAACCTGGAGAGAGGTTCAATGAGCGTGACCAGGAGAATGGCCACAAATGCCAGAACCGCAATGAAGAGGGTGACCTCCCCAATGAAGGCGAGGGCAAGAAATATGGCGAGCTCGTTGAGGCGATCGAAAATCACTTCCAGTTGTTGCCCCCGCTCCGACCGCATGTTGTACCGCCGTGCAACCCCACCGTCGAGACCGTCGATGATCTGAGATAGCGCGAGGAGAATCAAGCCGGGGATCAACGCACCGGCGGCAACGGCCACCGCCGCGGCAATTCCCACTATAAAGCCGATGGTGGAGATCTGATTCGGTGTCAAGCCGAGCGTTTCGTGCACGAAGCGGATCGGCAGACTCAATATGTTATCGGATCTTGAAGACATATACAGATTTACGACCGGCTATTCTTTCACAGGTCAGATAAATCTACCCCGTGCAAAATACATTACGAGAATAAGAACTGCACAAATTCCGCAGGTCCAGATTTCCTTGGCCGTGTCCGAATATCGCAGAAGGAAACCTTCAGTCGAATAGGTGCTAAAAG
>JAWOMQ010000225.1:0-5202 GCA_033852415.1 Bacteroidota bacterium
TGTCGGCGTATGAAGCAGCGACCGGTTGAGAGAGCCGCAGGACAAAATTTATGTTCGTGAATCCACGGGGAGGTATCCGATTGTCCTTGTATATCGTGTCGTTCAAAAAGAAATGAAATGAGGGCCCAGCGGGTAATCCGTAGTTTGTTGCCGTATCCTGTGTGAGGCCCTGAATTGTCTCGTACACCTTGAGCTGTGCATCCTGTTGCAGCGTTGCGGTTGTGGTGTCGTAGGCACCTGACTGGAACACGGTATCATGGTGGATATCGGTTGCAACCAGGCTGATCCACATTCTCCGCCCATCCGGGTAACCGGTCGGAAGTTTATGTCCTGTGAGATTTGTAATGCGCACCCGTGTGAGAATGCTGTCGCCGGAATGGTAAGCAACAGCATCCAGCGAGGCCGCGTGGTGAAGATTTGACGCTACCCTCTGTTTACCGCGTTGCAGGGCGTCTGTGTCCAGACTGTCATAGAAGTCGGGGAGGATGTCCGCAACAAAAGTATTTCCACCGGTGAGATCATGCTGAGCGATGTCGTTCCGGAGCGGGACGAGTCCGAAGTATTTACATGCATAACCGGTGGTGTCCCTCATGTGGCACGATTGGCATGTCCCGGCATCCCCTTCCTGTGCATAGGAACTCATCAGCCACTCGCTGTAAGTTCTCTCAAGCGGTGCGTATGCTGAGGGAGGAAGAAATGTTCTTTCGATTGGAGTAATATGATTCGGGTTGCTGATATCGTGACAAATACCGCAGAAGTTTCCCGATTGCTGGAACGGATCGCCCAGCACATGATGCTGAATGACAACTGCATCGTTGTACGGCCCACGCTTGATACTGTCACTTGCTTCCATCACATGCATGGCGTTACCATAGCCAGGAACGGGGCCCAGAAGAAGTGGATTGACCGTGCTATCAGGGTTGAGCGGATCAACCGCCCGATGGCAGTAGTCACACTGCACCCCGTCGAGATCGCTGCCGGCCAGCGCCTGTCCGGTAAACACTTCTGATCGCCCCGCCAGCCAACCCATCGGAGAATGACACCGGATGCAAAATTCGCCGTCTCCCTGGCGATATTTGCTGAATGCTACGAGTGCCGCGTAAAATATCGGATCACGAGCCGCCTGCGCCATCATGCTTCCTGTCCAATCCTTGTGGATAAGTATGCTCCTGGCGCTGTCCACATAATAATGGCATTCCCTGCATATCAGGGCATTATCGGCAAGGGCAATCTGTCCTGGCTGCGTCCCCGGCAATGCCAGAAACGGAGAGCGGGTTTTGCCCCCTTTTTGATTTCCCAGAAAAGTCAGAAGCAGAGTCGCCCCTGTCAACGTGAGCAATACTCCGCTGATGACTGTAGATCGGATCAGTTTCACTTGGTCAACGAAACCCTACGTTTTCGCCCGGAACGAACTGTCCGCAGCATTTTATAGTTGATCTCGCGCTTCTCCGCAAATGCCGCGAGTCCCTCGCGGACCTCAGTCGAACCGGTATGAACGGTCAGCCAGTCCCGTACGTTTCCGATTGTCATGGCCCATAAAAAATCGCGGAAGAAGTTAAGTTGCTGTTTCGTATAGCGGAGACATTCCGGGAGTGTCTTTAGAAGTTTTTCGCACATTTTGTCAACGGCACTGTCCAGCTTTTCACGGGGAACGACCTCGTTTATCAGACCCCATTCAAGGGCTTTTTGGGCGGGAATTTTTTCGCAGAGGAACAAGGTTTCCCTGGCTCGTCGGTCGCCCACAATGAGCGGTAGCCATTGTGTTGCACCCGCGCCGGGAACACTTCCCCGGGTGACACCGACGTGCCTGATGAACACATCTTCCGCGGCGATCGCAAGGTCGCATGTCATCTGCAGTTCGTTGCCACCCCCCACGACCATTCCATTGAGTCGTGCAATCGTC
The DNA here is from genome assembly GCA_033852415.1 of Bacteroidota bacterium. Classification (GTDB taxonomy): domain Bacteria; phylum Bacteroidota; class Ignavibacteria; order UBA10030; family SZUA-254; genus DATKPE01. Next base: position 1,904 of record JAWOMQ010000225.1, read on the forward strand.
GGTTTTCCGATTGTACGCAGCCGGTCGAATGTTTCGATAAAGACTCCCATCCATTTATAGAAATCTGATGGAGACTCAGAAAAATCCTCATTCCATTCCTTGAGATCGGCGCCGGTGCAAAAAGCTTTTGTGCCAGCGCCGGTGAGTACGACAACACCGACTGCATCGTCCCACGCGGCGTCGCGCAGCGCTGCACTAAGCTCAATGAGCGTTTCAAGGTTTAGTGCATTGTGAACCGCCGGTCGATTGATGGTAATGAGAGCCCGGGAATTCTGTTTTTTGTAACGGATGTTTTTCATCCTGAAGGATGAGGGAGATTTACCCGCGTACTTGTTCATTCCGAAACCTCCCCAAAGAATAACGTGACGATGTTGGCCGCAAAACTCATAAGGTCCTTCACAGTGGCTCTCCCCTCGGGAGAAGCATTTGCAGCGTTCATTGCGTCCACTGAATCGTAGTAAAGTTCCGCCATCAAATAGTATTGAGACTGTCCGATGGGAGCTCCGAGCACTCTGGTCACTTCGACCTTTCTCAAACCCGGAATTTTCTTTACCAGAGGGATGTGCACTTCGCGATAGTGTTTGTCAAATACTTCCTGATCGGCAGGAGATTTGTAAAGCGCCACGAGTTTGACCATGATTATCCCCAAAGAGTTTGATAGAAATTGAAAAATAAATATACCCAGCGCGAGGGGAAGAATCAAGGACTTAGCTTCTGTCGTGGATGTCTAGGTCTGCCTCGTGCCTCATATGATCATCTCAATGAAACGGAATCGTTGACTCATATAAACATCTAACCAAAATCAGGGAGATCTTGTCTGCCCGCCTGTTGAAAATCCGGCCGTAATTCTTTAAATTGTGCGTCATTATTTCGATTGTTCACATGACCAAAAGAGATACCTCGCTTGAGTACGCCCTCGGCATTTTGCTCTCGCTGGTTTGCTTCGCGCTGTATCTGAAAACCCTATGTCCGACCACAGACTTTATTGATAGCGGTGAACTTACCACTGTAGCGTATACCCTGGGTATTGCGCACCCAACTGGTTATCCGATCTTTACGTTGATTGGCTGGCTCTTTTCGCATCTCCCCTTATCCAGTTCAGTCGTGTACCGGGTCAATGTCATGGCCGCGTTTCTCTGTTCCGTTAGTTTATTCATCTTTTTCCGGTTCATGGTTTTCTTCATCGGAGAGGCTCTCGGCACAAAATCCACCGGCCATCGCATGGTGCAGCTTCTTCCTGCGGCTGTTGCGACAGTTTCTCTTGGTCTCTCTGAGACGTTCTGGGCCCAGGCGACTGCTGTTGAGGTGTATTCCCTCCATACAGTTTTTCTGTCAACGCTTCTCTTCCTTTTTGTGAAGGCAATTCATCTTCATTCTGAAAGTTCGAGAATACCCGGCGAAAATAGAAGCCGGCTCTGGTATACGTTTGCGCTAGCCCTTGGACTTTCATTCACAAATCATATGACGACGATCCTCCTTGGACCCGGATTCCTGTATCTTTATTTTTACACGTTCGGTCTAAACGGGAGAACGTGGAAGCATCTCCTGGGGCTTGTTCCGGCATTCCTTCTTGGATTTTCTCTCTATCTTTATCTGCCGATCCGGGCGTCCGGTCATCCCCTCCTCAATTGGGGTAATCCCGCAGATCTCGAAAGATTCTGGTGGCATTTCACGGGCAAGCAATACCGCGTCTGGATTTTTTCGTCGACTGAAAGTGCCGAACGACAATTGAACTACTTTTTCAGTACCGTGGGGGCAAAATTCGCCTACGTTCCTGTGTGCCTTGCAATTGTTGGTGTGTGGCGGTTGGTGCGACGCAACCGTCCGCTCCTTCTCTTCACGCTGCTGCTCTTTTTGGGTTGCCTCTTTTATTCTGTTAACTACGATATTCATGACATCGATTCGTATTTCCTCCTCGCGTTTTTTACGATAGCGTTATGGGCGGGTGTGGGGTGTTCGGTGCTTGTCTCATTCCTTAGAGACAGACCACGATCAAACTGGATAGCATATGCAGGCCTTGCCCTTATGATCGGCATTATGCTGACAAACATTGATGACGTGGACGAGAGTCAATCCTATCTTGTGGAGGACTATACGAAGGATATGTTTAAGTCCATCGATAGCAACGCTCTGATACTTTCGTACCAATGGGACTATTTTGTCTCGGCAGCGTACTATTTCCAGATAGTGGATCACCTGCGTCCGGATGTCGTTGTGATAGATAAAGAATTGCTCCGACGCTCATGGTACTACAAGCAATTGGAATGGCGCTATCCCGCTCTCTACCGCGGCTCGCAGCATGAGATAGAGGCGTTCTTGGCAGAGCTGTATAGGTTCGAGCACGACCTGCCGTATTCCTCCAATGTGATTGAAGCAAGATACCAGGAGGTGATCCACAGTCTGTTCGAGAAGAATTACGCAGCCCGACCTATATATGCTACAGCTGAGATTGAAGAATCGTACACAAGTGGGTTTCAAAAAGTCCCTGCGGGGCTTGCGTTCAGGTTATACAGGGATACGCTGGCTCATCCTTATCGAGCCCCCTCTTTTTCATTTCGTCCGTCGGGTAGGCGTGATTCCTACAACGAAGGAATACTTCTCCAATATGCCCGCGCTTATGTTAACAACGCACTTTACATGCACTTAACCGGAAATGATGATATGGCACTTCAACTGTTGGATAGGGCATTGGCGCTTCGCCCTGAAATGCCGGAAGCTCTGTCGTTGAAGGAAAGAATAACGAGAAGGGGATAAGTGCAAAATTCTCTTACGGGTGGCACAATAATTGTTTGACTTTTAATAGAATTTTATTATATTACTAGGCTTTAATGGTACCAGGCCCGCCAAAACTTTCGGTTGATTTTGTCGGTTAATTGATCTCCGGATGGGTTCTTGCGCATCGGGAGAGGGATTTTTTATTCTTAAATCTCATGGAACGGGCGACCGCAAAGGCAAGGAGGTCCGATGAGGACTTGTTTCGCCTCCTTATTCGGCGGGATGATGTGAAGAGCGTGCGTGGATCTGACGCCTCTGTTCGATTGCTGGCGTAGCTCAGCTGGTAGAGCAGCTGACTTGTAATCAGCAGGTCACCCGTTCAAATCGGGTCGCCAGCTCTACAACACGTTCGATCATAATGTACAACCGTGGCGCACCGGGAAACCCCTTGCGCAGGCGGTGGAGAGTCGGGACGAAATGCTCGGATGCCCGACGATAGACGGGCAGGTAGCAAAGCGGTCAACTGCAACAGACTGTAAATCTGTCGGCTCCGGCCTTCGGAGGTTCGAATCCCCCCCTGCCCA
>JAWOMQ010000090.1:0-19712 GCA_033852415.1 Bacteroidota bacterium
CAGCGGGCAATGCTCTATTTCAATCTCGCGCTGGCCCTCATCGGACTCATCGCTCTGACAACGGCCTCACTCGGAATTGTGAACACCATGGTTATGTCGATTACCGAGCGGCGGAAAGAAATTGGCATTCTTAAATCACTCGGAGCCGACGATCACGACATCCGCGTCTTATTCCTGACCGAATCAGGGGCGATCGGCTTTCTGGGAACAACAGGCGGGATTATCTTCGGCTGGGTTATTTCCCGCGTAGCATCGGCGATCGCACAGGCATTTATGATGAAACAGGGGATCCCGCCGATCGATCTTTTCGCACTCCCGATATGGCTGATTCTCATAGCACTTGTGGTCGGGATTACAGTGAGTGTCCTTGCCGGTTACTATCCCGCAGCGCGGGCATCGAGGGTTGATCCTGTTGAAGCTTTGAGGAATGAGTGAGAAGGACGTCAGGATAACTGGTCAGAAGCGATTGGATCAAAGTCTTGAAAAGGGACTATTGAATCCTTATTCAAACTGACAGGAGCCCGTGGGGGAAAAGAGCTGAAGTAAATACTCTTTTTGAGGAGCGACGCGGCGAAGAATCTTGCCTTTGAATTTCAACCAATCGGGTGTGCACCGACGAGGCTATCTGCACAGTCATGCGCAGTTTCTTCTCCCCACTTCGTCGTGATCAGAAAGACATGCCTCCGTCTTTCTGAGTCCCAATTCTTCTCAAGTGGGACGAAGAATCTCGCTCTTAATTTGCAGCAAGCCGAATAGGGCGCCGTTGAGCTTGGCTCCCCGGTGAAAGGCGTATCTTGCTCCAGACTTCGTCGGGATCAAAGAGACAGGTTATGGCAGATTCTTCACTCCACTATCGTTCGTTCAGAAAGACAAGCCAGGACCCTATCTTTCTCAGTCCTAGTTCTCCCAAAGTACTGTTTATTTGACACTTCAAAACAGATTTTCGGTTTGACAATCCGAATATTTTTCCTATATTGAAATGTCATTTTTGTGAACGCTCTCGCGGAGACCTTAAATGAGCAGTTCACATCGCTCTTCATTCCAAATTCCTTGTTGAAAAATTCAACAAAGACAATTCTTCACATAATCAACGAGAGGGTACATTATGTCCATTCGCACATTTCTGGCCACCGTGGCCATGTTTTGTCTTGCCGCCCTTGCGGCAACGCCGCTGGCTCAGAGCCAAACCAAATCAAAATCGACTTCCGCAATGGTGTCTCGAGGCAGGTATCTCGTGACGATCGGGCAATGCAACGACTGCCATTCTCCAAAAATCTTCACACAGATGGGGCCGGTGCCAGATACCACGAAATTGCTCTCAGGTCATCCGGCGAGTGCGAAGTTGCCACCGCTTCCCGACGGGGTCGTTGGCGCTTCACCTGATATGTGGGGAGGAGTGGGGTCGAGTGATTTCACTGCCTGGCGCGGTGCGTGGGGAACTTCGTTCACAGCAAATCTGACTCCCGATAAGGAAACCGGACTTGGAAGCTGGACTCCGGCGATGTTCATCAAAGCAATGCGCACAGGCAAGCATATGGGCACAGGAAGGGAGCTTCTTCCTCCAATGCCGTGGTATAATATTGCAAAGTTGACCGATCAAGATCTCAAGTCAGTGTTTGCTTTTCTGCAATCGCTGCCGCCTGTTTCAAATGCTGTTCCTGATCCGATTCCGCCGGCCGAAGCTCCGAAGAAATAACCTCAAGGGTTTCGTAGTTAACATGCAAACCACTCAACATCGCGCGGGGGCGAAGAATGCCGCATCTGTTGCCGCAGGCCTCGCCCTTTTGTTTTTTGCCAATATTTTCTGCTTCCATCCGTACATTCTTTTTTCTCAGACAAAATATTCGGTCAAAAATGTCATGGATGGGGGAACGATTAGCGGCAGCGTCACCCTTACCGGGATCTCTCCGGTAATCGCCTACCTGGACGTGTCACAGGATAATATGACCTGTGGGAAAAAGAAGATATCACCGCGTCTGGCCCTTGGGAATAACCACGGCGTTGAGAATGCGATAGTGTATCTGGAAGGGGTCACAGGCGGTAAGCCTTTTCCTTCAAACAAAAGCTATGAGCTTGCCCAACATAACTGCAAATATCAGCCTCATGTCATCATGGTTCCGCAAGGGGAGAAACTCTTCATTGTGAATAAAGATGCGATTCTCCACAATGTTCATTCATACGAACTCGCCCATGATTTGAAGACATGCTTCAACATTGCGCAGCCGATTAAGGGTGTCAGATCGTGCACAAAGGCCCTGATGAATCCGGGGATCCTGACAGCAACGTGCGACGCCGGGCATCCCTGGATGTCGGCGTATATCCTGGTTTCTCCAAACCCGTATTCCGCAATTACCGATAAGGAAGGAAAATTCACACTCGATAACATACCTTCGGGAACCTATACTCTCCATATGTGGCACGAGGGCGTCTCGATTGTGAAGAAGGAAATGGAACACGAGAAGGTTAAGAAGTATGATTTTGAACCGCCCTACGAGGAAACAAAGCAGGTAACAGTCCTCCCGAAATCAACCTCCAAGATAGATTTCGTTTTCAGCCTTCGCTAATACTCCGATTGTTTGGCAGAGGTCCGGGTCCGCATCCCACCAAAACCTTCAACTTTTCTCCCCTTAACTCTTCACCGCGATCGCCTGAATTTCGAAGTGCCCTCCGCGCAGTAATGCTCCGCACCCGATGAACGCTCTCGCGGGAAAATCCCTGGCAAAATACAAGCGATACATTGCGTTGAATCGGTCATACAAAGCAAGATCCGTGCAAAAAACCTGGACGTAGACAAGGTCTTCCATCTTCATCCCACCTGCCGACAGCGTTTCCTTAATTCCGTCAAGGAGAAACCGGATTTCGTTTTCGAGACTATCAGGAGCTTTACCTGTTTTCGGATCAATGCCAATGCGGCCTGAAAGATAGAGCGTGTTGCCAACCAGCACGCCGTCGGTAAACGGTGCCTGGATTGCCTTCGAAGGAAGGTTAATAAATCGCCGCGCCGCCATTTCCTGGGCGGATCCAGAAGATACAATAAGTGTCATACCTACGAACATAAAACCAAGGACTATCGTGAATGCTTGAAGCCGGTCGTTCATAACTAACCTCATATAATTGAACCATTGATCGATGATGATTTGTTTACTGTGCTCGGGGAGAAGGCGAATACCAAAAACCCAATCGAAATTGATGAGCCGCTAACCCGAGAGAGTTTCCTTATGAGTTGCCGTGTGGAGCGTCAGAGTTTTTAGTCACAATTACGAATTGATTCACAGCCCTGACCGTAGGGATAACTCCTTGGAAATTCTGCTCCCGCTCCCCGGAATGATAGTGAAAAACTGCCCAATCGTCAAGTAAACCAAAAGCGAGATATCACCGCAAGTTCAGCACTCACGTTATGAAACCGTCCAGAGCCTGAACCTTAATCCGGAAAGGCAAGGGATTCAGTGGGACGCGCCCATCAAAAAAAAGTGCCATCCCTCGATTGGAATGGCACTCTGCTCAAGCTACGAGCGGAAGGGTTCAATGGTCGTGGTCATCTCTTCGATTGTCACCTCTCCCTTTTCCACGATCATTTTCATCCCTGCCATGGCTGTTCTGGCGAATCCGGTTATGGATCGTCACGAAGTTATCACCATGAGAACGCATTTGCATGACATCATGGGCGTCGTGATTGTAGTGTTCGCTCACGAAACGAAGATTCACAAAGTTCACGACATCATCATCGGACAGGCGAATATTTTTCCACTCAGCCCGTGGCTTCTCACGATAGTAGCCGTATGCTTTGCCGTAAGGACCAGACACTTCATCAACCGGCATATAGTACGCTTCCGGGTCAATACCGTAATGGAGTGAGATATCCATCCAGCTTGCCCCTCGCGAGCGCATATCGCACACTTCTGCAGGTGCGACATTGGCACGCTGCGCGATAAAGAAGACAACTGGGATATCTTCATCGGGGATGTTACGTTCCCTGACGAACATCACATCCTGTTCCGGCACGCCGTAATATTCACTGACCCCCAGATAAAAGCTCTGGTACCCGTCGTCCGCGGCAGTGTAGCGCATACCGACACGGGACGGGAAACATGAAGATATCAGGAGTCCCATGAAGACCGGGATCACAAATTTCATCGTGCGCATATGTTTTCTCCTTTCTCAGGTCGCCCTCGACAAGGGCATTATTACCTATGTAACCTTTGTTGTGCTTCCTACTTTATGATACGATGATCCCTTGATAGGGTCAAGATACCTGCCATGGTTTTCCATGGGAACCAGGTGTGCCGGTCGTGAGAGATGATTAATAAACTTGAACTTACGGAGGGGGCAACTAATCCAATTAAATCTTCTTAATTGGACTAAATAGGATGGCAGACGAACATCGGCTGGCCCCCTCGCCGAGCTTTTCAAGAATCCTGTAATGCGAGATTGTCTGTCCGATCATGAAGGCAACCCGACTTTTTTCATAAGTTGCGCGAACCGCGGATCATTCCGGACCGGGTCAAATATTGGATCAACTTTGAGGTATTCCATGCTATTCGAATGTTCATCAATGGCGCGATTAAACCAGATGAAGGCTTCATCGAACTTCCCCAAACCCACACAGACCGAACCCATGAGGTACGGTGGGACGTACTCAACTTTAGATAAGCGCAGGATGTCGGCCAAAACTTTTTCGCTTTCCTTGCGGTCTCCAGTCCGCCCATAAAGAAAACCGACCGCGGCAAGATATTCAACCGCGCTGTCAGAGTTCTGGTACGCGATTTTCATTTCACGAATCGCATCATCATTCCTGTTGAGCGCAAAATATGTCCATCCGAGCTGCGCATGAACCCGTGGAAAATTCGGATCGAGCTCGAGCGCTTTGCGCAATTGCTGCGCAGCTTCGTCATACCGCCGAAGAGGAACCAGCACAAGCCCTATGGAAGCATAACTGATTGGCGAAAGAGGATTAAGATCTGTCGCCTTCCTGACCTCCACAAGACCGTCCTCGTATCTTCCGGTGGCACTGAGAAATTCCCCGTACCATTGGTGTGCGGTTGCATAATTGTGATCGAGTTCGAGAGCATGTCGATATTCCTCCTCCGCATTCCTCCAATCCCACTCGTAGCCCTCATATAAACTTGCAAGTGTGGCATGCGCTTCAGCCAACCGGTCGTCAAGTTCAAGGGCGTGCTTGGCAGCGGCACGCGCCTTATCAAGCGATTCTCCGGGGCTTATCAAATTGTAGGAGCCCATCAGCGCATACGCATCCGCCAGCCCGGCGTATGCGCGTGCAAAAGAGGGATCCTTCGCAATGGCTTCTTCAAAATACTGGACCGCTTTGTTGAAGCCATCCTTTGTTCTCTTGTTCCAGTAGAATCGACCTTTGAGATAGAACTGATATGCTTCAGAGTTTTCGGTCGCGGGCCCTGTTACCTGGCGCTGCTCTTCTCCGGTCAGCGCGATCTTCAGCTGTGTTGTAATGTCCTGTGATATTTCACTCTGAAGCGTTACCAGATCGGACATCTTCCTGGAGTATTGATCACCCCAAATGTGGCTATTGTCACGGGTACTGACAAGCTCTACGCTGACGTTCAGGGCATCCCCACTCTGTGTGATCCTTCCCAGAAGGACGGCACTTACCGAGAGCTCTTTCCCGATTTCCCTGGGATCAATGTCCTTTCCCTTGAAGTGAAAGACCGAGCTGCTGGACATCATTTTCATCCCGGGGATTTTCGACAAACCGTTGATTAATCCCTCGGTGAGACCGTCGCTCAGATATTCCATTGAAGGATCGGACCCTGTGTTGACAAATGGGAGCACTGCCATTGATGCAATTTTCTCCTCCGCCCTGCCGTTAAAAAAGAGCCAGGCAGCAATGCCTGCCACAATTACAATAAGAGCGACAATTCCTCCCTTCAAGGGCATTCTGGCGGAACGAGACTTTGTGGGTTGAGCGGCTTTTACCTCCCCGGCAGTTTCGGATCGCTCCGGTCTGACAACCCGGGATGTCTTCTTCTGCAATCGCCGCAGTTCACTCACCATATCGTCGACGTGTTGATACCTGTCTGCGGGATCCTTTTCCAATGCCCGTCGGACAATCCGTTCGATTTCCGGGGAAATGTCAGGTATGTATTTTGCGAGGGAATCTGGTTCTTCGTTGACGATCGAGTACATCAGCGCCGCTTCATGCTCACCCCGGAAGGGCATTCGCCCCGAGAGCATTTCGAAAAGAACCACTCCGAACGAAAAGATATCGGATCGTGCGTCTACTTCACCATTCTGGATCTGCTCCGGCGCCATATAGGCAATCGTGCCGACGGTGCTTGAAGTTCTCGTGAGTTTTAGTGATCCCTTCAGCTTTGCCAATCCGAAGTCCATCACCTTGATCATGTTCTTCGAATTGATCATAATATTTTCGCACTTGATGTCACGGTGAACTATACCGTGGGCATGTGCCTCGTGAAGGGCATCGCCAATCTGGACGGCATAGGATATTGCCGCATCAATACCAAGGGGAGCTGAGGAAATTTTTTGCCGGAGAGTAACGCCGTCAACAAATTCCATATCAATGAAGCTTTGTCCTTCATACTCGTTGATGGCGTGAATTCCGCAGACATGAGGATGATTCAAGGCAGATGATGCGCGGGCTTCCTGGAGAAAGCGCGCCCGTTCGGATTCGTTAGCCGTCAGATGATGAGGAAGGAATTTTAATGCGACAATCCGACCGAGTTTTGTATCTTCGGCCTTATAGACCACACCCATGCCGCCTTCACCCAGCTTCTCAAGAATTTTGTAATGGGATATTATTTCGCCGACCATAGCTTATCCAATCTCTGCAATTAATGCCTTCAACTCGGGATTATTATGATAGGGGGCAAAATCGGGGTCGGCTTTTACCCACTCGCCGACATTCTTGTATCCGCTGTTGATGGCATCGCGGAGACAGGCAAGCGCTTCCTTCTCATCACCGAGGACTGCGTACGTACACGCACAATTATAGAGTGCGAGTCCATCGCCCGGAGCAAGACTGAGCACCTTCCGCAAGGTGTCATGTGCTTTTTCTCTATCCCCAAAATGCGCGTAGGGACCTGCCATACGGCTTAAGACGATGACATCATCCGGATTCACCTGGAGTTTCCGTGCACCAACTTCCAGCACTTTCCGCTGCGCCTGATTTGACGCTTCCCTGTTTCCTTTCCTTCGATGAGCCATATCAAGATGCATCCATGGTTCTTCACTGTACGGTTTCAGCTCCGTGCAGCGGTCATAGAAACCGAGTGCTGCATCGTATCCACCTGTGATATCGGCGATAACTCCGAGCCACCGGTACGCATCATAGTGATCAGGTTTCAGCTGAATGACCTTCTCCAGGCTGCGCTTTGCCTCGCCTAAACGTTTTTGATGGAAGTAGACGATACCGATGACGAATAATCCATCGACGGATTGCGGGTCCAGCTCAACAGCTTTCTGGCTTGCTTCGAGCGTCTTCGAGAGCCAGCGGGACTCTCCATCATAGAAATTGTACATGTAGGAACATGCTTCCGCGATGCCGGCGTAGGCAGCCGCGAAACTGGGGTCGATCGATATCGCACGGTCGAACATCTGGATAGCCGCTTCGGTATTCTTTTTGCCCCGCAGGTAAAGATGTTCGCGACCCCTCATGTAAAAATCGTACGCCCGGAGATCATCGGTTGGCTTCTTGCCCAACGATTTTTCTTCCGAGTCCGTGAGTGAAATTCTCAGAGCTTTAACAATACTCCGCGCGATCTCATCCTGTAAATCAAATATATCCTCAACGAGGCGGTCATAGCGCTCGGCCCATACGTGAAACCCCGTACGCACATCGATGAGCTGTCCGGTGATCCTGATTTTCTGCCCGGCTTTGCGTACACTCCCTTCAAGAATATAATTCACACGAAGAGATTCGCCTACCTGCCTCGTGTTAACCTCCCTGTTGCGGAACGGAAGGACATCACCACGCGAAACGACATTCAATTCTTTGATCTTCGAAAGATCTGTGATGATGTCTTCGGTGATCCCAGCACAGAAGTAATCGCTCTCTTTTTCAGAGCTCATGTTTTCTAAATAGAGCACCGCAATCGATTTCTTTGCCTGGGCATCTTCTACCAGTGGAAGGGGTTGTTTTAAGCGTGAGATGATTTCCGCAGCCGATGCCGGTCTCATCGACGCATCCTTCTGCAAAAGCTGCATGACAAGGTCGCGAAGTCTTTCCGGTGTTTCCGGTCGGATGGTTTGCAGCGGCCTTGGTTCCACGTTCAGGATCTCGTACATGACCGCCGCTTCATGTTCAGCTTGGAATGGAAGATGACCGGTAATCATTTCGTACATTACAACACCGCATGACCATAGATCCGAACGCTGATCCAATTCCAGCGATTGAATCTGTTCGGGAGACATGTAAGCGATGGTTCCGACGGTCGAGCCGGATTTTGTTAAACCGGGACTACCCTTAAACTTTGCAAGCCCAAAATCCATGATTTTTACCCGGCCCTCGTTGGTGATCATGATATTTTCTGATTTTATATCACGATGAATGATTCCCTTCTCGTGCGCAGATTTCAATCCCTCGCATATTTGAGTCGCAATATCGGCAATGCGATCGTACGAGAATTGGCCCTTTTGGATATGAGATTTCACATGCTCCCCGTCGACAAATTCCATCACAATAAATTGTTGGCCATCTGATTCCTGAATATCGATCACAGAACAGACGTTCGGATGATTAAGAACTGCTGCCGCCCTCGCCTCCTGAGTGAACCGGGCCTTTTCCTGATCGGAGGAACGGAGGTGCTGAGGAAGAAACTTGAGCGCAACAATGCGGTCGAGTTTTGTGTCGTGTGCTTTGTACACTACGCCCATACCGCCCTGACCCAGTTCTTCTAATATCCGATATTGATAGACAACTTGACCTATCATGGTCTGTTCCGGTAATTTACCCTGTGAGCTCATTTCTTTGGGTGTCATATTTGTTTAATCCTGCCTTATCTCACGGGGTAAACGTGAAACCGTTTGCGTAATTATCTTGTGGCGAATGTACTCCTCAGCTCTTGGAACCAATCGGTCACTAATGTAAACTCCGAAGTGTTGAGCTCCTTGAAGGGGAGTGTGACCATCACGAATTTCTTCCCGTCCGGTGAGATGCCTGTAAGGTACGCCCCATCGGATGGAAGATCAAGGATTTTCCTTGGTGCGGAAAAGTCGAAGCCATTGGCGGAATGAACGCTCACAGAGAAGATCGATGGCCCTTGAGTAAAGTATATTTCATTTCCTGATGGTGACCAGATCGGGTTGGATCCCCCTCCGCTCGAAATCTGCCATTTCCCCGCCCGGGATGGAAACGGAACAAGCACCACTTCATATCTTCCGGATTCGTTGGTCTCATACGCCAGATAATGCCCGTCAGGCGAGAAGACAGGGTTGCCTTCAGTGGCTGGAGACGCGAAGAGCCGTGACGTTTTGCCGCTCCCATCGAGGGATAACAACCAGATATCTCCATCCTGGATAAACGCGAGGTATTTTCCATCAGGGGAGACAGACCGGGGATACTGACTGTAATCGCTTGTGGTCAGACGTTCTTCTTTTCCAGATCCATCCCAGGCAATTCGATAAATGTTGGTTCCCCGCCCTCGTTCCGAGCCGAAGATCACATACTTGCCATCCGGACTCCAAACGGGAAATCCGCTATTCCCACCGCCGAATGTCAGCCGGGTCAAACTCTTTCGTCCAGTGTGATAGAGCCAGATGTCATCGTTCGCCGCCTGAACGTGGAGTGCAAGCTTTTCTCCATCCGGCGACAGTGCTGTGGTATAATAGGAATTCATCGTATCGACAAGTGGTGTCAGTTTCCCTTGCATGTCTAACCACTTGATTCTACCGACTGAGTACGACTCAATTCCTCTGGGGATATACAAAAGAGTGCCCTCGAGTGAAAACGCAAGACTGACATCGCCTGAAAAAGGATTCATCCAGCCACCCTTGAACAGCTGTTTTGGCGGACCTGTCACCTCGAGTTTCTCCAGATCAAATGGTACAGCATAGATGAAGCTTCCCCGTGCGTACACAAGATGTCCGGTTGGAACATATCGGGCAAACGTTCCTCCCCGAATAAGAATTTTCTTCAGCTTGGATTTGGTGTCTAAGACAGCAATCGCGGCTTCGTCGAAGGTCGTGATATTATTGTATTTAATGGTAAAGAGAACGCTCTTCCCATCAGGCAGTAGCTCCGGGAACCGATGACTGATCTCGCCTGATGCAGAGTCAAGCATTGTCACCGCGACCGGTTTTCCTCCATTTTCGCTCACCCGGTATATTACGCTGCTGATGTGACCGAAATAGATATTCTTATCGCTTCCCCACCACAAGCCACGCGGTTGACCTCCGGCATCGCAGATAGTAATTGATGCCCCTCCAAAGACAGAAGACTTCAGGATAATATTGCTCGGGTTAAAAGCAATCCATTGTCCATCCGGAGAAAACACATTGTAGACCTGTTGGCCTGTGTTTGAAACTTCGGAGCCGAGGACCGGTTCGAGAGTTTCCAGGTCGGCGGCGCGTATCATGAGCTTTGCTCCAAGTCCGGACTGCACAAGGACGGAGATGAATTTCCCTTCGGGAGAGATGTTAATCCCCGTGGTGCCAATAGGAATTGCAGCACTATCGGGAAGCGCAATGGTGAAATGCATGGGAGGGCGAATTGCTGATTCTCTTGCACTCCACGGCCTCCAGAGCAATCCTGTGAGTATAATCCCGGCTATGAACGTGACCGCAAGCCAGTACACCTTGATGCCTCGCCGCTTTACCAAGGCCGGTTCCTCCACCGGTATTTGGTAGGGAATACCCGCGGACGATCGCCGGGCGGGTTGAGCCGGGAAGGAACGCGACATCCTGGTCTTGCTTGATTCGCGCTTAAAGCGTCTCAGATCCTTCGCGATGTCTTTTACTGCGTTGTACCGCTCATCAGGCTCCTTTTGCAGACATTCCAGCACGATTCTATCGAGCTCAGATTCAATGTCCGGCTTGATTGCACTTGGGGGCGGCGGGTCAACGTTTACTATCTCATACAACAACGCAGTTTCATGAACACCCTTGAAGGGGAGCTCTCCTGTGAAAAGCTCGTACAGAATCACTCCCAGCGAAAAGATATCGGAACGATGGTCGGCATCCTGTCCTTGCACCTGTTCGGGAGACATATAGCCTGCTGTCCCGACGGTGCTTCCTTCTTTGGTCAGCCTTGTGATCTTGCTCCCGCTTGCCCTTAACTTCGCAAGCCCGAAGTCCATGATCTGCACAATTCCATCTTTTCGGATCATGATGTTCTCGGGCTTTATGTCCCGGTGCACGATCCCCTTTTCATGCGCAGCAGAAAGTCCTTCGGCGATCTGAATCCCCACATCAATCGCCTTACTCTGATTCATTGCCGGGAGCTTTTGCCGTAATGTCTGCCCATCAACATATTCCATCACGATGAACAAACGGCCGTCATGTTCCTGGATATCATGGATCGTACAGACGTTTGGATGGTTCAGCGATGATGCTGCTTTGGCTTCCTGGATGAAACGCGCCTTATCCTGCGCTGATGCGCTAAGGTGTTCGGGTAAGAATTTCAGAGCGACCACGCGATCGAGCTTTGTATCCTCGGCTTTATAGACCACGCCCATGCCGCCTTCGCCCAGCTTTTCAAGAAGTTTATAGTGAGAAATTAATTGACCGATCATAGTGTGATTTCTTTATTCATTGTCTCATTGATTTATTGCTCTTCAATTCTTGTTGAGAGCAAATTTTTCCTTCACTTGATCAAACCATTCTGTTACAACTTCAAGCCGCGGTAATGTCACCTGTTGTATTTGTGATATTCTGACGAGAAACCTGGCCCCGTCGGGTGCGATATCCCATACCAATGTCGACGGAGGAATATCGCATAGTTTTTTCGGTACGGAGAAATCAAACGTGGAACCTTCTTGTATCTCGACAACCATCAGTGTTGGACCATTCGTGAAGAATAATTCTTTTCCATTATGCGACCATATCGGGTTTGCGCCACCTCCGTTCGAAACCTGCCAATTTCCTTCGCGCTTAGGAAATCCAGTCACATATATTTCATTGGTGCCCGACTGGTTCGAGACGAATGCCATCCACCGGCCGTCCGGAGAGAACATATCCGATCCTTCGCTTGCGGGCGATTGTATGAAGGGGAATGGTTTTCGATCTCCTTCCAGCGGGAGGATCCATATATCTCCGTTACGATCAAACGAGAGCATCTTGCCGTCGGGCCTGAACGATCTCGGAACTTGCGTTTCGGTATCGCTGGTAAGACGCTCTTCTGCGCCACTGCCATCCCACGGTTTTCTGAAGATGTTTGGGGCTTTTCCTTTTTCGGCGTTATAGACTACGTAATGACCATCCGGAGACCAAAGAGGGTAATTGTTGTTTCCGCCGGCAAATGTCAGACGGCTCAGCGTACCGCGCGGGATTTGATAGAGCCAAACATCGTCGTTTGCCGCATTGATATCGGTTATAATCTTTTGACCATCAGGAGATACTCTCCCTGAAAAATATGATCGCAACGTATCAAGCAGCGGCAAAATATGACCCTGACGATCCATCCACGCAAGAGCGAACCGGTCGTATGATACCGGCCCGGAATGTGCAAACACAAGAACACCGTTTTCCGAGAAATCGAGATTTGCCTGGCCGGAGCCGGGATTCGTCCATCCCCCTTCTTCAATTGGAACGGGGGGACCTTTCACCTCGAGGCGGTTTGCATCAAACGGCACCGCGTAAATGATATTGCCACGGATGTAGATAAGATAGCCAGTTGGCAGGTACCGGGCGTAGGTTCCTCCGCGGACAAGAATTTTTCGTTCTCCTGTGGAGAGCCGCTGTGCCACGATCGTCGCTTCGTCGAATGTCGTGATATTGTTATTCTTGATTGTAAAGATAATCGTCCCCCCGTCAGGAAGAACCTGTGGAAATCGATGGCTAATCTCGCCCGCCGCAGAATCAAGAGATGTAACCGGCACCGGAGTTCCCCCTTTGGCGGGGACACGATAGATACAACTGCTGATGTGCCCGAAAAGTATTGTATTGTTATCTGCCCAACAGATGCCCCGGGTTTGGCCATTCGTCTGGCAAAGCACCTCAGGTGCACCACCGAATATCGAGATTTTGACGAGTCTCTCCTGGCCAATATTGAACGCAATCCATTGCCCATCGGGGGAAAAGACCGGCTCAGCCCCATTCTCGGTTCCCGGAATTGGTTCCGATGTCAACTGATCCATCCGGTGAAGAACAAGTTGACTTGAATTGGAAATCTGCGCTGTGTACACGAGATATTTCGCATCAGGTGAGACTGCAATTCCACTCTGCGCCTGAGACCAGAACAGCGGGTTCAACGCCGGAAGGTTGACTGAGAGACGAAGAGAGGGCCGGTTACTATTGACTTCCTTTTTCCAAGGACCCCAGGCAAGAACAATCGCAAGAACTGCAAAGATGCCAGCAAGAACATAACCGAGATTTTTTTTGACCGAGCTTTGAGCTCGAGCCGGCGATGCCATTGCTTTCTGTGCACTGATCACAGATTGAACAGCAGTAATCCGGCTCGCACGCTGGCGGCTTGATTCTCTCCTGTGGCGCTTAAGGTCTACCGACACTTGTGCTATCGATTGTGTCCTTTCGCGCGGATCTTTTTCCAGACATTCAAGAACTATTGCATCGAGATTTGGATCGATCTCCGGCCGGATGGAGGACATCGGAGGCGGATCGACGTTTACAATCTCGTACGCCAATGCCGTCTCATGGACACCTTTGAACGGCAGTTGGCCGGTTAACATTTCATAGAGTACCACCCCAAATGAGAAAATATCCGAACGATGGTCGGAATCCTGACCCTGCACTTGTTCTGGTGACATGTAACCGGCAGTTCCGACTGTACTCCCTTCTTTTGTCAGGCGCGATATTTTGCTTCCTCTGGCTCTAAGCTTGGCAAGCCCGAAATCCATGATCTGTACAATCCCGTCCTTGCGAACCATGATGTTTTCAGGCTTAATGTCGCGATGAACGATCCCCTTTTCATGCGCGGCAGTAAGACCGTCAGCTATCTGTATGCCAATATCAATTGCCTGTTTCTGAGACAGCGAACCCTTCTTCTCCTGGAGTGTCTGGCCATCCACAAACTCCATCACGATAAACAGTCTTCCCTCGTGTTCCTGAATGTCATGGATAGTGCAAACATTCGGATGATTCAGAGATGATGCAGCTTTCGCTTCTTGGATAAATCGAGATTTATCCTGAGCGGATGCACTCAGGTGTTCAGGCAAAAACTTCAGCGCTACAATGCGATCGAGCTTGGTGTCTTCGGCTTTATAAACCACACCCATGCCACCTTCACCGAGCTTCTGCAGTATCTTATAGTTGAAAACGGTCTGTCCGATCATTTGATATCACTATTACCTCATATTCGTCAATTATCACTTGCCATCTATGATTGTATCTTGTACTTCTCCAACAGTTTCTGATACCGGGGCAAGTCTTTCAGCGATGCAAACTCTGGATCGGCCTGGATAAAGTACACAGTATAGTAGCTTGGGATGCTCAATACCTTCTCCAGATTGTCAATGGCAGCATCGGACTCACCGACAGCCGCGTAGATCTGCGCCAAACCATAGATCACATCCGGCCCTTCCTGAAGTGCGTCTTTTTCCAGCGGCATCAGTTCCACGGCTTTCTTCCCCTCTTCGATCGCCCTCGCCTTTTGATCAAGATGGGCGAGTGCATACCCAAGGGATAAATGACCATTAAAATCGTTGGGATGCGACTTCACCGCCTCATCAGCCAGAACCCTCGCCGTGTCGTAGTATCTGCGGGCTTCATCGTGCCGGGACGATTGATCGAGGAGGATAGCCACGGCCGAATAATAGGTTGCAGAGTCGACATCTGCCTCCGCAAGGACGGATCTGGCAAGATCCTGTTTTGCGGCTACGATATTTCCTTCGGCAAGGTGGAATTGAAAACTTCTCTGCTTGTACATCCACGATTTGGTCTCATCGACCTCATTATTAAAAATCTCATGCGATGCTTTGATATCTCCCTTCATCGAGTACACGGCCAAAGAATGTAACGATGCCAGCGCCGTGGATCCCTTCCCCAAAACCAACAGCGCCCGTTTGAAATGCTCATCCGCAGGAGCATAGCGTCGCATCACCATTTCCAGGAATGCGAGTTCATTCCAATTGCGCCACGACTTCGGATCAAGCTCACAGCCCCTCGTGAGAAGATCGAGGCTCTCCTGGAATTTCCCTTGTCTTCGCTTCACGAGCCCGATTGACATAAGGATGTCGGCATTATTGGGCTGGAGCTGAAGAGCGAGTGTAAAATACTTGAGGGCCTGGTCATAATCTCTGAATCCGTAGTAGTGATAGTAACCTTCAGCCCAATTTGCCTGGAACGAGTTCGGCTCAAGTTCGACAACCTTATCGAGAGATTTTTTCGCAAGCGCTACAAGGCTATCGGGACCATGCAGGGCAAAATTCATAAATGCGTACGTCCGACACAAATCTGCATAAGCGTCACCAAAATTAGGATCCAGACTCACAGCTTTCTCGAACAGTGCGGCCGCCTGTTTCACGTCCGTCGCCGTCGGAATTGCAGTGTGCTGCTGACCGCGGAGGAAATAATCGTAAGCTTCGGCATTATCCGTCGGCTTGGATTCAATGGTCTGCCGGTCGGCAGGGTCTAGTACAACTGCGAGGGCCTGTGCAACCTGTTGCGATATGTCGGATTGCATCTTGAAAACGCCCGCGAGCGTCCCCTCGAATGATTGGGACCAGATTTGCGTTCCGTCCGCGATTTTGACAAGCGTCGGATTCACGAGCAGGTGTGTTGTGCTCCGATTCAGGCTGTCCCCTTCCTCCCAACGTATCGTTCCCTGAAGAAGATATCCCACGTTGAGCTCGCTCCCGATATCCGCAACCGGCTTTGTCGTCTTTTTGTATTGCACAGAGCTTGCCCGCGCGATGACCGCGAGACCTGACAGCCCGCTCAATTTTGTGCGGATTTCATCCGTAAGACCGTCCGCAAAGTATTCCTTGTCGGCAGGGCCCAGATTCTCAAACGGCAGCACTGCGATTTTGCTTATGGTTGGATTGATCGCGGATTGATTCTTCAATGACCTTTGGAAGAGAAGATACGAACCGACAGCCACGATGATGATGACCACACCCGAGATGAACACCGCCCTGTTCTTGAGTCTGCCGGCGAATGTACCGGAAGATGGTGGACCATAATTAGTCGGATGGCTTCCTTCGGCGGTAATCGATGACGGCTGTTGAACGACATAGCCCGTTCGTGCATATTCCATGCTCTTGCGTTCGCGCTTTAAGTCGGCAAGCATCTCGTCGGCATGCTGATAACGGTCTTCCTTATCCTTTGCAAGCGCTTTTGATACGATTCGCTGGAGTTCCTGGGATATATTCTCATGAAACCGCGAGAGCGGAAGTGGATCCTCATTCACGAGAGAATAGAGTATTGCCGCCTGGTGCTCGCCACGGAAAGGAAGCTTTCCGGTGAGAAGTTCATACATGACGACGCCAGAGGAAAAGATATCGCTTCTCGCATCGACATCCTCGCCCTGTGCCTGTTCGGGTGACATATATGCAGCGGTTCCCAACGTACTGCCTGCCTTTGTAAGTTTTGACACGCCCTTAATTTTCGCGAGGCCAAAATCCGTGATCTTCACTTCGCCCTTACTGCTCACAAGGATATTCTCCGACTTGATGTCCCTGTGAACGATTCCCTTTTCATGCGCACTGGAAAGTCCTGCGCACATCTGAATCGCTATGTCGAGCGCCTTTTTCACCGGGAGAGGCTCTTCCTCCTTCATCAATCTGCTGAGTGTCTTGCCATCGACATGCTCCATTGCAAGGTAAATCTGTCCGTCCGCTTCGTTGATTTCAAAGATCGCGGTAACATTCGGATGCATCAGTTGAGATGCCGATCGTGCTTCAAGATAAAATCGTTCCCGTTCCGACGAATCCGCGGTAAGTGCACGGGGAAGAAACTTCAGCGCGACAATGCGATCGAGCTTGGTGTCTTCTGCTTTATAAACCACACCCATGCCACCTTCACCAAGTTTCTCAAGTATCTTATAATGACTAATACTTTGTCCGATCATAGTATTAATTGATTCATTTTATCATTTTTTCATTGACGATTGCCAAAACGATCCTTCAATCATCAATGATTCAATCCCTCAATCATCAATTCTCCAATCCCTCAATCGTCAATCTCTCAATCCCTCAATCGTCAATGTCCCAATCCCTCAATCGTCAATGTCTCAATCCCTCAATCATCAATTCTTCAATTCCTCAGTCTATTCTTGGCCGTACACTGCGACGCAGCGAAGAGAGCCAAGAGTTCATTTGCTTCTTTGAGCAAGCTATCCATTTCTGTTTGCGCAACGATTTCCCCATCGACGAGAAACTCTAACCATAGAACCGTTTCATCAGCTTCCTCAACAACCACACCAATCTTCGAAATGAATTCCGCTTTGGAGCGAGCCCGACACGCAGCCCGATAATTTGCGGCAACAGATGTCCCCGAGCGCAGAACTTGTCTGCCAATTACTTTTGCCTCATCTGTCCCCGGTAATAGACGACACATTCTCATAATTCGAAGCGCAAATTGCTTTGATCGGTCTTTAAGCTGTTCAGCATATTTTTGCATAATTCCTCCCTTTTAATCTTCAATGATCCAATCCCTCAATCGTCAATGATCCAATCCCTCAATCGTCAATGTCTCAATCCTTCAATCGTCAATTCTTCAATCCCTCAATAATCAATTTCCTTCACAGATTTAGTTTCAATCCTACCTTTTTCACCAAGACCTCAAACCTTGGATCCGAACGAATTGGATCTATCTTGGGGTCAACTCGCAAAGTCGACAGCGAGTCCGAGCGCCGCTCGTAGGCCTTCTCAAGCCACGAGAATGCGAGGTCCGCTTCTCCAAGTGCGACATACACAAGTGCGATGCCGCGAAACAGTTTCGGATTTCTGAAATGGTCTGGCGGCAATTGTTCAACGAGAGCCAATGCTTCAGCCTTTTTGCCGGTTGCAGCAAGGAGTTGGGCCAGCCCGACATTGGCCTCGGGTTGGTTTTCTTTTGGTCTTCCCCATAACTGATTCTCTTCGATTGCTTCCTTAAACATCCCCTTAGCCTGGTAGGCCAGGGAAAGAAGCCGGTGCGCCGTGACAAAGCCAGGATCAAGTTCGAGCGCCTTCTTTCCTTCCTCTATTGCCGCATTGTACTGCCTGGCATAGTAAAGAATCAGCCCTTTATCCTTGAGGATTGCAGGGGAGAGCGGATCGAGGAGGACAGCCCGCGCAATTTCATTAAGAGCATCCTCGACATACCCTGTATACAATAGCAATTCCGCATACCAGTGATGCGCAGTCGCATAGTTCGGTTTTAGTTCCAGTGCGCACCGGTATTCTTTCCTTGCCTCTGACCAATCCCATTCATCCAGCATTTTGAGACTCCCTAACGACGCATGTGCCTCAGCCAGTTGATCGTCGAGCGAAAGCGCTTTTTCGACGGCTTCTTTCGATTTGGGATACGCTTCCTGCCTCGTCAGGTGCCCATATTCACTCAGCATATTGTACGCATCAGACAATCCCGCCCATGCAAGGGCATAGCGAGGATCTTTATTGATGGCCTCTTCGAAGTACCGGATAGCGGTCTCAAGGGCATCACTGTTTCTCTTGTTCCAGAAGAAACGACCCTTGAGATAGAGTTGATAGGCCTCCGTATTCTCTGTTGAGTGACGCTTCAATGTTTGCTTTTCACCCGGTGTGAGATGCACCTTCAGAGCATCGGCAATTTTTCCGGCCACTGTTTCCTGGATGTCGAAGATATCCTCCATGGTCCCGCGATAGGTCTCGGACCAAAGAGATGTGTCCTGGCTTGCGTCGACAAGCTGTGTTGTGATGCGGAGCGCAGTACCATGCTTGCGGACGCTTCCCTCGAGGATGTATTGCACCGCAAGGTCTGCGGCAATCTGCTTCATCGCCTTTTCGGCCCGATCATAGTGGATGACGGAAGTCCGGGAAACGACTCTCATCATTTTCAGCTTCGAAAGATTTGCGATGATTTCCTCGGTCAATCCTTCGCTAAAATATTCGTTATCTTTGTCGGGACTGATGTCTGTAAAGGGTAAAACTGCAATCGATTTCAACGCTTTCGTCTGCGGATGTTCGGGTTCGATGCGGCGCAATTCTTCAACAAGAGCAGAAGCGTCCGGGAGGCGAAGAAGGGGGGTCTTTTCAAGGCATCGGTCAATAATGTTCTCGAGAGCAGGTGGAATATCGGGTCGCAGCCCGGATGGCGCCGGATGTTTCTCCTGGAGAATCGAGTACGTCAATGCCTGTTCGTATTCTCCCACAAATGGCCGTCGGCCTGTCACCATTTCATAAAGTGTAACCCCGAGTGACCAGATGTCGGTATGGTGATCAACATGCTCTCCGCGCAACTGTTCAGGAGACATATAAGCTGTTGTTCCGACAATATGTTCATTCTCCGGAGATTGAAGACGATCTGCCAGGGCGGCAAGACCAAAATCCGCAATCTTTGCAACTCCGTTCCCGGTAACGATGATATTTTCCGGTTTGATATCCCGATGAATGATCCCCTTGCTGTGTGCTGCGCGCATGCCTTCG
>JAWOMQ010000189.1:0-5946 GCA_033852415.1 Bacteroidota bacterium
CCTTTTTGCAGTCGCACTTCTGGCAAGCGGGCAAAGCAGTACTATCACTGGCACGCTGGCGGGACAGGTCGTCATGGAAGGGTTTATGCAGTGGCGGATCAAGCCCTGGGTTCGGCGGCTTATCACCCGTGTCGCCGCGATTGTTCCCGCAGTTCTTGTCATTGGGCTGCGTGGAGATAGCAGTGTGACCGATCTCCTTACACTCAGCCAGGTGATCCTGGCGCTGCAACTTCCCTTTTCGATGTTTCCGCTGTTGCAGTTCACCAACTCGCGCAAACGTATGGGTTTATGGAAAAATGGACGGTTCCTGATGATCGTCGGGTGGGGGAGCGCGATTCTTATCACGTTGTTGGACATTTACGGCTTGCCCGAATCGCTCAACACAGCGTGGCATGTCATCGTCGGGAATTGAGCCTCAGGCTTTGACTCCCGCGGTGGGAATTTCGGATGTCGCCCGAGGCGATTTCCAATTTCCGTCTCTTATGCTTACCTTTAGACAACGGTTCCATATCCGAGCCGAAAGAGAAATGAATCAATGTACAAGAAGATTCTCGTAACGCTTGACGGCACTCCGACCGACCGGGCCATTATCAACCATGTGAAAGAACTTGCCTGCTGTATGCAAAGCACCGTGGTATTACTCCATGTTGCCGATGGTTGGGCTGCCCGGAGATTTGGCGCCGATGCTGTAAGCCCTGAAATAACGCAGGACAAGAACTACCTTGAGACAATTCGGACGGAGTTTCAGTCTGCCGGTATCCCGGCAGAGGCTGAACTCGCTTACGGCGAACCGGCAAGCGAAATTGTCAAATGGGTCAGTTCAAAAGGATGCGATCTTGTGGCGATGACCACACACGGCCATCGCTTTCTCGCTGACCTCTTTCTGGGAACAACAGCGACCAGAGTGCGACACAGAGTCAATGTTCCTGTCTTGCTTCTACGAGCTACGTGAGTGCGTGATCCGGGTTGGTAGACCTGGATTCAGGGGAGAGCAAAGTCACGCGATAGGTATTTTTATGGTGAATGATGTTCCTTTCCCTCGCTCACTTTCCACTTCAATTGTTCCTCCGTGCTGATCCACAATCCGCTTGGTGATGGCAAGACCCAATCCGGTGCCCTTAACCTTCCCAGCCGTGACGAAGGCATCGAACATGGTATGACGGATTTCGGAAGGAATCCCGGTCCCGGTATCCTTCACGGTAAATGCCAGTGCGTGATCTTCTTTCCCGATTGTAATATCGATTTTTCCGCCATCGGGCATCGCATCCTGTGAATTATTAATGAGGTTGACAAGTGCGCGGTGCATCCTATCGGGATCGAACACTGCTTTACCATGGAATTTTGTATGAAGGTTAAGATGGATTTTTGAGCGAACGAGATTCGCACTGACACTTTCCTCCAGAAGATGTCCGAACTCATCGACTGAAAATTCGACTTTGTGGAGCGAGACTTCGCCTCTGGAAAAATCCAAAAGCTCCTGCGCCATGGTTACCATCTGGCGTATGGAATCGTGAATAAGCCGGTAGGATTGTCGTGTCCGTTCCGA
Source organism: Bacteroidota bacterium (assembly GCA_033852415.1). Taxonomy (GTDB): domain Bacteria; phylum Bacteroidota; class Ignavibacteria; order UBA10030; family SZUA-254; genus DATKPE01. The sequence goes on from JAWOMQ010000189.1 coordinate 1,547, forward strand.
TATCGGGCCCTTCGTCTGTTCGAGCGCCTCGATGGCGAGGTTGATGCTGCTCATGGGCGTCCGGAAATCATGAATAATCGAACTTGCCAGCTGGCCGATCATAGAAAGCCGCTCGGCATGAATCAATTTCGTCCGCGTCGTTTTGAGAGAGACCCTCATTCTATCGAACGCTGCTCCCAGTTCACCAAGCTCGTCGTTGCTCGCGTCCACCCGCGCCGGCTGATCAAGATCCCCGGTGGCAATGACCTGCGTTGCGTCGACAAGCTGCTTCAGTCGTTTTGATACGAGCTTTTTGTACACGAGTGTCGAGATTATGATTGCGATCCCGGTGAAAAAAAGCGCGATGGCAATCGAACGTATATAGTTTCTGTGAATTGATTTCTCGATTGCTGCGAGGGAGATATCCAATTCGGCTACGCCGAGAACGTGTCCGCTGGGAACGGCATGACATTCTTCACACTTCGGGCCCGACCTGAACGGAATAATTGTGTGGAAATTACTACCTCTCTGCGCCTGAATGGTCTTCCCGCTGCTAAACACCGCCTGCTCTCCGGCCGTCAAGTGGGCATTCTCCTGCTCATGCCGGCGAAGCCGTGCTACGCGCTCCGGATCGAGGAGAAAGGTATCCTTGAGTTTGAGATCTTTGAGATAGAAATGGATATGTAGCCTCTCAATATCACGAAGCGAGTTGAGCCGCTCAAGGTAGGAATCATCAACCTTTCCATATTTTGTCATCATCTCAAAGAGCGATTCACGAATCATCCCGACGTAGTTTTCTGCGTGCGATTGTGCTTCACGGATCATATCCTCCTTCTGATAATGATCGTCGAGAATGGTGATAATGATGACAGCAGCAATGAGCGGTAGAATAGTGACGAGAAGCTTTGCAGCGAGCGTGAGATTGCGGAACATGGATTTTGTTACCGGGTGCCGGTCCCGATGTCCTTTCCTTCCTGGAGCGATCTTTCGTACTCGTCTTTATACAATTTAACGGCGTTACATATCGACTCGGCAATGTGTTGCTGCCCTACCTGACTCTTCAGTACTTTTTCGTCATGCTTGTTCGAGAGATAGGCGGTTTCCACCAGCACATTGGGCATCGAAGCCCCCACAAGAACGTAAAATCCGGCTTGTTTGATCCCGTTGTTGTCAAGGCCCGTGCGCTTTGCCATCTCCTTTTGCAGGATGTCGGCAAATTTCTCACTGTATTTTACATAAGCATTTTGTGCCATCGTGAGAAGGATAAAATTTTCTTCGGTGAGTTCCTGATAATGTTTTTCATACCCTTGTTCGAATTTCACAGCAGCATTTTCCCGTTCGGCGAGATGGATGGCATTTTCCGTTTTCCCCGGCCTGAGCAGGTAGATCTCGTACCCGTTGGTGGAATTCGGTTTCCTGGGCATGGCGTTGCAGTGTATGCTGATGAACAGTTTACCTCCGGCTTGGTTCGCCATCTGACCGCGCCGGTATAACTCGACAAACTCATCAGTTTGTCGGGTATACACGACCTTGAGGTCGGGGATTTGCTTCTTCAGGAGTTGTCCAAGCTTTAAGGCGATGCCGAGCGTAACGTCCTTTTCCTTGGTGTGCATCAGACCGATCGTGCCGGGATCGTCTCCGCCATGACCGGGGTCGATGACCACCACGTCCAGCTTCCATCGGTTCCGCTCGTGAGCGAGCTGTTTTTCATAATCCCGGGTTTTCCTCGCTTCGATCTGCTCCGCAGTCGGTCTGTGGAGCGTGAGCAGAATGTCATTGCTTCCTTCAGCCGGAATCAGCTCGGTGGTGGAGATCTGCCCCTTTACCTTCATCGTAAGCTGAACTGATTTCGGCGATTGAAAGACAAGAACTTTCTTGAGGAACGCGATGGGGCGGGTTTTGCTGATTGCCGCGACGTCGGCACGGGCATTTGAAAGGGTGACATAAATCCATGTGTCGTCCCCGATCGGCTTGGTCCAGCATTCGTAATCGGAAAGCACTCTTGAACACTGGATACGGATCAGGTAGCCGTTGTCTTTCTCGTCGGCAGTTATTCCCGCAATGTCATACCGCGATGAAACAACGGTCTTGCCAACAACAATTGAGCGGGTCGTGGCATCGAATGTAATATCTTCGGGCATGACATCATCGAAGACGCTCATAAACTCGGTTGCCGGAACGTAAAATGTATTCGCAGAAACAATAATATTGTTCTGGAGTTGAATGACGTTTCCGGCGCGGTTCTGGTCGAAGATGATGACAAAGGGATTATCACCTACCAACCGGATTGTGTACTGTTTTGTCTGAAGTTCTAGTTTCTGTGTCTCAAGCGTGTGCGAAGATTTCAGCCGGAAAATTCCCGCAAGATCGTTTATGGAAATGTAAATGGTTGAACCTCTTGTTAACGCGCTTATCGTCGTTGAACGGGACGGTTCCTGCGGAAATTTTACAGATAACTTGTTTTGAGAATGTGCGGTGCAAAACCCCACCGTGCAAAATAGTATCAACCACCAATACTTCATTGCCATCTATCTGTAATTCACAAACTGTATCGCAAATGGGAGGTCAGCCTGACGGATCATCGCCATGACTGACTGAAGATCGTCCTTGCTCTTCCCGCTGACCCGCACCTGGTCGTCCATGATCTGTGCCTGTACCCGCAGTTTGCTATCTTTGATCATCTTTGTGATCGACTTTGCGTGCTCCTTGTCGATACCATTTTGGAGTGTAATGACTTGGCGGACAGTTCCGCCGGCTGCGGGTTCGATAGAGCCGTACGCAAGAGCTTTCAGAGGCACACCCCTTTTCACGAATTTATTTTGCAAAATGTCGACGACCGCTTTCATTTTGAATTCATCATCCGAGATGAGAATCACCTGAAACTCTTTCTGTTTCAACTCAATAGAAGTTTTCGACCCCTTGAAATCGTACCGCTGGATGATCTCTTTTCGCGCCTGATTGAGCGCGTTGTCGACCTCCTGCATTTCCACTTTCGAAACAATATCAAACGAAAAGTTTTCGGGCATGGTAAAATTTTCTTTTGATGTCGTACAAACTTATAGTGAAAACATCGCGCGGAGTGTAATGAAGAGAAGCTTAAGACGCGGAAAGCTGGTCTGTGCATCATAGCGATTGTGAATTTCCCGGGACGTTTTCTTCTCGCGCGTGATAATGATGACCGAAATGGGTTGTTTCATGGTGTTTAAGAAATTGATTCGTGAATATCTATCTTTCGTTTCCGAAGCTCCTTGATGAATGGTTCGAGCGGAACACATTGTTCGGGGGGAACGACACCCCGCGCGGTAATTTCTCCCCGGGCCACCATCTGGGCGATAATTGAGGTTGGAAAGGAGGTCGTGCGCATCATTGAGGTCAGCTTTGCCGCAACGTCGGAGTAGTCGATCATTTCATATGAGAGAGTTTTCGTACTGCCGCTCATGGTGCCGCTTACTGTTACGCGCATCAGAACAACGTCCGGGCCATTGGCTGGCAATTTCCGCCGGAGGAGTTCCTCAAAAATTTCGCGCGCCGTGCGTACCCCGCTGCCGATCGTAAAAGGTTCTGAGCTTGCGAAGCCGAGATCAAGAAGTGTTTTGAATCTGTCGCAGTGACCCGGGTACCTGATGGTCTTGTAATCGAGTTCGCGAACCTTTCCTTCAAACATTTTTGTAAGAGTCGAGACACCGCCTGAAGTGTTGAACGCTTCGAGCCGGTTGAACGGATGAGGGAAGGTGAGCTCCTCGAGATCAGTCATGGATGCGGCCTGTTGAACCTTTCCATCCCGGATAACATCTGCCGGCTCGAGATATTCATTAATAAGCCCTTCGGCGGAGAAGACGAGCTGATAATTGAGTGGAGGAAGTGGATGCTGGGGAAGTCCGCCGACCCGGATGTGAATCGAGTCTACCTTTGTAAACTTTGCCGCCATCCCGGCGGCGATGACACATGCCATGCCGGGAGCAATACCGCAGTTAGGAAGCACGCAGATATTTGCCTGACGTGCTTTTGCATCAAGCGCGAGCTGCGTACCGACCACATCCATATTTCCACCCAGATCACAGAAATGCACTTTTGCTTCGATTGCTGCTTTGGTCAATGTAATATTGTGCGTATACGATGTCGCACCGATAACAACCTCGACATCCCTCATGATCGACAGCAACTGGCTCTGGGAATTCACGTCCAGATACCTGTAAGAAACATTCTTCCCGAGTGAAGAGGCTACCGTTTTCGCCCTTTGTTCGTCTTTATCGGAAAGAATAACGCGCTCCACACCGTCGGAATGTGCGAGGTCATATGCAAGTGCGCTACCCATCATCCCTGATCCAATGACAAGTACGTTCATAAAACAGCCTCCACTATTAATCGTCCGTGTCTCTGCTCTGACATTCTGTTCACCGCGCCGTGCTCATTTGAGAATT
>JAWOMQ010000057.1:0-13416 GCA_033852415.1 Bacteroidota bacterium
GGTAAAATTCCCTGCATGCAACTGATAGAAATAGAGCCCGCTCGGGAGATGGGAAGCATCGAAGTTTGCCGTGTGCTGACCCGCCTCGTACTTAACGCCATCCAGCAACGTTGCCACTTCCTGCCCGAGAATATTGTAGACCTTGAGCGACACCAAGGTATTCGACGGCAGATCGAAGGCGATTGTCGTTGAAGGATTGAAGGGGTTTGGATAGTTCTGGTGCAAGGCAAACTCTTTCGGCACTCCTGAGGCCGACGCAATCAGCTGAAACCCAGGAAGAGCGGCATCCGGGAGCTGGATGGAACCGGTGCCTGTTATGGAAGCCGATGTCAGCGGTTTCCCATTCGCATCTGCAAGAACATACTTCACTCCTGTATTTTGAATATTCCAGCTTACAGTCACATGCCCGGCGGGGGTCTGGAGTTGAATCGGGAAGACGGCAGCCGAGGTAAGAGTGGAGGCGTGGAACTCAGCATACTTCTGTGAGGCGAATCGGGCGTCGAATGTCCCTGCGGGACCCAACGGGGGAAGTTCATACGTCTTCGTCTGGTTTGCAGAGGTTCTCTCGCCAAAATAAAGTACCTGCGAGTTCCCTGCCCCATCCCGGATTGTGAGGGAATTCAGTCCCTTGAGTGTCGAGACGCTCGCCTGAGAAGAGCCCTTCGGGGCAGCAGTGGACGAAATCGTCACCGTTCCTGGGGTCGAGGCTTTCACCCAGTATCCCTGACCCGGATCGATCGAAGAGGCAACCGTATAACCGCCGTGGTAGCCGAAGACATCTGAGGCAATGATGCCCGACTGCGAGCCCGCGAGGGCATTGACCCCCACAGATGAAGAGACGCCTCCGATTAAGTTCCATCCTTTAAACAATGAAACCGTTTCGGATGTACGAGCTGTACCATTCAACGTGACGAACTGGGGGGCGCGAAACCTTAACCAGTAGCCGGCGCCGTAATTGAGCGTCGATAGAGTCGAATAGCCGTTTCCGCCGGCATCGTACGCAAATGCGCTCGAGATTGCGGTTGGAAACAACGTGGAAACTTGCTGATCGGCGACCGTAACCGGCAGTGAAACAAGGTTCCATTGTGCCTGAACCGACATTGTACCAAGCTGTCCGCCAGAAGAAATCAGCTGGGCGTTTGCAGTCGAAGTTCCCGGCGAATTATTTACATAGCCAACATTCACCTGGGATGTTGTAGACGTGTAGCCGGTTATCTGGAAGACCGTTTTGTAGGATCCGGGTGCAAGACCAGCGACCCTATAACTTCCATCGCCAACCGTAACTGCAGAACCGACGGCAACGTTGGAGGAGTTCGCAACGGTGACTATGACTCCGGGGAGTCCCACCTGCACGTTAGCATCGGCGGTAACGGTGCCATGAATTTCGTTGAGGCCTTCAGCAGAATCCGGTGGAAGATAAATGTCGATTCCGGTCACAGCTCCGCCTGAAACCGGTACACTGGTAGCACTGTCAATGTATGAGGTTCCGCCGGCAGTATTATAGAACGTAGGAATGTAGTTCTCTCCCGCGAATGCCAGCACAATATAATTTCCATTTGGCAAGTGAGCGAGGGTATACTGCCCTGCCGAGTCGGTATGGGTGGACACGACGAACCCGGTTGCATGCCCCGAGGAATCCTGCTGGAAACCGATGACGTGGCCTCTCAGCGTTGTGCTATCGGCGGCATTGCGGGTCGTTCCGGAAATTGAACCTGTAAACTGGAAGCGATGTTTCAGCACAAAATTGATACCCGATGTGTCCGAGCCGAGCAAGAGATGGTCGGCATCGAGCGGCGAATTTTTCTGATCCCAGAATTGAAGAACGTATCCATATGTGTGAGCTGAAAGAATATAGTCGCCACGGCGGATGCGCACGCTGTAATTGCCCGAGCTGTCGGTATACGCCACGCGAGCCACGTCGTGATCGTCGCCGTTATGCCAATCCCCCTCATCCCACATCGCATCATCGGAGGAATCATGGTCGGTGCGGTAGACGATCACTTTGGCACCGGCGATCGGATTCGAAGCGGTATCCGTCACGTTCCCCGATATCGTATATCGGGTCGTATCGAGATGGTGGAGCGTGAAGTTGACGGTGACGGTCGTGCTTTCAGGAACCGCCACCGGCGTAGCGTCTTCAATGTTCGTGACACCATTGTACCATTGAGGGACATATGCAGTATCGGCAGGTACGGCCCTTACGAAGTAAGTCGAGGGATTGACAAACGGGAAGTTATAATTCCCCATCGAATCCGTATATGTTCTCAGAACAAATTCTCCCTGTGAAACGTCAAACAGTTTTATCCGGACGTGTGACAATCCGGCGCCGCTGTCATTCGTTACCGTTCCGACCACACTACCCGGCTTTCCGGAAAAGACCGCGACATCGAATTGCTGTTCCGCACCACCCCACGCTCCATTGCAGGCACGGAGATGGATTTCCACCTCGAACATGCCGGCAAATGCAGGTGTCCATTGGACGTGGCCCGTCGAATCAATGGTCATCCCCTCCGGCGCATCGTTCAGATAGTAACACACCTTTACTCCCGGAGGGACCGTCGTGTCGGTGACCTGATAAGAATAGAGCTGCCCGACTGCTCCCGTATGGGGTGGAGTACTCGTGATGAAAATCTTCACAAATGAACTCTCAAACTGGCCGCTGCCTGTAAAGACGGCGGCGATATTCGACGGCTCACTGTGCTGTGAATCGTTATAGACGGCTGTGACAAAATAATAGTACAACGTGTTCAGCGCGATGGAACTGTCGTTGAACGACGTATCGGGTGTTGAGCCGATTTTGGAGGGGAGATGCCAGCCGGTATTCCGGTACACATTATAGGATACAGGAGTGCCGGAGTCCGGCGGACTCCAATGCAGGGCGACGAACGTGCTTTCGAACGCGGCCTGCAGGTCGCGCGGTTCCTGGGCTGTCGCTATGGAGAAACTGAGCATTGTCGCGCAGAAGAACAAGAAGAAAGTTGACCTGATCATGGTGCTTCCTTTCGTATATGTTTAACCGATTTTAAATTTCCTGGAGGGCTTCTAAAATCTAACGACAACTCCTCACAGTGTCAAGTAAAATTGTCATCATTAATTTTTTTTCACGCGTGCAGGAGAAAGCCCCCAGAGTGATACTGATATGTCGGAGGCGAATAATTCACTGAATTAAGACCAGAAATAATCAAATACAATGGAGCCCGTGGCGTAGAATGATTCAACACGAAATCGGAATAGAAGTGATACAGATCACCGTAGGAAAGGACGGGACAAAACGGGGTAATGCAGAGTTAAACGTATGTTGTATTTAGATTCCCGATGAGAAAATTAAAAATATCCCTCGTACCACGATCTAATCTCGTACACATAGGGAGTTTCAATCTGCTGCGCCATTCTGAGAGCAGCCGAACTGTAAAGAATTGAAGTGTTTCCGCCTAGGGTGTAACTGGACCCTGGAGCAAGGCCTCCCATTATGACACCACCGATAATTGTCGAGTAATTGCTTTGGCCAACGTTTACGACAATGCCGGTGGTTTTCGAGAAAGAGATAACAAGACCTGTCCAGGTCACGTTGGACTGTAACGTCAATCCACCATCGACAACCAAAATGCCCCAACCAGTGCAATTATTCATTTTGAAATTCGCAACATCGGCACCGTCACAGTACACGATGACAGGGTGAGTAGGACTACCCCAGGTTGTGTTCAGAATAAGTGAGTCTTTTCCTTTTTTGGAGTTCGTATAATAAAAATCGGCGATCATTTTATACCTGCTTGCAGACGTATCGGGATCGGGAACGGTCGGGTCGACCTTAAGCGGTGGAGATCCCAATACATCACCCACACCTATCCCACCCGCAACTACTACGCTGTCTGTCGTTGTGGACATTTGAATTCCGGCAACAGGTGGATTAAGTGGCAGAAGACGACCGGTAAGATCGTGGTCCCGGCCATCAACCGTGTCTTTACTCCCGTTCATATTGAAAACCCCAAGGGGTGACGGGTGAATACCCAGTGCGGCTTTCAGGTACGACGAATCGAATGGTATATGGTGCCTGACAAGGGTCGTCTTGATATTGTAGTTCGAATCCATAAAGGTTCCCACTGCGACCAGGTTTATAGTAGAATCATTGACAATCGTCCCCGCAACGTTGAACGTGCCACCGTTTAATGAACCCGTCACCGGGAATGAACCGGGACCAAGGGCTGTGTCCGTATCGATCTTTCGAAGAGCGACCTGGATGGAATTACGAGCAATATCTCGCGAGGTGACGTGCTTCGAATAACTAAAGGTGTTGTCATAAGATTCCAGATTCCCCTTATTCATCGTGAGGTCCACGATGGTAAAGACGATAAGAAATCCAAGAACAGTCACTATCGCGTTCGATCCCATGGGTCAGCTCAGAATTTGGCGAGACATTTTGGTTGAAAAGTTTTCTCCCAGAATACTGTAGAAAACGACGTGTCCACTTTTTCCGGGCTTTGAATGATGAATTTTACATCGATGCTTCTGATCAAGCTGTCAATCGCTGTAATATTCTGATTTGCGTCGTAGTAGGTAAATGTCAAATTCGTGACGCCAAGATTCATCGGGGTGACCTGACCGTCCTGTATCCGGTAGATTAAACGATCATTCGGGTTCATCGTTGATGCCAGCGTCGAAGTCGGAGCCAGACAATATGTTACAATATTCACATACGAGGGACCGCTGTTACCCAGATCTGCTTTAAAGGTTATGCTATCAGGCCGCGCAGTAAGAATGGCCTGTTGGTATGGGACGTTATTGCCCATCTTGACAAAATCATATTCGATCATGCGCGCCAGAGCCACCGCGTTTGACTGCGTGATGAGAGAAAACGTATTATTATATGACGCTTGATTGAGATTTGTGTCAAGCCCCAGAATCGCGAGAAATATTATTCCCGCAATTATCGCTGCAAAAAAAACATCAAGTATGACTGACATATTCTTATCAATAGACGAGATATCGCCGAAACACGATGAGTGATTTGAGCACTACAGGCCGGTAAAGGTTCGGATGACTGACCGTGACGCGGATAGCCTTGAAATACGTTTGACTGGCCGAATACGTATCCAGCCCAGAAGGCAAAACATAATACACAGAGTCTCTCACATAGAAATTTCCAAGGTCAGGGGATTTGACAATCCGATAGTAACCGTTGAAATCGTCCACATCATTATACTTGTATAACGACTTAAAGGGTGCTGTATCTCCTACTGATTTTATTGAATTGAAAAATGTGATTTCACTGTCGAGATCCGGCCCGAGGCGACTCGAAGTTGTAAACAATGCTGGATTTGAAATGTTGTGTGTGTTCCATGTGAGTGAATCAAACTCATTAGTTGGAGACACTATTTCATCGATCATCGATTGACCAATGGACATTGCATCGATGGACGCTTGACTATCATACGAGGCAACGTACGTCTGAAGTATCGAAGTGTTAATCGATAGGGTCAACATGGACAGAATCGCCATCGCACCAATTACCAGTATCATTTGACCTAAGTTCATAAGGATAATGCCTTGCTAACGCATGCAACACACCAATAGAGGCCAGCACTCTCCATACAGAGAATCCTACGAAAATCTTGTTTTGGGATGGAGAGAACCTCTTCTTCTTGCTTCTTCTTGCTTCTTCTCCCAGGGTAAGCAGATCAGGTTACTTCAAAGATACTCTATGTCCCCTGCAATGTCAAGAGAGAATTCATTAAGATTTTATGAAATCGGACAAAATGGGGAGAATCCCTGAAAAGCTGTGTTCCACATCACTTTTCTGAATATTGGGCAATTCCGGACTCAGCTGAGGTATAAAATGGAAGGAATTTTCATCTTTCTACTTGATTAATTTTTTCTTAAAGACGCCAGAGGCAGAAAAACAAAATCCCCGCCAGACAGCGTTTTCTGACGGGGATTCCCTATCGTTTCGACCCCCTTTGTTCATCACTCGCAGCCGTTCAAGGAGAAATGACCGGTGGTCTTATGATCAGGTTTCTAACGTTGGGATAAAAGGTTGCTCGGTTTATCCGTCACGATAACGAGATACTTGTCCTTCCAGAACTGATCCGGCTGGGCAATGGTCAGCATCGACTGGCTATCGCTAACCTTATCCGCATGGTAATACTCTTCACTCCTCTTGGGAATAATCTCATCAATTTTCCCGTCGACCTGAATTGTATTTTCGACGGTTTTATTGACAGGCGTAAAATACTTATCGTCGAATCCACTCCCCAGTTGGCTCGTCGATCCTAACAGCCCCCAGAGAAATCCACCTTCCTTCTTGATGATTCCCATCTTCTCCAGCTGGTCCCGGCTGCCGGTGATATAATAAGCGGTGGTGATCACCCGGTATTGCGAACCGATAACCGAATCTTTCTGGGTGATGGCCATATTCTTTTCGTTGACCTCTTGCTCGAGTCCCTGGACGCGCTTACCAAGATCTGCGATTGACTGATCCCGTTCGTCGAGCGACTTTTTCAGGCTCTCGACCATTTTCTGCAAACCGGCGTACTGCCGTTTGGACGAAGAGATTCTCTTCTGCAGGTCAGCCAGCTGCTTTCGGTCGTTGCTCAACGCTTCCTTAATGGCGCTGATCCTATCGATCATCCGGCTTCGCATTTCTTCGCGCGTCAGCTTTTTATCGGATTCCATACTCGTTGTCTGATTCAAAAGGGACTTTTCTTTCGCCTTGATATCCTCTACGCTCGTATAGACATCGTTGATAGAGGTTGTGATCTGATCGATATATTCGTCCCTGGCAGAAATATCCCTGCTAAGCTGAGCATTGGTATTCTGCAGCGCGGTATTCTGCTGTTGCAGCTCGTCGGCGTGATTGTTACACCCGAACACAACAAGCGAAAGAACTGCGAGGATTGTAATGGCTTTCATAGACTTTCTCCTTTCTCTCTCAACGAAGATCCTGACCCATTCGTCGAAGTACAGTGATGACTGATTGATTCCGATATGCAACGCTTATAGAAAGACAACCGGTTCTCTCACCTTTTAATTAAACGAATTCGGGTCGTAAGTCAAGTGAATTATTTTTAATTGTGACGCGCAGGCGTGAAAGTTTGTTACCAGTCTCACTTCTCCTGTGAAATTTTTTTAATGTTTCACAAAAGTGAGATTTCTACTGGCGTCTGCACTCTTATCTTCTTATCTTACCAAAGCACCGGCCGCGGTACGCAAGATTTTCGACTTTCCCATTGCGCGGCATCCAACCGTAGAGAGTGTTGTTTGACGGAATCACCAACGAGAAGGAAAGATCCGCTCATGAGGGAATTCAGATTCCATGCGAAGTTTGATCTCACACTGCTGTTAGGAATCCGCGCAAAGAATGTCCGTGAGCTCCTCGACGGTATCACACAGGTACCGGAATCATCTATCTATTACCACACCCATCGGTTTCTGCAACAGCATCATTACCTCTCGCCCGAACCGCCGAATGATTTTGCGTATTGGATCGCGGAGATTCTGAACGATGTGGTTCTTGCAGAAAAGATATCGAGCATCGATATTGTGCAGTTTCATTCCATTGCCGATCTTCGCACAGCCCTGACCGACGTCCTTTCCGGCCATTTGTCAACACTTGAACGGATGGTCGATTGCCCGCCCGGTCACGAATTTCATTTTACCGCATCGCAGATATTCATCCTGCCGACTCCGTATGTCGCGACAACGTTGCGGGGATTCCGCGAAGCCCTCGAACGGGTAAGCGTGAGCTCCCTTTATTATCATGTGTTCGACGCAAAACTCCGGCTCGGTCACGATGAGAACGACTTCTCCGCCTGGTTTCGGGACATTGGTCAACCGGATCTCGCAAACGCCCTGAAAACACTTGACCCGTATACCCATACAATGGAAGGGCTGCGCAAACGAATCATTATTCTTGTACGGTCGCATGACAAAAATTGAAGACTATCAGCCGTTCATCGGTGAAGGAGCGATCAGCGAACTTTATCTGCTCGGCAAACAGCTCGAGGGAAAAAGTGTCCAGAACATAAACTCGACGGCCGTTGGAGGCGGCGTGGCGGAAATTCTCAGCAGGATGATTCCATTGCTTAAACAGCTCGGCGTCGACGCACGGTGGGATGTGATCAAAGGAGATGAAAAGTTTTTTGAAATCACCAAGAAATTTCACAACGGACTTCACGGGGTACCTGTAGAAATCAGCGATGCTGAATACGAAAAATTCATTGAAGTCAATAAGGCCAACGCAGAAGAACTGAATTTCGGTGATATCGTTTTTGTTCACGACCCGCAGCCAATCGCGCTCGTAGAAAAAAGAAAAAGCATCGGCAAAAACTGGCTCTGGAGATGTCATATCGATTTCTCGCGTCCAGATCTGAAAATCTGGAAATTCCTCAAACAATATATACACACGTACGATGCAGCCGTATTCTCAGCGCCGGCATTCGCCCGCCAGCTTCCGATCCGGCAGGTGTTGATCTCACCCTCGATCGACCCGCTGAGCGACAAGAACAAGGAGATTCCTGATACCACCGTCGAGTCGATATTTGCGCGTTTCGGCATCGACCGCTCGCGACCGGTGGTGACCCAGATCTCCCGGTTCGATTATCTTAAGGATCCGGTAGGGGTTATCAAGGCGTACCGATTGGCAAAGCAGCACGTAGATTGTCAGCTTGTCCTCGCCGGGGGCGGGGCAACCGACGATCCCGAAGGACCGGTCATTATGGAACAGGTGAGAAACGAGGCGGCAAATGACAAGGATATCTTCATTCTCTTCCTTCCTCCGGCGAGCGATATCGAGATCAACGCTCTCCAGCGGGGTTCGACCGTGGTCCTGCAAAAATCATTGCGGGAAGGATTCGGCCTTACGGTGGCGGAGGCGCTATGGAAAGAAAAACCGGTCATTGCCTCGGCTGTCGGCGGTATCCCGCTTCAGATCAGCCACAAGTATTCAGGGCTCCTGACCCATTCTATCGAAGGAACTGCTCACGCGATCCGGGAACTTCTCAACGAGCCGGATTTTGCCCGCAAACTCGGTCTCAACGGGAAAGCACATGTCAGAAATAATTTTTTGATCACGCGACATCTGAATGAATATCTGCTCCTGTTCGTTTCTCTCTTTCATGATAAAGACATCGTCTCACTATGAGGATGCACCATGAATAAACCAGGTACAACCCAATCCGGCCGTCTCGTGATAGTATCGAACAGGTTGCCATTTCAGGTAACCATGCACGAGGGGCGCATTGAATTCACTGAAAGTCCGGGCGGACTCGTGTCGGGCTTGCGTTCATTTCTGGATACGATGGGAACGAATCATTCACCTCTCGCCGATTACTGCTGGGTCGGCTGGCCGGGAAAGACTGTCGACGAGTCTCTTAAAGCAGAGATAACCCGGAAAGCCGCCGAAGAATATCATTCACATCCCGTTTTCCTCTCGGAAAGCGAGATGGAGACATTCTATCACGGATTCTGCAATAAAACACTCTGGCCCCTCTTTCATTACTTTACTTCCTACACGGTGTACGAAAATGAATTCTGGTCGCAATACCAGCGGGTCAATGAAATATTCTGTGATCAACTGGTAACAATGATCCGGCCCGACGACATGATCTGGATCCATGATTATCACCTCATGCTTCTTCCGCGTCTCCTGAAGAGCAGGACACCCAATAATCCGATCGGATTCTTTCTCCATATCCCTTTCCCGTCGTTCGAAGTTTTCCGGCTTCTCCCCGACCGGTGGCGGAAGGAGCTTCTGGAGGGACTCCTTGGGGCAGACCTGATCGGATTCCACACGTACGATTACACACGCCATTTTTTTCAATGTGCGCTCCGCATCCTCGGCTATGAACATCACATGGGACATGTTGTACTCCCTTACCGTCGCGTCCGGGTGGATACATTCCCAATGGGGATTGAATTCGCAAAGTACGCAGGAGCTTCTCAACTTCCCGAAGTCCGGCAGGAAGTGGCATCGCTCAAGCAGTCGCTTCCAAACGTCAGGATCATATTGTCGGCGGACCGCCTCGACTACACGAAGGGGATTCCCAACCGATTACTGGGATTTGAGCATTTACTTGAGACAAATCCGCAATTCCGTGGCAATGTCGTGCTTCTCCTTGTCGTCGTGCCTTCACGCATCGGGGTCGACCATTACGAGCTGATGAAGAGACAGATCGAGGAGATGGTCGGGAAAATCAATGGAAAATTCGGGACGATTGCGTGGACCCCGATTATTTATCAATACAAATCATTATCCTTCCACCCTCTCTCATCGCTCTACGCTATCAGCGACATCGCGCTGGTTACTCCGCTTCGTGATGGAATGAACCTCGTAGCAAAAGAGTACATCGCAAGCAGGAGCGATAAGCGGGGAGTGCTGATTCTCAGCGAGATGGCAGGTGCCGCCAAGGAACTCGGCGAAGCGGTGATCATCAATCCAAATAACCGGGAAGAAATCGCTGCTGCAATGAAGGAGGCGCTTGAAATGCCCGAAGAAGAGCAAGCGCGGCGGAATCAGATAATGCAGAAACGGCTCCGGCGGTACGACGTGGTCAGATGGGCAACGGACTTTATCAACCAGCTTTGTGAGTCGATGGGTCACCAGCTCGATATCCAGGCGAGATATCTCCGGAATTCGCATCAGAAAGAGATGCTCGAAGCATACAAGAGAAGTGCCCGCCGGCTGATTTTCCTCGACTACGACGGAACCCTCATCTCGTTTACCAAGAGTCCGTCACAGGCAAAACCGAGTGAGCGGATTCTGAAGATTCTGAACACTCTGACGACTGAGGATCATGCAGAGGTTGTCATTGTGAGCGGGAGAGATCGCATGACTCTTTCAAAATGGTTCGGAACGATGCCGCTCGGACTGGTGGCGGAACACGGCGCCTGGTTGAAACAGCCGGCCGAAGAGTGGAAGATGCTCCATGACCAATCGAACCAGTGGAAACCGCAGGTATTAAACATCCTCGAGCAGTACGCCGATCGCCTTCCAGGAGCGTTGATCGAGGAAAAAGAATATAGTTTAAGCTGGCATTACCGTATGGCTGACCCTGAGCAGAGTCAGATTGTCGCCCGGGAGCTGACCGACCACCTGTTGTCTTTCACCGAGAATATCAACCTTCAGGTTTTGCGAGGAAACAAAGTCGTCGAGGTAAGAAATATTGGTGTAGACAAGGGGCGTTCAGCACTGCGATGGATACAAGGAGTGAACCCCGACTTCATCCTGTCAATCGGCGACGACTGGACGGACGAAGATCTGTTTCGTGCCCTTCCCGGAACGGCCTACACTGTAAAAGTCGGCCTCAGCCAGACATTTGCGAAGTACAACCTTCACAATCCGAGCGATGTTCTCTCGCTCCTGGAACGCCTCCACGCCAGCGCCCAGGATCGTCGGCCGACGTAAACCAGAAGACGCTGCCAGAGCCTTCCCATCATTCGATTCCCTTGAGCTGCTGCTTTTCTTTAATATAGAGAAGTCGCTGGGCAATTGTAACCGGTGAGAGTATTGCGATCGCGAAGATGATTAATGTGACCGGCATTGGGGGAAATCTATGCGGAAGATGTACGAAGGTCAGGAAATGATGAATGGGAGGGTTCAGAAACCTGCTGAGAAAATTCAAAATCAACGCCAACCCAATAAGAAAAACCCGTTCACCCCTGCAGAGCACACCCACTGCGCATGGAATATTGTACGACTCTGCCCGTGCCCTGACATAACTGATGAGAAGTGATCCGCCGGTCGCGATCACCGCGACAAATGCAGAAATATACTGCCCATGCACGATCAGATACGCACCGATCCCGGTATAGATTGCAATCTCCCCGACCCGATCAAGGGTTGCATCATAGACGGCTCCATAGACACTCTCCCGATGCGTAAATCGTGCGACCTTGCCGTCAAGCATATCCATTAATCCGGCCAGCCAGACCATGATGCCGCCGAGAATAAAGTGTCCGAAAAAAATGAGCACCGCGGCAGTCAGGTTCCCGACAAAACCTCCAGTGGAAATTGCATTGGGGGTAATCTCAACTCTCGCAGCCACTGTCACGAGCGGCATCAGGAATCTGCCAATCAGTCTCTCAACGGTTCCTCTGATAAAAACCATAACACCCTCCATTTCACGAAAACTCGCTTCACTACAGGCACACACAATTGCGGTTTCTCTGATTCTTCCCGAGACTCTCTCACTAGAAAAGCTGGCAGATAACCGGCATTTCTGCAGCCACCACAACGAGGAACACCTCAGCGCCCGCTAGGACGATTTCCTTTCCGGTTCAAGGTGGCGGCGATGAACAGATTGTTTTTCGTTTTCAAGCAGCATTTTTACCGTAATCCCTTCGTCTGCCGACCCAAACGTGCAAACGTGCGGATTGCCCGGACACTTGGTGCGGCAAAAACTCTCGTCGGGAGAGACGACGGTCGATGCGTTACCGACAGGGCCCCACAGCAGCGGCGAACACGCGGTCAATGGACAAAAGAGTGACAACGTCGGGATCTCCAGTGCGGCAGCAATATGCATGGGGCCGGTGCTGCTGGAAACGAGCAGATCCATCTGAGAGATCACGGCTGCAAGTTCTCTCAGCGACAGCTCTCCGAATGCAGTTTTGACATTTGGCATGCCGACCGGGTTTAAAATTCCCTCCATTATTTTCTCCCCGCGATCACCGGTCAAAAGTACTTTTGCACCTTCCCGTGCCAGCCCGGCAACAAATTCGGCGTACCGTTCGACGGACCAGTTCGGAGCTGATCTTCCACTCCCCGGGTGGACACCAATGATTCTGTCTTCCGGGGCAAACCCTTTTCGCTCCAGATAACCGCGCGCACTCCGAATTTCCTCCCGGCCGAGAAAGATCTCGGGTTTCTTCCATATCTCCCTCGCACCGATCCTCCTCGCAAGATCGAGCATGTACTCAGACTCATGACGAAGAGGATTGTATTTCCGGCGGGAAACACCCCGCATGAAAGTGAGTACTTCATAGAGGATATGACCGACTCCTACACGATATGGAATGCCCGCAAGAAAGAGCATGTATGCAAGGCGCTTTGTCGGCATGAGGAGTAGAGCAGTATCGAATTTATGAGACCGGATCTCCCGCACCTTCATAAAAAAATTACTCTCCCCGCATTTCTCATCCCGGGGATCATCAGTGAGGATCGTATCGATGAACGGATTCCCCTGCAATAATGGACTCGTCGCCGGTGAAACGAGTGCGCCGACGAACACATCAGGAAATGACTGTTTCAGGGTGTGGTATACCGGCGTCGAGAGTACGACATCTCCTATCCTGTCCGGCCTGACGACAAGTATCCGCTTATGGATTCTCATCACGATACGCTGCAATCACTCCACATCGGTTGGTTGCCGCATTGCTTGCGTCCATCATTTTAGAGAATTGCTGGATTTGAAATGGGGAGGAAGC
>JAWOMQ010000169.1:0-3048 GCA_033852415.1 Bacteroidota bacterium
ATCATAATGAAATCCGTCCACAAACTTCTTGATGTTCTCGTGAACGAGCGTGTGCGTCATGACGCTGTTCACCCATCCCTCATATTGGGTTTTGGTTGGCAGTTCGCCATGGATAATGAGATAGGCAGTTTCAAGATAGGTGCTCTTGTCTGCAAGCTGTTCAATCGGATACCCCCGGTACCGGAGAATTCCTTTGTCGCCGTCTATAAAAGTGATCTTGCTTTTGCACGATGCTGTGTTCATGAACGCCGGATCATATGTCATCATACCAAAGTCATCGTTCTTAACTTTGATCTGCCGCAGATCCATCGCACGGATCGTATCATTCTCGATCGGAATATCATACTGTTTACCGGTGCGATTGTCAGTGATGGTCAATGTGCTCTTTGTGCCTGAAGAAACAACAGATTTCTTTTCGGCACCCTGTGGTGCTGATGCGTTCGACATGGGAAATCTCCTGTGTTTGAAAAGGTTACACTGACGAACTGAAGTGCTTAGACTAAATGTACGAAGAATTTAGCGGAGGGGCAACGAAAAACTGTGATTTCTTTTATGGGACATATCATCCGGATGTGCGGGATGAAGATAGGGCATTTGCTATCCGATGAGCATTCATGACGCAGTCCCCGACCGCGATCCCATTGCGAAAATTGCTGCAAACGAATGCCCCGCGAAAATTTTGTTCAAACCGGTCAATTGCCTGGAGCGTCTTCATATACCCAAGATTGTACTGGGGGATCGCTTTGTTCCAGCGAATAATCTTTGAATAGAGGGGGCTGCCTTCCACCTTCATCAGGTCGCGAAGGTCCCTGGTCACCAGAGCCAGGAGCTGACTATCTTCCAGCGCCGCAATGTGCGGCTGCCGGGTGCCTCCGACAAAGATTGTCAGGGCTGCGTGACTGCCTGGCGCACGGTTTGGAAACAGTACCGATGACCAGATACAACCCAGAATGTTGCGTTCCTCTGCTTCCGGGACAAGGAAACCGAAGCCATCGAGAGGTCGGTGAATATCCTTCTCCCGGTAACCAAGAAAAACTTCAGTCACCGGAGGGTAGTAAATCGATGCTAAAGTCTGTGCGGTCCCCGGATCGATTTTTCTGATGATCTCGGCTGTTGCATACGCGGGAGTTGCGAGAATCACATTTCTCGATTCTATCGTTATGGAAGTACCCCTCTGTGTGTATGAGATTGTGAAAAGAGGTCTGTTGCCGACTTTCTGGGGGATGATATGACTGACGGTGGCATTAAACTGAATCGACGAACTCAACGCGGATGCAAGTGCTCTCGGAAAAGTTTGCATACCGTCGAGAAACGAAAAGAGTTTTGCCCTGTCTTTCGCAATTTCCTTGCGCCGTTTTCTCGCGCTGCGCGACCTCACGGCTCCCACGACCAATCCGCCGAATTCCTTTTCCAGAGCGTAGAGCTTGGGAAATGCACATTCCACTGAGAGCGTTTTCGGATCTCCGGCATAGACTCCCGCGACAAACGGGTTGATGGCATAATCGAGGAATTCCCTGCCGAGCCTGCGCTGAACAAAGCCGGCGATGCTTTCCTCGTTTCTTGCCCGCCCGACAAACGGCTCTTTCAGCAGACGTAATTTACCGCGCAGCGACCAGAGATCCGACCGCAGGAAAGAGAGGGGTGTCATGGGGAGGGGATGCAAGGAGCTGTTTCTGACAACATAGCGTTTGGAACCCCGGTCGTTCGCGTCCCTTCGCTGATCATGGATTCCAAGTTCTCTGAACAGCTTATCCAGAAGCGGAGTCGTATCGAGCGCGCTGTTGGGACCTGATTCAATCAGCCACCCTTGCTCCCGTATGGTCTTCATCGTTCCGCCCGGCGCACTATCTGCCTCGAGCACCGTGACGGAGAAACCTGCCTTCTTAAGCCAGTACGCCGCACATAAACCGGAAATTCCTGCGCCGATCACTACTGCCGTGTTTTCCGAAAACGGATGAGTGAAGGTGCTCCCGCCCTCGGCATGAATCGGTTTTGCTTCGTTAGGGTTCATCAGACTCAGTCCAGGTTGGTAAGGACAAGGTCCTTCAGGCATGCGATAAACGTGGGGCTGTCATTCAGTGCCGGCATCATTTCAAAACGCCCGATGCCGAGGTGCTTCGCTAGTTCCCGTGCTTCGATATTGATTTCGTGAAGCGTTTCGATGTGTTCAGTTACAAATGCTATCGGCACCACAAGCAAATTACGTCTTCCCTGTAAAGCCAGCGAGCGTATGGTCTCGTTCAACGATGGCTTCAACCATTTTGCCGGACCAACTTTGCTTTGGTAACAGAGGTGATGAGGCGATTTCCACTTCCCGTTCTCGATAACGAGCCGGACACTTTCTTCTATCTGCTCCTTGTATGGATCCCCCTTCCGGACGAGACTCATCGGTATGCCATGGGCACTGAAGAGGATATCGATCTCTTCTTCCCGTTCCGAGACGAATTTCTGAAATGTGGAATAGATATTATCGGTTATTGCCCTGATATAGAGTGGATGGTTGTGATAACAGCAAACCGTGGCAGTGGGAGTTTTTACGAAATTGAGCAATTTCGATTGGCGATTCCATTCCTTTAGACTTGAGACGGTGGTTGCCTGAGAGTATTGAGGGTAAAGGGGAAGAAGTATAACTTTGCGGTAAGATTTTCCCATCATCCCCTTTAGCGCTTCTTCGGTGAACGGATGCCAGTATCGCATTGCTACATAAACATCAGCAGCGAGAGTCTTCCTGAGATCTTGTTCCAGGGCGGCAGCCTGAGCGTTTGTAAGCTCCCCGATCGGAGATTTTCCGCCGATAGCAATGTAGTTTGCGGCGACCTTTTTCGATCGGCTCGATGAGATTCTCCGGGCAATAAATTTGCGGGCGGCGAACGCACCCGGGAAATTTATTATGTCCGGGTCACAGAAGAGATTGTAGAGAAATGGCTCGATGGCATCGAGAGAATCGGGACCTCCGAGCTGAAAAAGAACTACGGCAATTGGTTCTTGACCATTCATACCCATGATTGCGGTTGTTGAAGAATATTTATCAGCTGTTCTTCCCTCGAA
>JAWOMQ010000016.1:0-5250 GCA_033852415.1 Bacteroidota bacterium
TTGAAGAAAGGTGTGGATAAACTGGCCGATGCGGTGAAAGCGACGCTTGGGCCGAAGGGGAGGAATGTGGTGATTGATAAGAAGTTTGGAGCACCGACGGTGACGAAGGACGGTGTTACGGTGGCGAAGGAAATTGAGCTTGAAGATCCGATGGAGAATATGGGTGCGCAGATGGTGCGGGAAGTGGCGAGCAAGACCTCGGATGTGGCGGGCGATGGAACAACGACAGCCACGGTGCTTGCGCAGGCGATTGTCCGTGAAGGGATGAAGAACGTGACGGCGGGAGCCAACCCGATGGATCTGAAACGGGGGATCGATCTTGCAGTCGGGAAGGTCGTGGAAGAGCTGAAGAAGATCAGCAAGACGGTAGGAGACGACAAGAAGAAGATCGCGCAGGTTGGAGCGATCTCTGCGAATAACGACGCGACGATCGGGGACCTGATCGCCAATGCGATGGAGCGTGTGGGGAAAGACGGGGTGATCACGGTGGAAGAGGCGAAAGGGACAGAGACGACGGTGGAATGGGTGGAAGGGATGCAGTTCGACCGTGGATACCTGTCGCCGTATTTTGTGACAGATGCGGATACGATGGAAACGGTATTGGAAAGCCCGTATATCCTGATTCACGACAAGAAGATCAGCGTGATGAAGGATCTGTTGCCGGTGCTGGAGAAGATCGCGCAGGCAGGGAAGAGTTTATTGATCATCGCGGAAGATCTGGAAGGAGAGGCGCTGGCGACGTTGGTGGTGAATAAGTTACGGGGGACGTTGAAGGTGTGCGCGGTGAAAGCGCCGGGATTTGGAGACCGGCGGAAGGCGATGCTGGAAGATGTGGCAGTGTTGACCGGAGGGACGGTGATATCGGATGAGAAGGGGTTCAAGCTGGAGAACACGCAATTGAGCTACCTTGGGACGGCAAAGCGAGTGACGATCGACAAGGATAATACGACGCTTGTGGAAGGTGCAGGGAAGAAAGAGGATATCAAGAAACGGATCAACGAGATCAAGGTGCAGATCGATAAGACGACGAGTGATTACGACAAGGAGAAGTTGCAGGAACGGCTGGCAAAGCTGAGCGGAGGGGTGGCAGTACTGAAGGTAGGAGCGGCAACGGAAGTAGAGATGAAGGAGAAGAAGGCGAGAGTGGAAGACGCGTTGCACGCGACACGGGCAGCGGTGGAAGAGGGGATTGTGCCCGGTGGAGGGGTAGCGTATCTAAGGGTACAGCCGAAACTGGAAGAGGTGAAGACGGACAATGAGGATCAGAAGATAGGAGTAGAGATAGTGAAACGGTCGCTGGAAGAGCCGATCCGGATGATAGTGCAGAATGCCGGGTTAGAAGGATCAGTGATCGTGAACAAGGTGAAGGAAGGGAAAGAGGATTACGGGTTCAACGCCCAGACGGAGAAGTATGAGAACCTGGTGACGACAGGAGTGATCGATCCGACGAAGGTGACGAGGATAGCGTTGGAGAACGCAGCGAGTGTGGCAGGATTACTGCTGACGACTGAGGCAACGGTTGTGGAGAAGCCTGAAGAGAAGAAGCCAATGCCGCCAATGCCCGGCGGCGGCGGTATGGGCGATATGTACTGATCACCACGATCTCGAAAAATACGGACCCCCGTCATCAAAAGTGCCGGGGGTTTTTTTTGGAAGAAATCACTTGACATCACTTCTTAAATTAATTATCTTCCGTGGATCGAATATCGATCCAAGGCGAATCCTCCCGAAGTCGGAGTGAAAACTCCTCTTTCTGCCGGTTATACTAATTAATCCACCCACCAATTTTTTTGTCAGGAGGCATTATGGACCCGTTATTCTCGAAATCTGTCAAGGCGAAAGATCGAACGTATTTCATCGACGTGAAGGAGGCGAAGAACAAATCAAAATACCTTACCATTGCAGAGAGCAAACCGTCCAGAGATAAGACTGACGAGCGAAAGTTCACACGCTCGAGCGTCATGGTGTTCGACAATCAATTGGATAATTTCCGTGAAGCTCTGGATGAGGCGATTCAAAGCATGAAACTGTAACGGATGTACATTCTGGTTCCTTATTGTCCTTTTCGACTATGACCAGGGTCTGCTTTCTACCCGGCAAATGGGGCAACAAATGCCCGGTAAGATCCTCACGCATCCACAATCAGCAATCGGCGATGAGACCGCAGAGACTTCTTTGAACGGTCGAAAATAGGCGTGTGACCGACCCTCTCCAAAGAAGATCATCGGCGGGATTCCATTCCGGATCGCTGTCTCGTGAACAGACCCTGGTTTTTGTTCGGCGTTGCGCTGCAACAAAATCAGTGGGGGGAATACCTTGCATCTTCACCCTACCCTGTGTATATTCCTCCATACCACCACAACCTCATTTCCAAGAAATCAATATGTCAACGACTGAAATCTCGCAAAGGATTTTGTCAAAAATACAGTCAATTCAAGCGTCGCTCCAGGAGCAGAAGATAGACGGATGGCTCTTCTATGATTTCTGGAAGCGGAACGAATTCGCTCAGAGAGTTTTAGAATATCCTTCTCATCTGCTCAATACACGTCGCTTTTTCTATCTTGTTCCTGCAAGAGGTGAGCCGCGCAAGCTGGTTCACAGCATTGAACGATGGAACCTCGATCATTTGCCGGGTGAGAAGACCATCTATCTCAGTTGGCAATCATTGGAGGAGGGGCTGCAGAAGATACTTTCCGGTGTGCGAACGATTGCGATGGAATACTCACCCATGAACGCGATACCCTATATTTCAAAGGTAGATGGTGGAACGATAGAAATGGTTCAGTCGAAAGGGGTAAAGGTTGTGTCTTCAATGGACCTTGCACAGTATTTCGAATCGCGGTGGTCGGAGGAGGCGTATCTCGACAATCTTGACACTGCGGGCACCATGCACTCTATCGTCTATAAGACATTCGCATTCATGGGCGATCGGATAAAGGCGAAAGCCAGAATCACGGAATACGACGTGCAGCAGTTCATGGTGAACCTCTTCCACGATAATCAGCTCATCTCGATGGAAGCGCCGAACTGTTCTGTGAACGCCAACAGCGGGAACCCTCATTATGAACCGACGAAAGAGGAGCACGCGGAACTTCATGAGGGAGATTTTGTCCTGATCGATCTTTGGGCGAAGAAGGATAAGCCGGGGTCGACATACAACGATATCACATGGGTTGGTTATCTGGGCTCCAGCGTGCCGGAGAAGTATTCAAAAATTTTTGAGATTGTGAGTGGTGCCAGGGATGCAGCAATTGATTTTTTGAAAGATTCTTTTGCCAAAAAGAAGCCTGTTCGCGGTTGCGATGTCGATGACGTGGCCCGGTCATGCATTGTGGAAAAAGGGTATGGGGATAACTTTATCCATCGTACCGGGCATTCCATTACCGAGGACCTTCACGGCAGTGGAGCCAATATGGATAATCTGGAAACGAGGGATGAAAGGAGGATCATTCCTGGGACTTCTTTCTCAATCGAGCCGGGCATCTATTTTATGGGAGACTTCGGAATCCGGAGTGAAATCAACGTATATATATCCAAAAATGGCGAGGTGATTGTCCCCGGCGAGCCGCGCCAGCGGCAAGTGATTCCAATCCTGCGCTAAGACCGGTCGTATTCCCGGATGCCTCATCTTGACAAAGGTGAGTGAATTTAATATATTAGAAACGTAAAGAGTTTTTTGAGTTTCCAGAGGATACTTCCAGCAGATCTGCTCGCGCAGATTTTTTTTGAGTTCATGGAAACCAATAATACTGAAAAAGTTTCTGCAAGAAATGGAGATGTTTATGTCTGAACCGCTCAGGCAGAGAATAATCGAGCAGGCCCGCGATCGCTTTTTTTTGATCGGCTTTTCCAAAGTCACAATGGATGACCTTGCGGAAGAGCTTGGTATAAGCAAGAAGACCATGTACCAGCACTTTCAGAGCAAGGGGGATTTGATTGATCAGGTATTCGACTGGCAGGTCACCGAAAATGTGAACAGGATCAATGCAATCGTGAATTCCTCGGACGATTTCATCAAGAAACTTTACTCAATGTGGGTCGCGATAGGGCGTCTGGCCTGCCGCATCAACCGGAATGTCCTTGACGACTTGCGGAAACACCGCCCGGATTTGTGGAAGAGGATTGATGAGATGAGACGGAAGGTGATTCTGAAGAGCATCACGAAAATGATCGACGAGGGGATCGAGCGCGGATTGGTCCGGATGGATATTAATAAGCAGGTCGTCACGCTCATGTACGTGAGCTCCATTCAGGGCATTGTCAATCCTGATGTCCTGGCGGAGTATTCATTTTCCGCTGAAGAAGCGTTGAGGTCGATCCTGCGCGTTTTCCTTGATGGCATCCTGACCGAGCGTGCGCGGAAACTGTTCCAGTCCATGCTTTCTACTCAAGAGGAAATGAGGGTCCCATGAAATATCTTCTCGTATTACCCGCTGTCGTTTTGTTCTTTGTCGGCTGCTCGGGGAGAGACGGACGTGATATCTCCGCCTCCGGCACAATAGAGGGAACCGATGTCAACATTGGCAGTGAGGTAGCCGGAAAAATCAGGGAGGTCAGGGTCGACGAGGGTTCCCGGGTGAAGACCGGCGACACACTCGTCATAATTGACGATGTCGAGTATCAGATACAATTGCGGCAGGCGATCGCTAACTTCGAGTCGTTCGATGCTGCCTATAGGCTGGCCCTCGAGGGTTCCCGGAAGGAGGACGTGGTACAGGCCGAGGCGGCATATAAGACAGCCGAAACTGACTACAATCGGATGAAAGATCTTCTTGCTTCTCAGACTATTACACAAAAGCAGTACGACGATTCGTACAACAAATATGTTGCAGCGCAACAAACCTACGAAAAGCTGAAGCGGGGTTCCCGTCGAGAGGAAATTGTAGCTGCTCGCGAAAAAAGGGATCTGGCGGCAGCTCAGGCCGATTTATTGAGAAAACGAATCCATGACTGCTATATCACGGCTCCTTCGTCAGGTATCATCACTCTGCGCGCAGTTGAACCGGGCGAACTGGTAACCTATGGAGCCGATGTTTTGCGTCTCACCTATCTTGACAAGGTCAAACTTACGATCTATGTCAATGAGCAGGAGCTCGGCAATATCGCGCTCGGCCAATCTGCAAAGGTCTATATTGATACTTCGCCCAAGAAGCCCTTCATGGGCACTGTCACATACGTATCGTCGGTCGCTGAGTTTACACCGAAGAATGTGCAGACAAAAGAGGATCGTACGAAACTTGTCTTTGGGGT
>JAWOMQ010000148.1:0-8557 GCA_033852415.1 Bacteroidota bacterium
GTGAACGCTTGATTAAGAGTTAGAGGATGGATTTAATGAACGTTCGTCACCAGCCACAAGGCAACTATCACTCCCCTCGATCTCGCGGCGAAAGTGCCCGAATAAGCTTCAGCATGGGATGAAGGAAAACCTGGAACAGAAAAACGATTTAGCTCCTCTCACTGAAGCGTCGTTCAACCGGGGACTCGAGGTTCTCGCCCAACGCGACAGAGATCTTGCGCGCGTCCTATCCACCCTCGGGCCTCCGCCACTGTGGAAGCGCACGGAGGGATTTCCGACGCTTCTCCGAATTATACTCGAGCAGCAGGTCTCGCTCGCTTCTGCGAAGGCAGCATTCGACAGGGTTCGTGCAGCTGTTCCGGCACTCACGCCTCTGAATTTCCTTGCGCTGAACGACTCTGAACTGAAGCAGTTCGGTTTTAGCAGGCAGAAAACCAACTATGCGAGAAACCTGGCGCGTGCAATACAAATGCGCGAGCTTCGGTTGAGCGATCTCGGGAAACTGGCTCCTGCCGAGATTCGCGACGAACTCACGAGGATCAAGGGTATTGGTACCTGGACCGCCGATATATATATTCTTATGGCATTGCGCAGGCAAGACGCGTGGCCGACTGGTGATCTGGCCATTGCGGTCGGAATTCAAAAACTGAAACGACTGAAATCACGCCCGTCATCGGAACAGCTCGAAGCCATGAGCCGGCAATGGAAACCGTGGCGCGCAGTGGCTGCCCGGATTATCTGGCACTATTATCTGGAAACATGCTGATCCACCCATCGCCGTTTTCAACCCGAGAATCTACATAATGCGAGAAGAGGACTGAATATATGCCAAGAGTTATCAAGCGTCCTTCAGTTATTCAAGCTGCCGGAAACAAACCGAAACTCATCGAGGAGTACGTTGGGCGGGTGAATTCATCGACCTCCACGTTGAGTGTGGCCAGAATGAAGAGCCCAGCCGGATGGATTGAGCCGGGCCAACAACCCGAATTTACGGAAGTCACTTTTGTTTTGAATGGGACACTCCAGGTGAAAACGAAATCTGGATTCTTTGTAGTTCATGCGGGAGAATCGATCATTGCCGAAGCCGGAGAATGGGTCCAGTATAGTACCCCTGAAACAGGCGGGGCAGAATACCTGGCGATCTGCGTTCCGGCGTTTTCGCCCGATACCGTACACCGCGATTCCTAAGATCGAAATTCCCAGTTCTTCCCCATCAGCCATTGCTGAAACTGACAGCGCAGATTGAATCCACGATAATCATCCAAATGTTATGAAAAATCTTGCAAGTATTCCGCCCATTGTCCCGAGGAAGTGGCTGTTCGCAGTGAGCGGAATTCTCTGGAGTGGAGTAGGGCTGGTCATGTGCCTCCGAGCTTATTTTTGGTCGGCGGCGTTTTCACCTGCCCGGTTTCTTACATTTGAATCTGTCGGGTTGTGCATGGCGCTGGGTGGATTCCGATATGGTTTCGCCAAGATCACCCGCCGCAATATTGAACGGATTATTGGTTTGCCCGAGCAATCCTCCATCTTCGCCTTTACTGCTGTGCAGGGTTACTTTATGATCATAGTCATGATTTCCACGGGGATCGTCCTCAGAAGTTCTCCAATTCCGAAAGACTACCTGTCAGTCCCGTACAATGCCATGGGAGGTTCGCTCTTGATCGGCGGCTTCAATTTTCTTCAGGTATTCAATCGCACCACGGGAAAAAAGGGCTCCGCGAAGGTCTGACCACTCGTTTTTTCTTGTGCTTCTCGAGGAACCTCACACAGCCCGTTGAAATCGAGAGGATCCTTTCAGATCACGCAATACCAGCGGTTTGACTTTTCTGCTGTAATCCTAATTTCGTATATTCGAACGGTCAGCCGAATTTGCATTATGGAAACAACAATCACAACGTCTGTCAGAGTCGCTGCCCGGCACATCCAACGCGGGAATCTGGTTGCATTTCCCACGGAGACTGTTTACGGACTCGGAGCCGACGTGTTCAATAGATCGGCTGTCAATAAGATATTCAGGGCTAAAGGAAGACCTTCTGACAATCCACTGATAGTCCATATCTCTTCCACTGGTGAATTACGGAAGGTCGCGGACAAGATACCCAGGATCGCGAAAGAATTGATCAGGGCTTTTTTCCCTGGACCGCTAACTATTATCCTCCCCAAACGCCACAATATTCCGGGGAATGTCACTGGTGGGCTCAAGACCGTAGCCGTCCGCATGCCGGATCATCCTACAACACAACGGTTTCTCAGGGCGTGCGGGACACCTATAGCCGCGCCATCCGCCAATCGCTCGGGAAAGCCGAGCCCGACGTCCTGGCAAGCCGTCGTCGATGATTTAGATGGCAGAATTCATTGTATCCTAAAAGGAGAGCGTTCCCGCGTCGGTCTGGAATCTACAGTTGTTGATTGTACGACAGGCCGACCAGTCGTGCTGAGAACGGGAGCCGTGTCAATTGAACGACTACGAAAGGTGTGCCCTGGAATCAGGATCGCAGCGAGGAAACGGGTTGGGATACCGAAAAGTCCAGGCATGAAATACCGCCATTACGCACCGAAGGCACAGGTGAAGGTCATTGATTCCCCGCGACGAGAGATTACTTCAGCCACAGCAGCGTACATTGGATTGACCCGCCCACTTGCCGGGTTTGGCTCGGCGAAAACCTGCGGATCGCTAAGAGATTACGCCCGATTCCTGTATCACTTTTTCCGGCTGTGCGACCAGAAGGGGATCAAAACAATCTATTGCCAGCGGGTTCCGCATCGCGGGCTCGGCATTGCCATCATGGATCGCGTGCGCAGAGCTGCACATCGTTAAGGAAGAAGACCAGCCTTCTATAACCAGCATTATGCTTAGTCTCGACCAACTCACAATGAGCTATGGCACGAGAATCCTCTTCGAGGATTTCTCTATCGTCATTGGCCCGCACGATCGTATCGGCCTGGCAGGTGTAAATGGTTCGGGAAAATCGACTCTTCTCAAGATTATTGCAGGGATTATTGAACCCGAGCATGGCGAGATTCAAAAAGCCCATTACGTGACGGTAGGATATCTCCCGCAGGACGGCGTTCTTTCCAGCGACAAAAGCCTGTACGACGAAACCGTGACCGCATTCGAGGACATCATGGAAATCCAGTCGAAGCTGTCCGATGCTCATCGCCAACTGTCGGAGTTCGAGCCCGAAAGCATAGCACATCAGGAAATCCTTGAAATCTTCGGTGAGTTGCAGAACAAGCTGGAGGACCTCGATGCCTTCCGGATGAAATCAAAGACCGAAAGAGTTCTCATGGGCCTGGGGTTTGCAACAGCGGATTTCGATCGCCTGTGCGGCGAGTTCAGCGGTGGCTGGCAAATGAGGATTGCGCTGGCTAAGCTCCTTCTTCGTGAACCGTCCCTTCTCTTGCTGGACGAACCTACAAACCACCTTGATATCGAATCTCTCCAGTGGCTCGAAAGTTACCTCAAGGGCTACAACGGTGCCGTAATACTGGTATCCCATGACCGCAGTTTTCTGGACAATCTCACACGGTCCACATTTGCATTGTCGAACGGGAGGCTGGAACACTATGCGGGAAATTATTCCTCCTATGAACAACATTGTGCGGTCAAACGCGAGCAAGCCAGAAATGCCCTCAAGAACCAGGAACGAAAGATCAAGCATACCCAGGAATTTATTGATCGCTTCCGTTATAAGGCCACAAAGGCCCGACAGGTTCAAAGCCGGATCAAGCAACTCGAGAAGATGGAACGGATCGAGCTGCCTCAGGAAGAGAGCGAGATACGATTTCATTTCCCGTCACCGGAACCGAGCGGGGCAATCGTTATGGAATTGAAAAATATTGCCAAACGCTATGGAACGTTATCCTTATTTGAGAATCTGTCCACAACGATCGAACGTGGCGACCGGATCGCCGTTGTAGGGGTAAACGGCGCGGGCAAATCGACATTTGCCCGGATTCTGGCAGGCATCGAGGACTTTGACAGTGGTGAGCGAGTGGCTGGTTTCAAAGTAGTCCCGGCATATTTCGCGCAGCACCAGGCTGAGGAGCTTGACCTCACCAAAGACGCGCTTGAAACTCTGACGGAGATCGCGACAGCTGAGACCCGTCCAAAGCTAAGGACGCTCCTGGGTTCATTCCTTTTTCACGGCGACGAGGTTTTCAAAAAGGTCGGCGTATTGTCAGGCGGCGAAAAGAGCCGCCTCGCCCTTGCGAAAATGCTCCTTCAGCCCGCAAATTTTCTGATTATGGACGAGCCAACCAACCATCTCGATATGCGATCCAAGCAGGTTTTGCAGGATGCTCTGGCGGAGTATTCAGGCACTTACGTGATTGTCGCGCACGACAGATCTTTTCTTGACCCACTTGTCTCGAAAGTGTTTGAATTCTCCTATGGAAAACTTCGCATCTTCGCAGGCAATATCTCCGAATATCTCGACCGGAAGCAACGCGAACAAACATCATCTCCACCGGCTGACGACACCACGAAGAAACCACGCACAGCATTACAATCGGAAAAGGACAGGAAACGTTCTGAAGCCGAGAAAAGGCAGGAGTTTTTTCGGAAAACAAAACCGCTGAAGGACAAGCTCAGGCAAGTGGAGCAGGATATCACAGCATTGGAAGGGAGAAAGCTCCAGATCGAATTGCTGATGGGAGATCCCGGATTCTACAAGAATGGCGAGGAAGCAAAGATCGTCACCAGGGAATATCATGAGCTGCACCCGAGGATTGAACGCTGTTATTCTCTATGGGCGGAGCTCAACGAAGCGATTGACAAATTACGGGAGTCACTGTGAAGGGCGGGAGAATTCACCTTTCTGTCCGTCAGATTCCTCTCCGCAACAAACGGCGGAGTTAGAATCACCCCGCGGCGATCATCGGGTAGACTGACAGCTGAAAGCACACACTTCAGAATCTCAGGCGAACGGTCGCTACAAGTCTTGGTTCGGCTTTTCCGTTCATCCCCAGGTCTGATCCTACATCGAAATCAAACAGGCTTGCCGTTACGTACGCATCGACAAGGTTGAGAAAATAAAGCGCGCCAAGATACCAGGCGAACTTATCCCGTTCATCGCGATATGATTCTTCGAGAGTCTTTGCGTACGGATTTCCTGATGGGGTTGATGGGGTAATGCTCTTCGAAAACTGATCTCTATAGTCGTGATAAAGGGAATTCATTTGAGTCCACTCGTAAATCCAATATCCACCGAATCCCCAGATGATCGGAGGTTTCCAATAGCTTCGGGTATAGATTTGCCCTGCCCCGGGCAATGCGGCCGATAATCCAACCGCCACCCATGGATTCTTGCCCGGTCGATTTGCTTTTGCCATGGAATCGCCCCGAACAGCATAGAAAATATCCTGCCTTGATGGAAGGGTGTCAGATGGGAGTGTATCGGAGCGCACCGCAATGAACGCAAGTCCGGACATGGTCTGACAGTTCGACTGAGTGGAGGCCAAGAGAAGGGGAACGGTGAAGAACGTTGCTGAAATGAAACGGTACCATTTCACCTCAGTGGGCTCCGGGGAGAACAGCAATCGCATCAATTTCGACGCGTACGTCTTTTGGCAACCGGGAAACCTGCACAGTCGACCTCGCGGGAGGAACGTGTTCGAAGTATTCACCGTAAACCTTGTTCATCGGAGCAAAATCGTCCATATCGCGCAGATAAACGGTTGTCTTCACGACCGCATCAAGTGAGCTGCCCGCTGCCTCTAAAATTGCTCTGAGGTTAATGAGAACCTGGCGGGTTTGACTCTCGATATCATCTGCGATAATCTGCCCCGACCTGGGATCGATCGGAATTTGTCCCGCGGTGAACACGATCGGGCCTTCCGCGACAATCCCCTGATTATACGGCCCGATTGGGGCGGGGGCGTTGTTTGTGAGAATGCTTTTTTTCTTCATTGGAATTACTAATGCTCAATCGTAGAAATGAGTTCATAGAGCCGGCCGAGGTCATCAGTAGAATAGAACTCAATGATGATATCGCCCCGATCCCCCTCCGACATTGATATCCG
The DNA here is from genome assembly GCA_033852415.1 of Bacteroidota bacterium. Lineage (GTDB taxonomy): Bacteria > Bacteroidota > Ignavibacteria > UBA10030 > SZUA-254 > DATKPE01. Next base: position 6,025 of record JAWOMQ010000148.1, read on the forward strand.
GACGCGCGTAGCCAGAATTTGCTGCATCCTGCGGGCTATGTCATCAACCGCACTACCTGCAGATCGTGAAGAGACCGATTTTTTCTCAACCTTTTTGCCCGCCTCACGCACAAGCTTCTCGACTTGCCGGACATTGAGACCCTTCTTGATTATACGTTCAAAAATCCGCAGCTGGATCTTCTCATCCGGTATACTAACCAATGCGCGCGCATGCCCGATCGTGACAGTTTCAGCACGGAGCGCATCCTGAATCTTCTGCGGGAGCTTGAGCAGGCGGAGAAAATTCACCACCGTTGTCCGATCCTTGCTCACTTTTTGGGCAATTTCCTCAGCGGTCAAGCCCACGTCCTGAGTGAGCCGCTGATATGAGATTGCGATTTCAATGGGATTGAGGTGCTCACGCTGCAAGTTCTCGATCAGCGCAAGCTCGAGCATTTCCTGATCGTTTTTAACCTTAAGAATGTAGGCCGGGATCGTATCGAGTCCGAGCTCCGTGCAGGCGCGGATTCTCCTCTCCCCAGAAATTAACTCGAACACTTCTCCGGATTTTCGCCGAACAGTGACAGGTTGTATGATTCCCTTTTGCCTGATCGATTCTTTAAGTTCATCAAGGGCATGGGGGTCGAAATCGGCGCGGGGCTGGAATGGGTTCGGCAAGATGGAAGCAATCGGGATGTGGGCAATAGCGCCATCAAGCGCCCCAACTTTTTTCGCTTCACCAGCGCCTCCTGATCCCCGTTCTGTGGTGTCAGTCCCCGCGGGAATCAGTGCAGACAGGCCTTTCCCCAAACCACCTCTAACTTTTGCCATACCGAATCATGAAAGATGAATCTCCTGCGAGACAGGGGCCGGCTGCTGCCGTCTCAAAAATTCTTTGGCCAGCTCCATGTAGTTCCGGGCGCCCGAGGAGACTGCCTCATACAAAAGGACAGGTTTGCCATAGCTGGGCGCCTCACTCAAACGGACATTTCTCGATATGATCGTCGAATAGACTTTCGGCCCAAAGTACCTCCGAACTTCTTCGACTATCTGATTCGACAGTCGTAACCGGCTGTCAAACATCGTCAACAGGACACCTTCTATATCCAATCTGGGATTGAGATCTTTTTTCACCATCTCAATCGTATTGAGCAGTTGACCGAGTCCCTCGAGGGCGTAGTACTCGCATTGGACGGGGATCAGAACTGAGTCCGACGCCACAAGCCCGTTCAACGTCAGGAGTCCAAGGGACGGTGGGCAATCGATGAAAATGTACTCGTACTCATCACGCAGCCGGGAAACAGCCTCGAGCATTATTTTCTCGCGATGATCAATTTCCACAAGTTCCACTTCCGCACCGACAAGATTGATATGAGACGGAAGAAGCGACAGGTAGGGCATTTCAGTTTTTGTGATTGCTTCGTGAGGATCAAGATCATTGATCAGTACGTCATAGACATTTCTGATCTCCTCCCGGTGATCGATCCCGAGCCCGCTTGTAGAATTTGCCTGTGGATCTGCATCGATAAGAAGAGTCGGTGCTTCGGAAACAGCGATACCTGCCGCCAGGTTTATTGCGGTCGTTGTTTTTCCGACTCCTCCCTTCTGATTCGCGATTGTTATGATTTTACCCATAAATCCTCATTGCAGCGCCGAGAAACAGGGCAAGAATTCCCAACAGAATGCTGATTGTGCGGAACTGGTTAAGCCGTTGACGATAGATGATGACTTTCTCGTTGTAACCCCCGTTCGAGGACGGTACATCCAGATAGTGAAGCATCCTCGAATAGCCAAACGCATACACCACCATAAGGACAAACACAACCTGTTTCCAACCGAGGAGCATTGACCATCGGTCATGATACTGAAACCAGATAAACCGGGGGTCGAGCATCATCATAATAACACCGGTAATAAGAATCGTCCAGGCGCTCATCCAGATCATGCCTACAAATCTTTTGGACACGCTCCGGAATGTCGATTGCAATTGCTGATTCTCTGGTGGAATGACCGGCGTTATGACAGCCCCCTGAAACATGAGTCCGCCCAGCCAAACTGTGATCCCAAAGATATGCATGCCCCGACATACCCAGAGAAGAAAAGTCACGCTCACCGAACGGTCAAAATTAACAATTCGTTGGATTGTGCTGTCAAATATAACCTATTTTCATCCGTAAGTCAACGCCACGAAAGGCGCGTTGTTAACCTGCAACCGGCTCGATTCGACCTGGAGAGTCGCCGGTGGTATGCGCGGGCTTTCCTTCCACAAAATAAAGGTATAATCCTACGAACAGCAAGCCGATATCCTCAAGCACCTTCGGCCATCCGACTTCGGATTTGTATTGGGCGCCGAAACATCCGCAGTCAATTTTCAATTGCCTCGCCATTGCCGACAACAGCGCGAAGATAAATACAATAAGGAGAGCCGACAGGATAAGGGAGCTTGCACGCCTGCGGATTCCGCCGATAAGGAAGATGCCGCACAGCAGCTCCAGCCAGGGAATAACGAGAGCAGGAATATTGACCATGGATACAGGAATGAGTTTATACGCCT
>JAWOMQ010000027.1:0-4941 GCA_033852415.1 Bacteroidota bacterium
CGCTAACTCGTCTGTCATTTTCAGAATCCCGACCTCTTTAGTCGGGACCTTCGTGCGCCCAGAGGGAGTCGAACCCCCAACCCTCAGCTCCGTAGGCTGATGCTCTATCCAATTGAGCTATGGGCGCGTGAAAAACTACAGTTACGGAAGTACCGCACAATTGCTCAACCGCTTTTTGATGCCGTGCGGTTGACAGTTTCGTTGACACCCCATCCGATGAAAACGGAACGTCCCCTCTTGCTCGTTCGGCCATTCCCATAGCCAGCAATACAAGAGAGGACATTCCAATTTTGTTCATTCGGGAATGATGAACGAATTAGTTGCTGATACAATGTACGAAACTTTGCTATCGCAGTCAATGCCTCTCGGGAGAAAAGTGCGCCCGACCGCACAAACCCCGGCATCAAAGTTCTGGACTGTCAGATGATGAGGAGCATGAGAAACATTCGGCCCACTCGCGGACACACCGAGACCGTGCGCGAGGTTATCAAAAACAATAACGGGGGGTCTGGCCTCCAGCGCAATGTTCGTACATCGGCCTCCCCCCGCGCTACAGCGCGACGGATGTTGAGGTATTCGCTCCGGATGGGGGGAATGCCCGGCCGGATACCCGTGCGGGCCTGCGTGTAGAGAGGGGCCGAATTCAATTATGGGGCTTGCGCAAATTGATCCCTTCCGGTTGGCCTCTGCGCAGCGTGAGAGATGACCCAGTTGCTTCTATTCGCCCGAAACAGCGCTTTAGGGGGGCAACAATTGCATGGCTGGCTCTTCTTCCTCAACGCTTTGCCTTACTAAAGAGGTGGATCAGCCGACGCGTTCGTTACGCTGAATTCTGCCTGTTATTTCGCAAGCATGTCAGCAGATACCCACAGAAACTCTCGATGGGTTCTTCCCTACCCCAATACTGAAAACGGTTCTCCCACGTGTCGAGGGCATAGGATAGCTCTTGACGCACTCGCTCCAGACCGTACCTGTCGATGGTTGCCGGGAGGCGATCTCGAAGCCTCTCAAGGTCTTCTTCGGATACCGCCATTTCTCCCCCCTGCGTTTCAAGTCGGCGAACGGATAAAACCATTTCTTCAATCATCTGCCTCCGGTTGAGGTCAAGCGGAGGCTTTTTACTCTTTACATTGTGTCCTTTATTTTCATTCTTGATTGCCTGCGCTTCGCTCTGCGTCCGCAACGCACTCTGCTCTGCACTGTCTTGGTAAAGACTGTAATTAAGGATTGAAATTACTGTGGTTACGTTGGATGGCTTCAGGTGCACCATCTTGCGGCGTTCGAGCATTACAAGAAACCTCCTCACAGTCCGGCCATTCCACTTCCATCGCCTCGCGAGTGTTTCCTGAGCCCAGGCAAGGTCACCGCGTTCAAGATGTATCTCCCGGCCTTTGAGAAAAATAGTTCGCTGCTCGTCGTGCGTGGCAAGTATTAGCAGGTCTATCCACGCCTGTGTCTTTGTGAAGCGCTCCGCCAAATAGAATTCGTTGTCCTGAATGCTTCGATGTAGCTTAATCCAGCCTTCTGGCATACGACATCTCCATTGGATAAAATTAGGCGAGGCGGCGTCATTCAAACATTGTGCGTCCGACGCAGCCTCGATTGGGTTTGCAGGACGCTTGCAATCCCCCTTGGAAATTTTGGGGAGTAAAACCTTATGAGTTAGTATGGAACAGGCTTTGCTGGTTCCTTCTCTCCCGCTCAATGTTGCTTAGTCTCACTGGCGGGTGCCATTTATCGGGGTGGGCCTCCGCCCTTGAGAGTGCTTCCAGCGAAATGAGCACTTGCATTTCAAGATCATTCCGTTTGAACCGGAGAATTCGCCCGTGCTCAATGATATATCCTGGCGTCGTGAGAAGGACTTGCCCAGTCGGCTCGATGTGGATGGCTATTCTACCATAGCTAAAGTCGTCATAATCCTTGATCAGCCGGTAGCAAAATCCAAGGCCTTCCATCGCCTTGAATTTCTTGTTGGTCAAGTTCCGGTACACGTGCAAAGTGTCGCCAATTATCCGGCCTATGCAGCGCCGGGGCTTGTAGGTCTTTCCGGGAAGCTCCAACCATATCCGCCCGTCTTGTGCTTTGACTAAATGAGGGTCACTCATTGCGTACCTCCTTAGACTAAAATGGGCGATCCGGCGCTCGCGACATCACCAGATCACCCAACCGTTGTTACGGTCACGAGTAGAAAGGGTCGGTTCGACCCCTCCTACTTAAGAAAAAATTTTCAAATCTCCTGACGCTGGTGCAAGTTCTTTTGGGCAATCAGACGCAATTAAGGCCCTTTTCAGTCCCGGGAATTTTCCAAACTCCCCCGAAAGTGATCGCTAAATTTCGGGGTCATCGGTCATAGCATCGAGGTCTATTCCTCTATATGGCCTACGTCCTCTTTTGCGGTCGGGGGAGCTTTCCTCGCTTAATCTCCGCCTCCTTATTCTCTCTTCTCTGTGAAGGGCTTTCGCGCACTGGTTATCCAAGTCCGCCAATACATGTGTCCACAATTCTGCCGCCTTCACTGTTCGTGCGAGGTTCTTTTTCTTTCTGATTTCTTTTTGAAGGTTGTATAGAAAAGTCACATTACGCCACCTTCGAGAGATTTCTGGTATAGATAATTTCGTTTCAACCAGTAACTGTTCGAGCGTGGGACGCACGGTGCGGTGGTTCTCGCAGACGGTGACATACGCCTTGATTAATGGGTCAGCATGTCTTTTGCCCAGCGTCGTTTCGTTTGTGCGTCGGTTCGCTTCTTCTTGATAAATTGAATATGCGGTCGGCAGCCAGCTATCGAATTTTGCATTGTGAGTGTCTAACAGAACCCTGATCCGTCCAATCGTTCTCAGCAGCGTTGCGTTCTTCATGGTTTCAAACTCCGCGAATTTCCGGTCGCACAGTTCTGGAGATGTCCAGAGATAGAACTCGAACAATTCTCTTTTTGACTTATCCAGTGCAACAAAGCATTCAATTGTCATCCACACAGTTTCATCCGGTCGCACAAACTTTGCACCCGCTTTCTGCTTTAGTCTGTATTCCTCTTTTCCAGTGTATTTGAAAATGGGCATGGTGATAAAGCTCGATAGATTGTTCGTACCAGTTCAGTCAAGCGGTGATTACGTGGAAGCGTTCATTTGTTCCACAATCTTCATTGTTTCAACGCTCACGGTGCACACTCTTGTGAGAAGATCAATCACTTTGTCTTTGTAATCAGCAAAGCGGTACGTATTAAACTTCTCTTCGATGGTCGGATCGGTCGGCTTCTTCTCTTTGTATTGGTCGAGCACCCATTCCAGTGCAGAGCGGTTGCCTAATTTGTAATCCCACGCTTCCTTTGGTACGCCGCTCAAGAAAGTCAGGTCGTCGATTTCTATGATGCCGTTCTCTTTATCAGCTTTTAACTTCACCCGTACTTTTGGTTTTCTGCCGAACGTCGGCTGTGGCTCCGAAACTGCGCGAAGCATCTCTAATTGGCGCTTGGTCTCGGCCTTCACTTCACAGGTGTTTTCCTTCAACGGAAAAGGTTCTGCTTCCTCGTAATTGATGTGAAGTCGCATCAAGGCCTTGCCCCACTCTACCCATCGCAAAAAGTCCTCATAAAAGGGAATGCGTGGAAATTCTCGCTTCAAGTTCAGTTCATATTTCTTGCAGTAGGCGGGATTATGCAATACTGCGTATACATAGTGGAATATATCTTGCTTTGATATTTTTCTATCTCGATAGTGCCGACGAAACTGTTCCAGCCCCCAATGAGTGACGTTCTCTATTCCATCCCCGCTCTCAGTGTAGCGATGGAAGGGGAGACAATTGCAGTCGCCGTTGATATGATAATCAGGTAGGCAATTGACCGCCAATACGTTGAATGTCTTATTGCCAATGTTGACGCAAATGAGCGTGTTGTCTCGGGTTTCTCCAATCGGGAATATGCGGTCTTGTTGATACAGTCGGTGAGTAATTATTTTATCAAAATAGATGTAGCGTTTGACAAACGGCCGATAGAGGGATGGTCTTATCTTGCTCTTGTCAAACTCCAACGGCGCACCCTTCTTCAAATGCTCCTCAAGTTCCGAGGTATACTTTATAGTTCTGTCTACGAAGTCACTTATTTTCTGTTTCTTATCAGACGCGTTCCATCGTATTTGCTCCTTCCCGTACTGGTCAAAAAAGAAGTTCACCTTCTTGGCCAAGCTCTTCTGATCGTAATCATAAACCCATTCGTCTCTGGCAGATACAACCCCCAATGAGAACAATTTGAAAACCGCGCTCTCGTCCCCTTGCTTCCTGGCGAGCTTTGTTTTCTTATTCGCCAGAGGAATTAAACCTTCCCAATCATTATCAGCAATGTTTATCCAGTTGTGGTGTTTGTCGGGGCTGACGTTTTGAAATGTAATATCTTCAATGCGGGTGTTGTTGAGCCACTCCAACTTTTCCTCTTTTCGCCAATCATCAGGGAGGCCCACGTATTCGATCCTGCAAGGAGAAGTCTTCTTCTCGGTTTTCACCAAAAACATTATAGCGACACCCGTTTGGATCCCGAAGACGTTGTGTGTTGTGCCCGCAATCTTGGGATTGGCGCGAACGTCGCTTCTGGTGTCGATGATATAACAATGCGCGAACCCATCCTCAACACATTTCCTGAAACCATCGAATGTTCTACTGTCAATGAAGCTCCTGTTACTTATGAACGCAATGATGCCGTTCGGCTGAATTCTATCCATCGCCCAGCGGTAGAACCGCGCATACATGTCATAAACTTTTGTTTTTTGGGCAGTGCTGTGTTTGATATAGGTATCCTTTATCCTTTTGTCAACGGCGGGATACTCCCTGTTCTTGTTATTCTCGTTCTCATTCTTCTGATTGGCGTTATATGGGGGATTGCCGATCACAACCGATATCTTGCGTTCGTTCTGGCGCTTAATCCGCTTGGCATTTTCGGAACTCAGACCGTAG
>JAWOMQ010000064.1:0-10190 GCA_033852415.1 Bacteroidota bacterium
AAGATATGCTTAACAGTTGCGATCTTCTTCGGGTCGATCGCGATTATTGTGTATGGTCCCCACGGAAAATCTGACCGAGAGCAAAGGGAGAACGAAAACCAGTCGTTCGAGCGCACGGGTGCGTATCAGGCGCTGGATTTCTGGACGAAAGCACGGGCGTATCCCGACCGTGACATTCCCCCCGCCAAGTATTATAAAGCTTTTCAGCTGGAGCGGCTGAAGCGGAACAGGCTCCCGGCGACTTTGACGCTCGGGACTATCTGGAATCCCATTGGCCCGACCAATCTCCACGGACGCGCCCTGAGTGTAGCGCTCAATCCATTCAATCCTTATACGGTGTACGTAGGAACCGCCAGCGGAGGATTATGGCGCTCGTACTCGGGTGGGCTCTCGCCAGATTGGCAACAGCTGAAACTCGGATATCCCGCACTAGGTGTGTCGGCTATCGTGATCGACCCGGTCGATACCAATACGGTCTATATCGGCACCGGTGAGGTTTACCTTGATCAATATTCAGATGGCGGACTTGTCATCCGCACGACGCGGGGAAGTTATGGCATCGGGATATTGAAATCAACTGACAACGGAACCACGTGGGGAAAAAGTCTCGACTGGTCGTTAGACCAGCAAACCGGGATCCAGGCACTCCGGATGAACCCGCTGAATCATAACACTCTCTGGGCCTCGACAACCGAGGGAATCTACAAGACAACGGACGCCGGCACAACCTGGACTATTGCCAGCTCTGTCAGAATGCAGGAGGATCTGCTCATCTATCCTGCTGATACGAATATGGTGATCGCATCGCACGGCGACTTCGACCCGTCGAGCGGTATTGATAAGAGCACTGACAACGGTTCTTCGTGGTACCCGGTGCTCTATAATCACTATACCGGCAAGACTGTACTTGACATGTATGATGCCCATCCCAATGTTGTGTACGCGAGCGCCGCAGACAGTACAATCGGTGCGGGAGCGATCTGGAAATCAACAGACTTTGGACAAAACTGGAGAGTGCTCAATTCAACGTCTCTCACGCTCCCAAATTTTGGCGTCCAGGGCTGGTACTCGCACTGGGTTGCAGTGCATCCGGTGGACTCAAGCCAGATCGTTCATGCAGAAGTCAATATCTCCAAATCGGTCAATGGTGGAAGAAATTTTAGTTATAGTTCCGGTTCCTACTCGGACCATCATTCCTTTGCGAAATATCCGGACATTCCGGATCTGTTGTACGAAGTAAACGATGATGGTGTTTATCGGTCGACCGATTTCGGCGCAAGCTTTACGGGTGTTGGTTTCGGGATGCAAACGGGTCAGCTCTACAATGGTTTTTCGACTTCAGCCCAGGATTCCCTTTTGCTGTTGACCCAGTCGCAGGATCATATTCCCGGATATATTTATCGGGGTAGTTCGGTGTGGGGCACCAGCGCTACCGATGAAGTCGGCTGGACGGCTATCGATCAGACCAACGATAACATTATGTACGCGGTAAACAGATTTGGAAGTGCTCTCTACAAATCTACCGACCGGGGAAATTCGTTTCCCACGGGGGTCGGTTTTGGAGGGACGGGATGCTGGAATTCTCCCTTTGCCGTTTCAACATCCAATCCCAACATACTCTATTTCGCGGATCAGTACGTCCATAAATCGACCGATGGGGGAACCTCGTTCAGCCTCGGGAACAGTGGAGCAATGCTGGATGGGAATCCGGCACTCACGATCGCGATGTCGCACGGGTCTGCCGACACGGTGTACGTCGGCACGGCCCCACTCGTCACGAATCCTCATGTCTTCAGGTCGATCAACGGCGGAACAACCTGGACCAACATCACAGGATCGTTGCCCAATCGGTATCTCCTGGATCTCGCTGTCGACCCGACCAATGCTGCGGTTGTCTACGGTGCAGTTGGAGGATTCGGATCCGGCCATCTATTCAAATCAACGGATGCAGGGAGCAGTTGGTCAGATATATCCGGATCACTGCCCGATGCCCCGACGACCGCGGTTGCGATTGATCCCTTCAATACAAATAACGTGTATGCTGGCAATGATCTTGGCGTATATGTTTCGACCGATGCCGGATCCTCGTGGTCACAATTTAGTGAAGGCCTCCCTGATGCTGTCATCGCGGCAGATCTCGTGGTGTCACCTTCGAGCAAGACAATCCGGGTTGCGACGCACGGGAACGGCGTGTACGAACGCAAGCTGGTGGGTATCTTCGGTCCGCAATATTTTGACATTCGTCCCATAACCATCAACACGCCCCCGGATGGATATACTGTTAATGTGGGGACGACGATTTCGTCGTTGAACGCCACGTTCCGGAACGCAAGTACCATTGTGAGCAGCGATTCAATCACCGTAAAATTCCGCATTGTCAACGGGTCCACCGAACTATTTTCAAGCACAAAGAAAATTGCTCCGCTGGGCGTCGGTGAAGATCGTCAGGTGACATTCGATGGTACCTTTACCCCGGCCGATTCCGGCATATTTACCGCAGAAGCCATTTCGGTGGTAGCCGACAGTGACGCGGCAGACGATACATTGAAAACAAATCTTGTCGTCGTTCTCCTTCCCACACTCTATAATTGGAAAGATGCAAAGTCGACTTGTCCATATGTCGAGATTGCCGGAGGATCACCGGGACCGTTCGGCGATGATGCCACTGTTTCCATCGGGTTGCCATTTGTATTTGTTTATGATGGATATCCCTACGATTCAGTTCAGATTAGCACGAACGGGTGGTTGGAGTTCGGCACCGGAACCCGCGGTACTCTGCACGGGCTTTCAACGGCAGCTCAGGTGACAGCGTATTTTGTCCCTTCATTGGGTACAACAGCTCATCCTACTAAAGCAATCGGACCATGGTGGGCAGATATGAGCACCGGTTATAATGGAACAACCGGCAGCGTGACGTATACAACAACTGGCAGCGCTCCGCACCGCGAATTCATCGCCCAATGGAAATATATGCTCCCTTACTACGATGAATCGGCTACGTCGATGCGCATCAATTTTCAGATTCATCTGTTCGAATCATCCGATGTTGTAGAGTTTCATTATGGACCGGTCATAGCCGGAACATTCCCATCGTACGCTTCCGGTGCATCGATGGGTCTTAAGGATTACGTCGGAGGAGATTACCGTTACTATGATCTAACGACACATTCTACCGGGTTGTCGTCGCAACTGCGGTCTAATTTAACGCCTGTTTCGAATTGGCCCGGACAGGACAGCTGTATTCAAATAACGACGAATTTTGCCGGCGCAACGCTCACTCCTTTCCCCGGCTGGAATCTCATGTCGATCCCCGTAACGCCGCTTGATTATTCGAAGCAGACAAATTTTCCCTCTTATAACTTATTTGAATATCTTGGCGGGTACCATCCTCTCAACCCGTCCGACTCTGTTCTCCCCGGAGTCGGCTTTTGGGTGCGGTTTGACTCGCTCCCTTCGTACAAAATCTGGGGGGCATCGTTGCCGTCGGTCACTCTCAATCTCAAACAGGGATGGAATATGATCGGCGGACCCGACCACGATGTGGCTGCTCCTGCCGGCGGAGCTGTCAGCTCATTTGCATTCACGTATTCCCCGGGATCGGGGTATAGTGTGTCGCCCGTTTTGCACAGCGGAAACGGATATTGGCTCCGAGCGACAAAAGACACGACATTTTCTCTCGGCCCGAGTGCTGCCGCGAAAGGTTCACCTATTTCCATGGACAACTATGACAGTTTTATGTTCAAGGATGCTATTGGTGATCGACAAACGCTTTACTTTGCGGGGCAGTCACTTGATCAGACGGATTGCGATTGGTACACGATGCCCCCAGCTCCACCGAATGGGTCGCTGGATGTGCGCTTTATCAGCAACCGGATGGTCGAAGCCCTGCCTGCGGCCGGAATCCCTTCGCAGGGGATCGAATATCCAATCGTGCTCCATTCCCCGCGGGATCCCATCGTGCTGAATTATTCGATAAGAGGAGATGAGGATTACCGCCTTGTGTTGGACAACCGCACAAATGCGGGAGAATCAGGAAGCACCGTATTAACTGGTCACGGCTCGATTCAGCTGAAGGATGGAGGCATGCAGCGGCTGTTCATAAGAGTGTTGCCCGGCTTCGGTCAAATTCCGCGGGAGTTTGCACTCAGGCAAAATTATCCTAATCCCTTTAATCCCGTAACGCGCATTGAGTACGATCTTCCACAACCGGCTCATGTGATCCTGCGTGTTTTCGATATGATCGGGAGAGAAGTTGAGACTATTGTTGATAATGAGCAGTCTGCAGGCACGAAGTTCGTGAATTTTGATGCGTCTAAGCTCGCAAGCGGGATTTACATCTATAAACTTGATGCAGCGAATTTTTCGGCTTCGAGGAAAATGCTTTTAGTTAAATGAAGCTATCAAATATTGTCCAATGATCCCTGCCCACAAATGGGCAGGGATTTTTTTTATACACAACGCTGGCAGTTGTCGGGACAGAATTGAACGCCCGCGCGTCATATTGCTTCGAAGAGGTCTGCCCAGATGAGGGAGGAACTCCTGCATGTATTTTCCAGAAATTAAACTTTCTGGGCCTGAAATTGTCGAATTGATGTCTCGTACCCTCATTTTGAAAAAATGCCCCATAGACTGATCTTTGCCGCATTGTTTCTCTGTGCAGCGAGTTTCGCGCATGCACAAGGAACTTTGGTGGATGGCAGGGTGCTGGAAGCAGAGAAGAAGTCACCGATGCTTGGCGTCCACATCCGCCTGACGAGTCAGCGGGACACAACAGTGAAGCATATCACCGCGACCGACGCCGCCGGATTGTTTCAGTTCGAGAACATCGGAACAGGATCGTACGTTCTTGAAGCAACGTATGTAGGTTATAAGACGCTGACAAGAAACCTCGAAGTTACTGCAGTGCCCGCTCATGTTGGATCCCTTTCACTTATCCGGAGTATCATTCCTCTCAAAGAGGTTGTTGTTGAAGGAAGGGTACCGACTGCCGTGCAGAAGGGGGATACGACTGAATACAATGCTGCGGCATTCAAGATGAGCAAAGACGCTTCGGCTGAGGATTTGGTAACGAAGATGCCGGGAGTGACTATTGATAACAGTGGTGTAAAAGCCCAGGGAGAAAACGTCCAGCAGGTTCTTGTCGATGGCCGGCAATTTTTTGGAGCTGATCCTACCCTCGCACTCAGAAATCTTCCCTCGGAGGTAATCGATAAAGTCCAGGTGTTCGATAAACTCAGTGACCAGGCGCAGCTTACCGGTTTTGATGACGGCCAGTCGGTAAAGACGATGAACATCATAACGCGTCGGGATCGGCGTCAGGGAGAGTTTGGGAAATTCAGCGGCGGATACGGAACCGATGACCGGTACATCGGGAGCGCAAACCTCAACTCCTTCGAGTCGGATCAGCGGATATCGGTTCTTGGACTCTCGAATAATGTCAATCAGCAGAATTTTTCCAGCCAGGATCTTCTCGGCGTTTCCGGAGGTGGGGGTGGCTTCCAGGGTGGTGGATTTGGTGGCGGCGGAATGGCTGGCGGCGGTAGAAGACCGCAGTCTGGTGCGAACGCAGGAAGATTTGGCGGTGGCCAATTTGGAGGTCCGGGGAACTCTGCAAGCAATTTTCTTGTTGGACAACAAACTGGAGTCTCCACCGTCAATTCACTCGGTCTCAATTACGCTGATAGTATCGTCCACAATCTCGATGTGAACGGAAGCTATTTCTTCAATCTCACTGAAAATGATAATCCGCAGGCGTTGAGCAGGCAATATGTGCTTTCAAGTGACTCGACGAGTAATTACAATGAACAGAGCAACGCGGGCCGGCGAAATTACAATCATCGCTTTAATATCAGAGGAGAATATACAATCGATTCCTCGAATTCGATCATTTTCACACCCCAGCTCTATCTCCAGAACAACCATTCGTCAACAGAGGTGAGCGGGACTACAACTTCAGATGCCGGAGCGCTGCTCAGTGCTTCCGAAAATGGCAATATGACAGGAACTGACGGATATACAACTCAGAATCATCTCGTTTACCGGTTACGACTGCCGAAGCGCGGACGGACATTATCTGTCGACGTAGGACTTGGTGCTAACAGAAAACAAAGCGACGGCGTACTGAACTCACTCGATGCCTATTATTCCGGCCAGCAGCCCCTGAGGGATTCGCTTGATCAGCATAATTTGTTGACCACCAATGGCTACTCGCTTTCGTCGAACCTTGTTTACACGGAGCCAGTGGGCACAAACGGGTTGATCCAGATAAATTACAGCCCATCGTATACGAAGAATACCTCCGACGACAAAACTTTCAACTTCGATCCTCTCACCAGGGGCTACACCGATCTCCTTTCCCAACTCTCGAACACCTTCGATAATGATTACTTTTCAAACACTGCGGGAGCCGGATACAGGTTTCGGGGGCAAGGATTCAACGTAGTAGCGGGACTATCGTACCAGGTTGCGAGGCTGCGCGACAATCAGTCGTTTCCCTCTTCTCTCGAACTCACGAGAACATTTTACGATCTCCTGCCCAACTTCATGCTGAACTACCAGTTCGCAAGCCGTCGGGCATTACGGGTTTTCTATCGCACGTCGACAACTCCGCCATCAGTTACCCAGCTCCAGAGTGCTGTCGATAACACGAACCCGCTCCTTCTGACAACGGGTAATCCCTCATTGAAGCAATCGTACAGCCATACCCTCCTTACGCGGTTGACGCTTTCGAATACGGAGAAGGCGCAGAGCATGCTGGTTTTCTTTTATGCCAATTACACGCAGGGTTATATCGGGAATTCAACCATCACCACCGGCAGCGATACGCTGGTGCGAGGCGGGATCCATCTGAGCCCTGGTACACAACTTACAACGCCGGTAAACGTGAATGGGTACTGGAACCTGCGAGGACTCTATACCTTTGGATTCCCGGTTGATTTCTTAAAAAGCAATCTGAACATTAACGCCGGCATGACGTACACACGTACGCCGGGGATTGTCAACGGCATAAACAATGCGGCGAATTTGTATGTGATCAGCCCCGGATTTGTCCTCGGGAGCAATATCAGTGAAGACATCGACTTCACACTGTCGTACACGGCGAACCTCAACCGCGCGCTCAATACCGTCCAGACAGTCGCGAACAGCAATTATTTTTCGCATACAGCAGGCTTGAGGATGAGCTGGATATTTCTCGATGGTATCGTCCTCCGGAACGATGTCAGCAATACTCTCTATAACGGTGTTACCGGTGTTCAGAATCAGAATACGGTCCTGTGGAACATCAGTATCGGGAAAAAGCTTTTTAGCGAGGAGCGTGGGGAACTCCTCCTCAGCGTGTTTGACCTTCTGAATCAGAATAAGAGTCTCAGTACGACTGTTACTGATACGTATATCGAGGATGCAACCACGAAAGTTCTCCAGCGGTACGTCATGCTTACCTTCACTTACAACTTACGGCAGTTTCAGGAACAAAGATCTGAATTCTGAACCCCTGGAATACCGTGAAATGTCCACTGCCCCATTTCGCAAAATGTCAGTGAGAATACACCTCACCGGGGCGGTCGGGAAAAAAGCAATGTGATCATGCATTAAACCGTTATACCGCCCACTTGTCTAACCTCATACAAACTATCCACGTGTGTGTCTTATCGGAAAAAATCTTACATTGCTTAAGCAGATGCGGACTGCGAGGGATGTCAGAAGGTGATAGTCCGGGAAGTTTGGCCTCCGATGCCGAGAAATATCCTGAGAAATCAACAATTGTCACAATTTTTTGTGGAAAGGGTACGAGGATGAAGCATCCAATATTCGTGAGAATCTCGTTGTTCCTTGCTTTGATAACAGCGGGCGTCTTTCTCACAACACTGAACAGTTTTGCACAGCGGTCACGTATTTCCCTTGATGAGAGGGTAAAATTCATGACTGACAAATTATCACTCACCAAGGTGCAATCGGACAGCCTTCGGGCAATCTATGAGGCGGCAGAGAAAGACCGGATGGCTGCGTTCCAGGCGCACAAGGACGATCGGGCGGCGATGCGCGACGCAATTGGAAAAATCATGAAGGACTCGGATGAGAAGGTGCAGGCGCTTCTTACTGACAAACAACAAGCAAAGTGGGACGAGATCAAAAAAGAGCGGCCGAGAATGATGATGGGCGGGCCAAAGAAGGTCGATGCCCCGCCAAAGAAAGATCAATGAGTGTACCAACTACACGGGCATGACAATGAAGCTGTCGGGATTATGCGGGAATGGCGCGCGCGTAGCCGCTTTGTCCGTGCTTCTCATCGCAGGGTGCGGATCATTTGAACTAAAAAGCCATTGGCATCCTGCGCCGATCGACATCGACGGACGGTCGCCTGATTGGCAGAACATGATGACGCAGGTTGAGGGCAAGCAAATTATGGTGGGGGTTGCTAACGATAGTAATTACCTCTACGTCGCGTTCGTAACCGATGACCAGTCTGTTCAGCGGCAGATTATGTTCCGGGGCTTGACCGTCTGGTTCGACTATGGCGGTGGCGAAGATAAAAGATTTGGGATAAAGTTTCCGACCGGGGTTCAGGGTACAGACTTTCGCCGAACTCCAGAGCGGGAGGAGGGTTCTGACGAATCGATGCGAGAGAGAATACCGTTGGATACGAATGAAGCCGAGATCATCGGACCTACTGAGAACAGCCAACACCGCGTACGCACATCCGAGCTGAAACAAATCGCCATGAAAGTCGATTTCACGGAGGGGAGATTGACCTATGGAATCAAAGTCCCGCTGATCGACAACGGCCCCGACCCGTATGCTATCGGCGCGCGGATGGGAACTGTCGTTGGCGTAGGGTTTGAAACTGGTGCCAGGATTGAGCGACAACGCTCTGAAGAACCGGGAGGAGGCGAAATGCCCGGTGGTGATGAAGGGGGAGGGTACGGACGTTATGGTGGAGGCAGAAGGGGCGGCCGGGGCGGGTTTGGCGGCGGGGGCAGACCTGCACGATCGGGGCAGCAGGAACCATTGAGTCTGTGGGCAAAAGTTGAGCTTGCGACCCCTGAGACGCCAACAAAGTGAATCGCGCTGTGCGCCACATCCCTGCCAAATTATCCTTCCCAATAGACGAAGTTCGACGAGCGATCCACACCGATGATATCTGCTCCATGGCGTGGAATGCATGCTACACAAAATAGCATTGCATTCGTATGTGAAGTGGAAATCATTCCTCATGCACAGCGCAAATGCTCTTTGCAACTCTCATATCGCTTAAAAGCGCGGTGGTATGATATTTGTACGATCTCTTTACTGGTGGCAGTCACAGGACAGCAGAAAGAGAAAGGGCTTGACATTAATTTAAGTTTAAAGTATATTGGACGGAGCATCGTGTCATATCCATTCTTAACAAGGAGATACAAAGTCGTTCTGAATTGATACTGTTCATTGATCATTCAGTTTTTTGAGGGCTTTGTGTCTTACTATCAACGGCTTTCGATCCGTCCCAACCTTTCCATCAGTATTGGCGTTATTGCCGGAGAGTATGAACGTTTCATCTCCGCGGTCTCTCGATCTCTTTCATAGCATCAAACCGTCATGATGACAATTTGATAGACCAGACACCAATAAGAAGCTACCGTTACCATGATCATAAGGAAGGAAGAGAAAATGGATAGAAAGGAATTCTTGTCAACACTGGGTCTCGGCGCTGCCGCAGCGACGTGCACCTATTGCCTCGGTGGATGTCAGGCGAGCAATGACATCACGGGCCCATCAAATGTCAATTTCACGCTCGATTTAACAGCTCAGGCAAACACCGCCCTGAATAACCCCGGCGGTTATGTCTACAAGGACGGCGTCATTGTCGCCCGTACCCCCAACGGTTTTGTTGCGGTTTCCCAGACATGTACGCATCAGGGATCGACGATCTACTATGACCTCCAGTCAAATGAGTTCTTTTGCCCAGCACATGGATCCCGTTTTTCGACCAACGGAACTGTTATCAATGGCCCGGCAGCAAGCAATCTTACGACATATAAAACATCGCTGAACGGGAATCTCCTGAAGGTGACCTCATGAAGCGTCCCGGGTTGCATCCAACACATCCCACATTTTACGTATAGGATATCATGAAAAAACTCGTGCTCTGTTCGGTATGCACTCTTGTCATTTATTCCAGCGTCTTCGGGCAGGAATTTATCGGTGGGTCAACG
>JAWOMQ010000217.1:0-4557 GCA_033852415.1 Bacteroidota bacterium
TTTTTAGAGCGGGATTTCTTCAAAAAGTCGAGCGTATCCCTGCTTTGCGAAACTCGGGCAAACCCGACATCATATTTGTCGCAATAATTCTTTTGTTCCTAAATGTCGATCAATTCGCCAGGTCAATCTTTCGCAAGGAACCGTTTCCCGAACCTGTAAGCACAGTGGCTGCCTGGTGTTCACGATTCTACCTTGTCAACCATTACGGTCTCTTCGCTGTCATGACGAATCCGCGGTACGAAATTATAATAGAAGGGAGCAATGACGGAACGGACTGGAAGGAATACGAGTTCAGGTATAAACCGGGAAATGTGCTGAGAGCTCCTCCGTGGGTCGAGCCCCACCAACCCCGTCTTGATTGGCAGATGTGGTTCGCTGCGCTTGGCTCCTATCGGGAAAACCAGTGGTTTATTAATCTCTGCGTCCGGTTATTGCAGGGATCACCGGACGTGCTTGCACTGTTGGAGAGGAGCCCCTTTACTACCCCTCCCCGGTATGTTCGCGCACTCCTCTATGAGTATCATTTCACATCACCGGAAGTCCGGCGTTCAACCGGGGCCTGGTGGAGTCGTGAATTGAAGGGGACGTACCTCCCTCAGATTTCTCTCAGAAAATAAAGCACCCGAACGCACAGATGCGAAATGGATCAGCTGACCGGAAAGAGGTCGTCCACCGAAAGATACCGCTCGCCAGTGTCGTAACAGAACGTCAGGACTCTGGCTCCCGTTGGAGCGTCAGCGAGCTTTTTCGCTGTTGCTGCCAGTGCGGCGCCTGAAGATATGCCAACGAGGATTCCTTCTTCTTTCGCGCATCGGCGGGCGTACTCGAATGCCTCATCTTTTGTAATCAGAACAACTCCGTCAAGGATCTTTGTGTTCAGATTCTTGGGGATGAAGCCCGCGCCAAGACCCTGAATCGGATGAGGACCCGGCTGTCCACCGCTGATGACCGGCGAGAGTGCGGGTTCGACGGCGAAGACTTTGATTTTTGGAAATCGGCTTTTTAATACCTCGGCGCACGCGGTAATGTGCCCTCCTGTGCCGACGCCGGTAATAAACATATCGAAACCGCCTGGGAAGTCCCTGAGAATCTCTTCCGCTGTCGTGCGCCTGTGAACCTCGACATTGGCCGGGTTCTCAAACTGCTGCGGCATCCAGCCGTTTTTCGTTGCCGCAAGAAGTTCCTCCGCTTTGCTGATTGCGCCTTTCATCCCCTTTTCCCGCGGAGTCAGTACAAGTTGGGCCCCAAACGTCATCATGAGGCGGCGCCGCTCAATCGACATTGATTCCGGCATCACGAGTATCAACTGATATCCTTTGACGGCTGCCACCATCGCCAATCCGACACCGGTATTGCCGGACGTCGGCTCGATGATGACTGAATCCTTCTTCAATATCCCGCGCGCCTCCGCATCCTCAATCATCGAAAGCGCAATTCTGTCCTTTATACTTCCACCCGGGTTATCTCTTTCCAGTTTCATCCAGACCTCATAGCGAGGATCAAAGAGACGTTGAATGCGGACGTGCGGCGTATCGCCGATTGCTTCAAGGATCGTGTTAACTTTCATATTGCTAATCCCTCTATGTTAAATTGCAAAATTGATGACCCCTTTGAGATCTGCCTGGGGCCGGACAATCGCTTTGCTTTCCTGATGGACAAACGAGTAGGGGGGAACACTTTCAGTAAGCCAGACGTTACCGCCGACAACGCTGTGATGTCCAATAGTAGTATCTCCGCCGAGAATGACAGCCTGCGCGTAAATGACGACGTCGCCCTCGATTGTCGGATGCCGTTTCTTCTTCGCCAGGTTCTTATCGACGCTCAATGCGCCGAGTGTTACACCCTGGTATAATTTTACCCTCGCCCCGATGACTGAAGATTCGCCGATCACAATACCTGTCCCATGATCAATCGCGAAGCTTTTGCCGATTGATGCCCCCGGATGAATGTCAATCCCCGTGAGTTGGTGAGCATATTCAGTGAGGAGGCGCGGGAAAATCGGCACGCGCAGCGTGTAGAACACATGGGCGATACGGTAAATAGCAATTGCCATAAAGCCGGGATAGGCGAGAATCACTTCATCCGTTCCTTCTGCAGCGGGGTCTCCCTGGTTAATGGCTTCGGCGTCAAGCAGAAGATCCTGATAAATGCCGGGAAGCTGATCGAAGAAGGTCCGGGAGATTTCCCCGACGGCTTTCCCATTATTGCCAAGAAGTGAATCGAGCATTTTCTTCAAATCTCTTTCGAGGAGGGAAAGCCGTGCACCGATTTCTGTAGCTGAGAAATAATGCTCCTTGCAGAAGTGGGGAAAAAGGCTAGCCATCAGATCATCCACGAAATTCTGCGCCCCTTCTTTCAACTGGATATCGATGAAGTGTTCATCCCTTTTTTTCTTTAAATCAGCAAGAAATTTCTGATCCATAATTTCAAATAGTGATAAGTAATTTGAAAACAACATCTTATCATCAATATAAGAATTATTCAACGCCGGGCAATAATTCACCATGGGTGATTTCCGCCGGCGATCCGGGGCCGATAAAAGTGGGTGGAAGAAAGCGTCCTGTGGGTGTTCACGGACTGCTCTCCAAAAGTTCCGGTGTAAAGTTGATGCTTTACGGACTTTCTGTCCGCGGAACAATCTCCGGAATTCAATGTCATTCGTGAAGAAAACGGGTATTCTCTCCGCATTCCTGGATTGCCCTGTGCGGATTGGATTTTGATGGGTTTTAATCCTCCTTCCGTGTGAGTTTGCCGAACAACACAGATTAAACGACTTGACAATTGTTTGATTCCTTTCTAACTTTAATTATCACATAGGGAGATAGTAATTCTTGCCCTGCTCGTGTGCAGTGGCATATGTTCCTTTCACAATAGTTGCGCGGATAATATTCTCTCAACTGAATCTCCGGATTTTATCATCACACTGTGGTGAGGGAAAGAGTTTTGAGAACATCCATTGAACAGAGAGTTTTTCAGACTTTACGGGAGACGGGCAGGGAAATCGGTTGCCTATCCCACGTTTTGATTCAATTCATTCAAAGCCACTGTACCTCAACGTATGTGTAAGCGGCAGCACCATATTCCTGCAAAGGAGGACGTATGAGTACAATTCTCATTATCATCGCCGTTGCCATAGTGCTGTATTTTGCATTGAAAAAGAAGAACTCACCGACTAAACCAATGTAGTCTGGCGCTGATCGGTTTTCTGTTCTGTCCACATTCAGCACCGGCTGACATCATCGAGGGACAAGTTTCATTATTCAATTTCGCGAAAGGAGAGATGAATTATGAAACAAGGTGTGAGGATGAACGAAACCCGCTGTGTGGTAATGCTCGTCTGTTGTTTGGTTATGGTGTGTTTATCGTGCAGGGAATCGAATCAACAATCAGCTCCCAATTTCGATGCGGTCAACGCAAGCCTTCAGGCGGCGTATGCAAGGGCCACCCGTTATGCCAGAATGTACGAAAAGTTTATCGCGCCCGCGAAGAAAGAACGGAACGAACTTACCGCTGCTCTCTTTTCTGTACTCTCCCAGTCCGAACAGATACGTGCGATGCTTCACGCCCAGCTCCTGTTGAGCCGCGGGGTTACGCCATTGCCGGTCCAGGAAGAATCCGTTACCGTCGGGAATCTTCACCAGACTCTTAAGATGGCGATGAGCAGTGAAAATGTTGAATATTATGATCTGTATGCCGGAGCACTTCGGGTGGCGGAGACCAACAAAGATACCGCTGCTCTTGAACAATTCCGGCTCGCGCGTGCGATTGACGAAGAGCATCGTGAACTTATCAATGCTGCCTTCAATCGCTTTGAAGCAAATCCGGGCGTGAACTTCTCCCTCTGCACCAGATGTGGTTACATTTTTACCGGAGACCGGCAGGAGGGATGCCCGATTTGTAAGAAGATTCAACGTCCGATAGACAAGGTCTGATCACTATAAGCTTGAAAGGGCTATCTCCAACACGGCGATAAATCCGTCCAGGAGGAAATCTCTATGCGCCCCTAAAGGAGGCACAAAGAGACGATCTGCCCAGATCGAATGGTCTGAGCTTGTACTGCCTGTCAGGTGCGCTATCAGGGTATCCGATAATACCTCCGTTGTCCGGTTTATACTCCCTCTTGCCGATTCCGTCGACCCATTGCTGTTACGGCGGCCGGCGCAACTGTGGATGGAAACGAATACAATCAAACGTTCAGCATTTTCAAGTTCAATATTGCCTCGAGGGCTGATCTCACATTCAGGCAGATTAATGGTGATTCAGAAGCGAGGATATCCGTCATGATTATTGCTTGCTGAAGAATTGCTTCTGGTCAAAAAAATGCCATATTAATCTGTTCATCATCTCCTCTCTCGGTTTAGATTATCAAAATTGCAGAAATTTTGAGATTTGCATGAATCAAAACACCCCCTGAGTACGTATCAGTGTGAAGGCAGAATCAACTATCATCCAAGTCCAGAGGAACTCACAATGCGAAAAACACCGATAGAAATCTTGTTGCTATTCTTGTTGATATCACCGATCACGGCGCAGACCGCCGATGATATCATCGCAAAA
>JAWOMQ010000059.1:0-13059 GCA_033852415.1 Bacteroidota bacterium
ACGATTGACAACGTGATGTTCAGGGGGAACAAAGCATTCAGCGAAGACGACCTCAAGGGACAGTTTGACGATACGAAGGAAAAAGTCTGGTGGCATTTCTGGTCGCACCCCAGGTTCGATAAGAAGAAGTTCGAAGCGGACAAGGAAAAGCTGAGAAAATTCTTCCGCCAAAATGGATATCTCGATGCCGATATACTATCAGATTCCGAATGGTACTCAGCCGACAAAAAAAAGATTTCAGTTCTCGTTACAGTGTCTGAGGGTGCCCAGTATAAGATCAGGGATGTTTCCTGGGAAGGGAACAACGTTTTTTCATCAGACCTGTTGTCGGCCCGACTGCAGATGCACCACGGCGAGGTGTTCGACCAGGAAAAATTCGAGGAGAACCTGCGGGGCAACTCAGATCAAACGGACGTTGCCGCCCTCTATCTTGATAACGGCTATTTGAAGTTTAATCTCGACCCCGAAATCAAGCGCGTCGGAAGTGACAGCGTTGATCTCATCGTTCATGTCTATGAACGAAACCAATTCAAGATCGGGCAGGTGGAAATCAAGGGAAACAGAAAAACGCACGACAATGTCATCCGGAGAGAATTGTTCACACGTCCGGGCGATTTCTTCGACCGCTCTGCAATCATCAAGAGTCTGCGCCAGCTCTCCCAGCTGAATTACTTCAATCCGGAAAAGTTAAAACCGGACACGCGTCTGGTTGATGATCAGACAGTAGACCTGATTTATGAAGTCGAAGAAAAATCAAGCGACAACGTGAACGCCTCCGTGGGGTACAGCGGCGCATTCGGGGTAACGGGTGCTCTCGGCTTTACCATCAACAATTTCTCCCTCTCAGAGCCGCTTTCCGGCGGAGCAGGGCAGATATTGAGCTTCGACTGGGAGTTTGGAGAAGCATCGCGGTTCAGAACTTTCACGCTCGGCTTTACCGAGCCCTGGCTATATAATACACCCACCACCCTCGGGATCGATCTTTTCGACACGCGGCAGGTTTACATTTACGACTATCAACAGTCGGGCGTTTCGCTTCATATTGGGAGGGGCAGACTGAGCTGGCTCGATGTTTATTCACGCTTGGACTACACGGCGCGCTTTCAGCGAAACAATGTCATCA
Source organism: Bacteroidota bacterium (assembly GCA_033852415.1). Lineage (GTDB taxonomy): Bacteria > Bacteroidota > Ignavibacteria > UBA10030 > SZUA-254 > DATKPE01. Next base: position 1,124 of record JAWOMQ010000059.1, read on the forward strand.
ACGGGGGCGGATACTATGCGCTGGGTCAACATTCTCAGTTCAGCGTCACCCAGGTTATCTCCCGCAACAGTACCGACAGCCCCATCTTCCCGACGAGCGGGTCGAGTGTCGCCCTCTCCACCGAAGTATCCGGTGGGCCTCTGCTTCCCGGTGACGTCGCATACCACAAATGGTTATTCAACAGCGATTGGTATGTCCCTATTTTCGGCACGAGCCGGCTTGTCCTCTATTCTTCAACTTCGCTCGGCTATGTCGACGGGTTCAACAGTAACCCCAATATCCCTCCGCTCGAATTATTCCACATGGGCGGCACCGGTCTCGGGTTAATAGCGACAACGCCGTTGCGCGGATATGATGATCAGCGTGTCGGTCCGGGGGATGGCCTGGCCGGAGGACGGGTCATGGAGAAACAGACCGAAGAGTTGCGCCTGGCCCTCACCCTCAACCCCATTCCAATCTATATTCTCGGATTCGCCGAAGGGGGAAACGTCTTCACCGATTTCCAACACACGGACTTCTTCGATCTGAAACGTTCGTTCGGATTCGGCGCCCGGCTCCTGATCCAACCGCTGGGTATGATCGGATTCGACTACGGTTATGGTGCAGACGATGTCTACCCCAAGGATGGGCAACCCGACGGCTGGAGATTTCATTTCCAGTTTGGCCGCGGATTTTAAACAATTATTCCACAATCAGATTCATCATACTTAACATTATAACGAGGTCACCGTGAAACGAATTCTTTTCTTCCCCATCTATTGTGCCGCACTTATGCTTGTGGTTTCAACACATGGCTATGCCCAAGGAATAAAAATCGGTTACATTAATTCCGCCAAGGTGCTTCAGGAATATCCGGAAGCCCAGGATGCACAGCGAAAACTTGACGCGTTGGGTGCGCAGTGGCAGAGCGAGCTTGAAAAGATGGATAAGGACCTCCAGGCAAAATACGAGGACTTCCAGAAGAAAGAACCGCTTCTGAAGGATGACGAGAAGCGCACGGAGCGGGACGAACTGCTTGCCCTTCAGCAAAAGGGAATTCAGTACCGCCAACAACGCTTCGGAAATAACGGAGACCTCGCAGTGGCCACTGATTCCTTGCTTCGCCCGATCAAGCAAAAGGTGATGAAGATCGTCGAGGAGATCGCAAAGAAGCGGGGAATTCAGTTTATGTTTGACAGAAACGATCAGATCCTCGTGCTCCTCTATGGCGAGGCGAAATATGATTACACGTACGAGGTCATCGACCGCCTGAAACGCGGTGAAATAAAATAATCTCATGAGGATACGTCAATGAAACCATCAACTGTTGCTCTCATTATTGCACTTCTTGTTGCCTGTTCTGCCACTATGTTCCCGCAGGCCAAGATCGGCTGGGTTAACTCACAGGCTATCATGGACAAACTGCCTGAAGCACAGGATGCTCAGCGACAGCTGGATAACACAGTATCACAATGGCAGTCAGAGCTCACGAAGATGCAGTCTGAATGGCAAAAGAAATATGATGAGTACGATAAGAAGAAATTGATCCTGACAGACCAGCTCCGTGCGCAGTCGGAAAAAGAGCTGCAGGACCTCGACAAGAAGATACAGGACTACAGGACAAAGAAGTTTGGCCAGAACGGCGAGCTCTTCAATAAGCAAAATGAACTCATGAAGCCGGTTCAAAACAAAATCTTCAAGGTCATACAGGACATCGCCAAGGAAGATGGCTATGACTATGTGTTCGATAAGAGCGGCGACATTCTGCTTCTCTACTCGAACGATAAATACGATCTGACAGCAAAGGTTTTCGAACGGATTCAACAATTCCAAAAATGAGTTATGCGGTTAAAAGATATAGCCGCTCTCGTCAATGGTAAGGTTGCAGGAGATGGGAATGTAGAGATCCGACGGCTGGCAAAGATTGAAGAGGCTGGTCCGGGCGACCTGACGTTTCTTGCCAATATGCGGTATAAGAAATTCGTCCGGACGACGAACGCAACTGCAATGCTGGTGAAAGCCGGGGCTGTTGCTGACGAACTCTCTCGCCGTGTCCCCCCGATACATCTGATTCTCGTTGAAGATCCGTATGCATCGTTCCAACAAATCGCTGAAAAGTTTTACACCCCGCCTGCTCCATTGCCTGTGGGTGTGCATCCGACAGCTGTGATCGCATCGTCTGCCCGCGTGGGACCTGGTGTCGCAGTTGGTCCAAACTCTTCGGTGGGAGAATTCTGCACGCTTGGGTCTCAGGTGAGTCTTCACGCCGGTGTTGTTCTCGGCAGGAATGTTGCCGTGGGTGACCAGTCAATCCTATACCCAAATGTCGTGGTGCATGACGGCTGTGTCATCGGCAGCCACGTCATTATCCACCCCTCGACGACGATCGGGAGCGACGGATTCGGTTTCCTGCCGAAGGAAGATGGTTCATACGAAAAGATTCCGCAGCGGGGAATTGTCGTGGTCGAAGACGATGTTGAGATCGGCGCGAACTGCGCCATTGACAGGGCGACCATCGGCGAGACCAGAATTAAACGAGGGGCAAAACTCGACAATCTTATTCATGTGGCACACAACGTTATTGTGGGGGAAGACACGGTCATTGCGGCACAGACCGGAATCTCAGGAAGCACGAAAATCGGCAAACGCTGTCAGGTCGGTGGACAGGTCGGCTTTTCCGGCCACCTGACGATCGCCGACCGAACCGTTATCGGCGCAAAGTCCGGTGTCCCCAAATCCATTGAGCCGGAGGGTCAAACCTATTTTGGCTACCCTGCCTTCCCAATCCACGAAACGCTTCGCATTCAGGCTGCCATGCGAGCTCTTCCTTCCCTCCTAGTGGAGATCCGTAATCTTGAGCGGCGGATCAAGGAGCTGGAAGCCATCCTTCAACATCAAGGTACACCGGAATAAAAAACAAAAGAAAGGTTCTGCATGCTCCTTCATCAACGAACAATAAAGAGCGATGTATCCCTGAGTGGGGTCGGAGTCCACACGGGTGTCGCGACCACAATGACATTTCGGCCTGCGCCCATCGACGCCGGGATTACCTTTGTCAGAGTGGATCTTCCTGATCGGCCTGAAATACCTGCCCTGGTCGATTACGTCGCGGATACTGCCCGCGGGACAACACTCAAGAAAGGCGACGCCAAGGTTCACACCGTCGAGCACGTCTTAGCCGCGATCGTTGGTTTGCAGATCGATAACCTGATTATTGAGCTCGACAACATCGAACCGCCAATAGGGGACGGAAGCTCAAAAGGATTTGTTGATGCCCTGCTTCAGGCAGATTTTGACATGCAGGATGCTCCAAAAGACTGCCTCATCATCAACGAGTCTGTCCGATATACCAATGAGAAAAAAGGAGTTGATATCGTGGCCCTGCCGACTGACGACTACCGGCTCACGGTAATGATCGACTATCAGAATCCAACTCTTGGCAGCCAACATACGGGATTATTTAATCTTGAAAAGGAATTTGTCCAGGAGTTTGCGCCCGCCCGGACATTCTGCTTCCTCCACGAAGTTGAAGAACTTCATACACAGGGTCTCATCAGGGGCGGGAACCTGGATAATGCGATTGTGATCGCCGATCAGGATCTCACCGAAGATGATCTCCACAGAATTTCAAAGAAACTCGGTCTGAATTACCGCCTCGTCATCGGTACTAATGGCACCATGAACAATAAAGCGCTCCGGTTTAAGAACGAGCCCGCACGACACAAACTTCTGGATCTCATGGGTGATCTCGCGTTAATCGGCGTACCTATCAAGGCCCAAATCCTCGCTGCCAGACCCGGGCATGCCGGCAACATCGAGTTTGCCAAAAAAATCAGAAAGCTCTACCAGCAGGAAAAGCTCGTCAAGAAGTACCAGTTTGAGAAAAAAGAAGGAGTCGTCTTCGACAGCAATGCTCTGCTGAAGATTCTCCCTCACCGCTATCCGTTCATCCTGGTCGATAAAATCATTGAATTCAAGCTCGACGAACGGATTGTCGGAGTAAAAAATGTCACTCTCAACGATTGGTATTTTCAGGGGCATTTCCCCGGAAGACCAATCATGCCGGGAGTCCTCATTTGCGAGGCGATGGCCCAGGCCGGCGGAGTCCTGCTGTTGAATGGGCTCGAGAATCCCGAGGGAAAGCTGGCAATGTTTACAAGCATCAATAATTGCAAATTCCGTAAACCCGTGTTGCCGGGAGATCAGTTATTGCTGGAGGTAACAATCCAGAGCAGACGGGCAAAGATTGCAATCATGAAGGCGCGCGCCTTCGTCAACGACGAACTGGCTGCTGAGGCAGACTTCAGCGCCGCGATCGTCGATCGCAACGATAGTTCCCTCAGAACCAAAAACAATGGTGCCGCCGAGGCTCCCTCGAAAAACTGAAAATTTCTCTTCCAGCATACCACTATGAGCACGACAATTCATCCGGCAGCTCTTGTCAGTCAGAAGGCGAAAATCGGCGAAAACGTCGGCATCGGCCCGTTCACGATTGTCGAGGACGACGTGCAGATTGGTGATGGGTCGGTAATCGCCTCGGGTGTTCTTATGGCAAACGGAACCCGCCTGGGACGTGAATGCCGGGTCCACCACGGCGCGATTCTCGGAACAATCCCCCAGGATCTGAAATTCCGTGGCGAGGTCACGACATTGGAAATTGGTGATCACACAACTGTGCGGGAGTACGTAACAATCAACCGAGGGACACATGACAGATGGAAAACCACCATCGGCACTCATTGCTTTCTTATGGCATACGCTCACGTGGCGCACGACTGCGCCATCGGCAATCACGTGATCCTCGCCAATGCGGTAAATATGGGAGGACACGTCATTATCGAGGATCATGCCGTGGTCGGGGGAATCGTCGCCATCCACCAGTTCTCACATATTGGCCGGCATTCGATGATCGGAGGAGGATTCAGGGTGACAAAGGATGTTCCCCCCTACGTCCTGGCCGGACAAGAACCCCTCGCTTTCAACGGACTCAACATCGTCGGTCTGCGCCGGCGGAACTTTCCACAGGAAACAATCCAGACTCTGGAAAAAGCCTATCAACTGATCTACTACTCCCAACTCAATGTTTCTCAGGCAATTGAGAGAATCAAGAAAGATCTTCCCCCCACAGAAGAAATCAAGCACGTCATCGAATTCATTGAAAAGAGCAAGCGGGGAATTATCTGGACCCGTCGATGAACTGGTCTTTCATTGATACAGGATTCCATCCCGGTCGATGGAATATGGCGGTCGATGAAACCCTTGCGGGGCGGTTCGATCCTGCAGGAGATTTCCCGATCCTCCGCGTCTACGCTTGGAAACCAAACGCCATCTCTCTCGGCGTCCATCAGCGGATGGACGACTTTGACCTGGACAGAATCCAGCGGGATGGCATCGATATTGTCCGCCGACCGACAGGGGGACGCGCAATTTATCATGCCCATGAACTCACATACAGTGTTATTATTGGGGCGGAAAATAGAAGTGCCCGGGAGGTCTACCAGTACCTCAGCAAGGGCATTCTGGAATGTTTGCACATTCTTGGAATCGATGCTTCGGTCGCAGGAAGCGATGAACGGCTTCCAGGCATGCTTGAGAATCCTCTTGCCATTCCATGCTTCAGTACTTCCACGAGAAGTGAAATCCAGTGGCACGGAAAGAAAATCGTCGGGAGCGCACAACGGCGGTATGGCGACACAATTCTCCAGCACGGTTCGCTTCTCCTCGGCCCGGCTCATCGGATGATTACGCACTATCTCTCGTCCCGCAACCACGAGGTGGCACGAGCCATCGATCGCCATCTCCTGGAACGGACGATTGAGGCGGAGATGGTTCTCGGCAGGCCTCTCAGCTTCGATGAAGCCAGGGAAGCTTTCCGCGCAGGATTTGAACGATCCTACGACTGCACATTCATAACAGCGGATCCAACAGAGATGGAAGAACTAATTCATTCTGAACAATCTCAGCGTGTGTCATGAAAACTCCCGCAGAACCGAAACAGAAATCACGCGTCGTCACGACCAAAACCGTCATGACGATGAAACAGACCGGCGAGAAAATCGCGATGCTCACCGCATATGATTATCTCGTGGCAAGATACCTTGACCAGGTGGGGGTCGACATCATTCTCGTCGGAGATTCGCTCGGCAATGTTGTTCAGGGATATGAGACGACACTGCCGGTAACCATCGATGATATGATCTACCATGCGAAGGCAGTCAAGCGCGCGGTCAGGAACGCCCTCATTGTTGTCGACATGCCCTTTATGTCGTTTCAGACGAGCATTGACGACGCAGTGCGTAATGCCGGTAGAATTATGAAGGAAGTGGGTGTCGGGGCGGTCAAGCTCGAAGGAGGCGCGTACATTGCGGATATCGTAAAACATCTTGTGAAGATTGGCATCCCTGTCATGGGGCATTTAGGGTTGACGCCTCAGGCAATTAACAAATTCGGAACATATGAGGTCCGGGCGAAAGACCGCAGGGAGGCCGATGAACTTGTCCATGACGCAAAGGTCCTCGCCGAGGCGGGCGTCTTTGCAATCGTTCTTGAAAAGATACCCTCGGACCTCGCCAAAGAAGTGACGAAATCAATAAGCGTCCCGACAATCGGTATCGGTGCCGGCCCTCATTGCAACGGCCAAGTGCTCGTGGTGTATGATATGCTCGGACTCACAGAGGAATTCAAGCCTCGCTTTGTGCGCCGCTACACCGAGATGGCAGAAATCATGCGAATGGCATTCCGCAAATATATTGAAGACGTGAAAGCACAGAAATTTCCTGTTGAGGGGGAAAGCTACTAAGCGATCTGCAAAACGATGAGGCCACCCCTCCATATTCTCCTGTCGAATGACGATGGCATCGACGCCCCGGGCCTTGACGCCCTGGCCAGGGAAATGAAAAAAGTCGGATCAGTCACGATCGTTGCACCCGATAAACAGCGCAGTGCCGTCGGGCATGCGATCACGATGGATTATCCGTTGCGCGCCACAAGATTTCACAAAAGAGGAAAATTCTTCGGCTATGCTGTTGAGGGAACACCTGCAGATTGTGTCAAGCTGGCCGTCCGATCACTGCTCCCCGTCCGGCCGGACATCCTGATCTCAGGAGTCAACCATGGGTCAAATACCGCCATCAACATTATCTATTCAGGAACTGTATCCGCCGCTACCGAGGGGACAATTCTTGGAATTCCTTCCATTGCTGTATCGCTCACAACATATGGGAAAGCGGACTTCCGTCCGGCAGCGGTGATTGCAAAAAAGCTCGCGCTGTTGGTGGTATCCCACGGATTGCCGAGCGGCACGCTGTTGAACGTGAATGTCCCCGCAGTAAAATCAAGTCAGATTAGAGGGATACGGGTGACCCGCCAGGGAAAGACCCGATGGGAGGATACGTTCGACGTCAGGAGGGATCCAAACGACAAGGAATATTACTGGCTGATGGGAAAGCTGGAGGTTATGGACCACGGGGAGGACACGGACGAAATTGCGGTGCGAAAGAACTTCGTTTCCGTCACCCCTATTCAGTACGACCTCACCGATTATCCCGCGATCAATAAACTACGAAAGTGGAAATTGAAATACTGACCATCCCTTTTGCCACTTTCAGGACCCTCTCACAAAGAACGTTACAACGATCATTCCTAACACCGCAAACTCGACTGTGGACGCAATAGGTTTGTTCCATCCTTTCAACCTGTGCCACACAAATGCCATTCCGTACATAACTGCAGTGAGAACAACAAACAACCCAAAACACTCCAGATAGTTCAATTGGGGACTGAACATCCTCACGAAACTAAATTCGTAGTCGTACCCATACACAATCATGAGATGAACGACGTACACGAGCAGGGACTCCTGTCCGAAGACGGAAATCACCGAGTTTCCTCCCGATGGAATTCTGACTGCGTATTTCCAGAGAGCGAGAAGGATCAGGACGATAAGAGCAAAGCGAACAAAGAAAAACTCCGGACTATACCTGAAAAAACTATGATTTGGATAGATCTGGAACGGAGCCACCTCCGCTGCCATTGCAACCACACATAGGATCACTGATAGGAGGGCAAGTTTTTTTGCCCATGACTCCTCGTCCCCTTTCTCGCGCATCCGCACGAAATAATCGGCAACGAGTGTACCGCCGAGAAGAAATGCCGACCATGGGAAAATCGGAAATTGCGATTTCACGCTTGTCGTAAAGTAAGGTCTGATCCACGGAACCATGCCGGAAGTATCCGAGTCCCGTACCACCGGAGTGATGAATACAAGCGCAATCCCAATAATGGCCGCAGAGAGGGTGAAAAGATTCCTGTTCCTGACGAGAAGAGCAAGAACCACTGTGAAGAGGAGCGAGAGGACGATGATTTGTAGTATATCCGCCTGATAAAAAGTGATCCAGACATGGGGGTCGGTGATATGAGCCAGCTTCGTAAACGAGAAGAATGGCAGGTGTAACGAATACGCTATGACAAATATAAACACCAGCCGGAGAATATACCTCCAAAAATACCTGCGCATGCCAATCAGTTCATTCCAACGGCGATTGAGTGTAATCCCCAAAGCAGCACCGGCGCAGAATAGAAATGCCGGCGCAACCAGACCGTTGATGAAACTTAAGAAGGTGAAAAACGATTGAGCTTTTATAGAGGGATCGAGGAGAGCATTAACGACGTGCGTCTCGATCATGACAAAGACTGCCCAGCCCCGAAGAAGATCGATGAAGAGAAAACGCGGGGCAGGTGATGTCGTGGCGTGGGGGGCCAAGGCCGTCGGGAGAATTATTCTTCCCCGAGTTTTCGCCGGATGATCGCTTCAAGGTTATCCAGATTGTATGGCTTCACGACGTAGGCATCGACACCAAGAGTTTGACCATACTTCTGCGCAAGATAATCGTCGACTGCGGTGAGGAAGAGGAAAGGGACTGCTGCTGCGTTTTTTAATTTCTTTACATTCTGAAAAAGCTCAAAACCATTCATCGGTTGCATCCGCAAGTCTGCAATGATTAAATCGGGAATAGTGTTCTTCATGTATTCGAGCGCGTCTTGACCGCTCAGACAAGTCTGAACATTATACCCTTTGTCTCCCAACCCCATTTTCAGGACATCCAGAGCCGATTGTTCATCATCGACGTAGAGTATCTTGGTCTGCTTCATAGCCGGCTTTAATGTGTGTGGTTCGGTTTGAGTTTTCAATTGCGAGGAAATTAAATGTAATTTCAACGAAAGTCAACTGCCGGGGTTTTCTCTTGTGCGGGGTAGAGATCGAGCGTTTCATGAGCGCAGAGCGGAGCATTGCGCTTGTTGCCTTGCATTTCCATCTGAAAATATCTACTTTGAGTACGATTTTCCAAGGAATGGATTGATTAGACCCCGACGCATTTCACCGCTCTTCCTTCTCATCTGGTCGCTGGTATCAGTTCTTCACTCTTGTTTGTTCGCGCAAGATACGACTATTGTCGCACCAACAATAGGCCGGAGAATTTTTCATGGACTTCAAATGAGAGTAAAGGGTCCGCTCGGGAGGCCGAGGATTGGACTGGTCCTGAGCGGCGGCGGAGCCCGGGGCCTTGCTCAAATCGGCGTTCTTCGTGCCCTCGAGCGCCATCATATCCCCGTTGATCTGATTGTCGGCAATAGTCTTGGAAGCGTCGTGGGAGCACTGTACTGTTCCGGCTATTCAACGGCACAAATCGAGAGCATTGCAACACATACACGGTGGCCGGATCTCCTATCGTTTTCAGAGGATACGAAGCGAACCGACCTGTTCCTCGAACAAAGAGAATCTCAAGAACAGGGATATTTGGTGGTTCGATTTGAAGGAATCGAACCTGTACTTCCGTCTTCAATTTCCGGCGGACAGCGGCTTTCGGATTTCTTCTCGTACCTTACCCTGCAGGCCCCCTATCATCCTAACCCCAGTTTTGACGACCTGAAAATAGCCTATCGTGCTGTCTCAACCGATTTGATTTCAGGAAAGCGGGTGATCCTTGACCGCGGGTCTCTGGCTGAGGCGATGCGCGCAAGTGTCACGGTGCCGCTTCTCTACTCTCCTCTGGAACGCGATTCCATGTATCTTGTCGATGGCGGTCTTATCTCAAACGTTCCCGCCGACATTGCCCGATCGTTGGGGTGCGACCTCGTCATCGTCGTCAATTCCACGAGTTCGATGCGGAATGCTCACCAGATGAACGCACCATGGGAAATCGCTGACCAGATCATGACAATCATGATGCAGGACGCAAACCAGCACGAACTTTCACTTGCGGATGTCGTGATCACCCCGCCGGGTGCGACGAGGATTGTCTCAGACTTCAGCGGGATCGATACTCTGATTCGGGCGGGGGATACTGCCGCAGAAGAGTCTGTCCAGAAAATCGACTCTTTAATCAGTGCATATCATGACTCTCTCACCCTGTCAAGTACCCCATTGCAGCGTCCTGTGAGAGTCTACTTTGAGGGGCCTTTGCCCCCGGAGATGCGTGAAGAAATCGTGGAGGACTTCTCGGATCACGCTCCAAGCCTCCATCAGGTACAGTACTTTGTCAATAGAATAGCTGCCGAGGGAAACGATGCGCACGGGGATGCAAGAATTTCCAGTCTTCCTCATGGCGGGACCAGCGTCACTTTCCGCCAAATTCCTTTTCCCGGCATTTCGAAAATTGCTTCTTCAGGGAATAAATTGATATCCAAGGCGGAAATCGATAAAGAGCTCGCGCCAGCAACATTTTGCTCACTGTACGTCGAAAAGCTTCAGCATTCTCTGGAACGCGTCATCGGTTTATACCGGGAGCGTGGATATTCCCTGGCTCGCATCGATTCGCTTCACATCAATCAGGATTCAGGAACAATTTCATTCCATATCAATGAAGGCACAATCAGGCAAATCCGTTATGAGGGAAATATCCAGACTAAGGATTACATCATCCGAAGGGAATTTCCCCTCGACGAAGGAGATATCTTCAGTATTGACCAGGCGACACGCGGAATTGTTAATATAAAAAGCACGGGTTTATTCGACTATGTGTTGCTAGACGTCCGGTATATCAACAATCAACCGGTCCTCATCATTAAGGTTAAGGAGAAGAGTCCCGAACTCCTTCGCGCCGGTTTGCACGTGGACAACGAGCATAGTTTTGTCACAACAATCGATCTGAGGGATGCGAATTTTCGCGGGGCTTGGGAGGATATCGGAGTCATCGCCCGATATGGCTACCGTGACCGCTCTGCAGAATTCGGTTATACAGTCAATAGAATCTTCAATAGCTATTTCAATCTGAACCTGGCGGGTTATTTCACTTCTGCGGATATACCAACGTATAGTGATGACTTCTCGTCCGGGACAAGAAGCTGGGACCGCGTGGAAAATGGCAGCTACCGCCGGGAGATTTATGGGTGGTCTCTCGCTTTTGGAAGTCATTTTGAACGGTTCGGAGATCTGAGCGCCCAGTACCGGATGGAGAACCATAAAATCTCTGTTTTGTCGGGATCCGAGAATCTTGCCCGGCGATTCAACCTCTCGACGATCCGAGTGCAAAGCATCTTTGACACCGAGAACAAATACCTGTTCCCGACTGAAGGACTATATCTCCTTCTGGCGTACGAATCTGCTACAGGGAAGGTTGGTGATGAACCGGGATTTGGAAAATTTCAAATGAAATACGAAACGTACATCACACTTGCTGCCGGCCATACGATCAGGCCAAGGGTAATTCTTGGGTACGCCGACAGAACGCTCCCGTTAACGGAACAATTTACTCTGGGTGGATTAAATTCATTCTACGGCCTTCATGAAAACGACAGTTATGGGCGGCAAATCCTCCTTCTGAATTTCGAATACCGGTACACCCTCCCGGTCAAGATCATTTTTGATTCATATATCAAACTGCGTTATGATCTCGCGTCGATTTCCCTCACCCCCGAGGAACTCAAATTAAGGAATTTCCGGAACGGCTACGGAGCAG
>JAWOMQ010000026.1:0-7284 GCA_033852415.1 Bacteroidota bacterium
AACTTATGATACTTCGTCATCAAATCAAGTGAATCAGATGGTACTCCAGTTCGGGCCCAGCACCACATCACTGGTATCCACACCCAACCCGTCGGGTTACAGTCAGAACGTTCGGTTCACTGCAACCGTCACGGGTGGACTATCTCTACCGACAGGGTACATTACTTTCCGGGACAGTGGGGCAATCATCGATAGCGTGGCGCTCGACAGTTCGGGGACAGCTATTCTCAACATAGCCTCCCTGGCGGCCGGGCCGCATCCCGTCATTGCTTACTATACAGGTGACCTGCACCATGCGTCAAGCAATTCGGTAATTGTGCGCCAGATCGTGGGTCCCGCCCGGACCACAAATGTTGTTTCGTACTCTCCGGATGTCATTACCTATGGACAGGTTGTTACTTTTGTCGACACGATTTTCGGCACCTTGCCGGACGGAGGAACAGTTCAGTTCAACGATGGAGGAAACAACCTCGGAAGCGCTGTTCCGGTTGATTCATCGGGACGAGCCACGCTGACCACCTCCATATTAAGCGCAGGCTGGCATCCCATCACGGCGGTTTACAGCGGGACGAGCAACGTTATTGGCAGCACATCGCATACCGTCTATGTGGAAGTACACCAACGACAAACAAATGGAAAGTTTTCGGTCTCCTCCACCGTCATCAGGACAGGTGACCTCCTTACAATGAAAGATAGCATCGTTGGCGCTGACCCCGACAGCGGCTCCGTACAGTTTATGGATGGCACCAGTCCCCTCGGCAGTCCGCTGCCCATCGATGAAAATGGCATTGCAACATACAGCACCTCGACCATGGTCTCGGGGGTTCACGCGCTTTACGCCGAATATCTGGGGACGAACAATTTCGCATCGAACTCTTCGGGTGTCATAAATGTGACCGTCTCAGACAGCGGCCTCTACCGATCTTTCGACCCTGACAGCATCGCCCTCTCGCTGGACAATTTCGGCAAGAAAGGAAGAATGGTCAAACGGAAGAACATAAGAGTCTCCTTTGCCGCTGTGTTCATTCCACAAACAAACGGATTGGATGGACTCCACGTCGAATTCGCATTTCCTATTGATACCTCGATGCAGTTTTATAGCGTCCCTCCCGCCACAAAAGCCTTGAAGGATAATAAGCTCTCACGATGGAACTTCACCTTCCCCAGGACTTTGAACGCATTCCAAACCGTGAAAATCTACGGCTTCGGCAAAACGGGACGAATGCAGAAAGTGACAAAGCATTACTGGATGATAAGCGGAAGTCAGGAAGGTACCACGCTGAAACAAACTAACTTTGAAAAGAATCAGCTTATGTTGCCGATGCCAAACCGGATTAACGTGCTGGCGGAGACGTACCGATTCAACGGCTTCTCCTCGACCGGCGGCCTCCTGGTGGGAAAAAACCGAAAGACCCCGGTCGACAGCTCGAAATACTATGGCTGGCTCCTTGCACCAAAATATGCGAACGCACTTAATTCACTTTGGGATCGAACCGGAGTGCATACGGGATATGCGAGAGGCTTCGACTTTTTTACATCCAACAACCATCCACTCGTCCGGCGGCAGATGTCTATGAGACCCTCAAAAGAGAACAACATTCTGATTGCAGACATGATTGCCCTGAAATTAAATATCAGTGCAAGCGCGCTCGGCATTACACCGCCCGGATTCGGCGAGCTCATTTTCAGAGACTCTGTGGATAATCCCCTCAACGGAATGATGGTGAAACAGGTTGCGAGCTTTATCGATTCAGTCATGATGGGATGGTACTCAGGGATTGTGCATCGATTTGCCGATACTTCCGTCTTTCGCAAGTTGCACGAATCTGTTCGTCGAATTGACGACGCTTTTGAAGGTACGATGGACACGATGAAATTTGCCGACACGCTGCGGATGCCAGGAACCCGTCCCCTTGGCGTAGTCTATTTCCTCCATCACGATCCAACAATCCCACCTACGCAGATTTCACCTGTAATCGATCCTGATTATGACATTCCTGCGACATTCAGACTGTACCAGAATTATCCAAACCCGTTCAATCCCACGACAACGATCGCTCTTGAACTGCCATACGCGTCGGTTGTCACATTGAAAGTCTACAATATTCTCGGGCAGGAAGTAGCCACTTTGCTCGACCAGACTCCCCTCGATAATGGAACGCTGGAAATTCAGTTCGACGGACGCAACCTAAGCTCGGGAGTATACTTCTATCGAGCCACATTTGAGCAAACCGTGGACAACACTGATGAACAAACACCTGCCGCATACGGTGTTTTGACGAAAAAGATGATGTTAATGAAGTAAATGCCCGCCCGCAACGGTTTGCACGCCATGCCCGGATTCCCACCGGCATGGCATTTTTTTATCCATCAGGTCAGGTACGGAACATGCAATATGAAAATCGTTTCTCCTGACACGTCGCACTGAAGACACCGTGCGGTTTTTTTGCAAATTCAAGATTAATTTTCATATATTAGGGGCTTAAGGCCCGCAATGGAAGGGCACGTCACAAACCGGGATACACACACTTAACGCTCGAACCTCACAATGCCGATTAAGATGCTGGTCGTGGATGATGAGCCGGACCTGGAGTCGCTTATCCGGCAAAAATTCCGAAAGCAGATTCGTGAGGGAGAATATCAGTTCGTTTTTGCCCAAAACGGTGTCGATGCACTCGCGAAAATGAGTGAACACCCGGACACTACCCTCATTCTCTCTGATATCAACATGCCGGAGATGGATGGACTCACTCTCCTTACAAAACTGAATGAACTGAACAACCCGGCACTAAAATCGGTCATCGTGTCTGCCTATGGTGACATGGAGAACATCCGCACTGCAATGAACCGCGGCGCTTTCGACTTCATCACCAAACCGATCGATTTCCAGGATCTTGAGGTCACCATTGACAAAACGATACGGCATATTGAGCTCATCCGAAGATCGCTCGAGGAGCATGATATTCTCACTTCGGTGCAGCGGGATTTAAGCATCGCGGCACGGATCCAGCAATCAATTCTCCCCAGCATATTTCCTCCGTTTCCCCACAGGCCCGAGTTCGACATATACGCAACGATGCAACCAGCCAAGGAGGTGGGTGGTGATTTCTATGACTTTTTCCTTATTGATGATTCACGTTTGGGATTGGTCATCGGCGATGTGTCCGGGAAAGGAATCCCTGCGGCGATATTTATGGCTCAGAGCCGTAGCGTTTTAAAAGCCATCGCTCTGCAGGTTCCCCGACCAGGGGACGTTCTCACGACAGTCAATAATATGCTCGTTCCTGAATCCGATGAAGCAGTATTTGTGACGGTCTTTTATGGAATTCTTGATCCCTCAACCGGATCGATGACCTATTCGATTGGAGGGCATAATCCTCCCTTTCTCCTACGCCAGGATGGATCAGTCGGGTTTCTCGAACACGTCGGCGGCTCAATTATTGGCAAAATTTCCCACCTTTCCTACGACACCGCTACAGTCACGTTGAAACCGGGTGAAACTCTCTTTCTTTATACAGATGGAGTCCCCGAGGCTGCAAACAAGGACAAGGCGATGTACGACGAATCCAGGCTAAAGTCGAGCCTCGAAAAATACCGGAATCTCCCACTCAAGGATCTATTGCAATCGATTCAAACGGAACTCAAAGAGTTTGCCAACGGTGAACCCCAGTCGGACGATATCACGATGCTCGCCGTTCGTTACAAAGGAAATGATGCTACAAATTGATTTTCCACTTGCATTTCATTAAAAGAATTTTAACTTACAAAGTTGAATCTTATATTCCACAAAATGCGACGGTAGTGGGAACAAAGACTGCCGCGCCTCCCGCAGACTGGAATTTGGAGTAGAAAAAATCAGGTAAATCGGGGATCACCCGGAGAACCCCACCGTTCATCGCTGTGTTCTTCTGGGACGGGGTCAGTGTTACGGCAAATTAATTTCATCAATATGTCAAACTCACACACAGGAGGTTTCATGTTCAATCTAACTCGTTCTTTGGCGTTCCTGGCAATCATCGGAATGATAATTCTGGGCTGTGCGGATAACAGGAATCCGGTGGAAAGTCTCTCCCAGGGTAACAACGGGACGTCGATCCACACACCCTCTTTTACTGTAATCCAGGCCGACACCCTTGGCGCATTCACTGTCCAATATCTGGGACGAACGGTCGATAGTGTTCATGCCACAACAAAGTTCACCTATGTACTCACAGGCCCCACGATACAAGTTGCGTTCACGCTTGAGAACCCAGCATGTGTTGGTGGATCTCTGGTGGCTTACTATCCGGCAAACGGGGTGAATTTCAATGTCGATCCGGTTATCTATCCTTCGATCCGCTGGAACCCACCCACCACGTCATCTACGACTATCATTGACACTTTCTCATACACGTTTTCGGGATACGAGAAAGAGGGTCCAATTCAGGTGGGGATCAAAACTAATCCGGCGACATACTACGGTGTCATTACCGGCCCAAGCAAATACTTTAACATTTCCGGCTCCACATATGCTGATGCAAACAATAATGGCATGTTCGACGCCAGTGAAACGGGGATTCAGAACGTAACAATTGATCTCTTCAATTCCGTGAATACCCTTGTGGCAACGACCACCTCAGATGTGAATGGAAATTATCTCTTCCGCGACCAGTTGTGCGGGACGTATACGGTTGCAGTCGACACAACGACGCTCACAACATCAACAAAGAACAACTATCTCGCCAATACGACACCGTTAAAATTATCCGTATCAATAGGGCCGGATTCGAAAGGAAATAATTTCGGATTTACACCACAAACGACAAAACTTGTCAATGACATCAAATCAGGAACGCTCCCAACGAACGGCGGCGCTGCGAATGCATGGAAGAAGCAATTCCAGTCTGCGCTCTCCGGAAATGGGAATCCGGTTGTTTCGAAGGATACCCTCCTGGCCTACTTGGGACGGATCAATAGTCTTGAACTTGCGAATCCCTTCCAATTCACATTGGATAGTGCGGGACTGCAAAAGGCATTTAACATACTCAGTAATCCTACTAAAACCGATCTCAGCAACCTCCTGCAACAACTTCTGGCCACGGAGCTCAATTACGAGCGGGGTCTCGGAATATCTGATCTTTCACTTGAGCTCGTGGTGATTGGGTGGGCCGAGTCAATTTCCGCGAGCATTGGAGGAACAGCGTACGGGGTGGTCAAGGTGGAACCGGCCGCGGTCTACTCGCTCGCAACCAGTGCAACTACGGTTTGCACGACAATAAATTCCGGCGGGGGCGGCGGTCTTCAATAGCCAAACGATTGATTAATCAAGAAAGGGGAAACTAAGTTTCCCCTTTTTTTGTGACTTCTATATCTATTCCTTCCTTAGATATTGCTATGGCATGGACGCAAGTTTTATTTTTAGTTCATCAAAGTTGACTGGTTTGGTAAAATAGTCGTCCGAACCGTTCTGGAGGGCTTCTCGGTAGTGGTCTTCATCATTATAGGCGGTTACCATCATAACCTTGAGGGAGGGGAGTTTCGACTTTGCAATTTTCAGGAGCTCAAGACCGCTCATTCCGGGCATATTGATGTCCGACAGCACAAGATCAAATTTACTCCCATCGTGTTCCTCAAGATAGCGGACAGCATCTTCCCCTGAAAAGACAAAACAGAATTCAAATTCACCGGCTTTAAGTTCTCTCCTGAATCTCTGCTCGAAGAGAAGCTTGATATCCTGTTCGTCATCGACGATCATAATTCTTTTCATAGAACGTTCCCCAAGATTATTTTGGCTTTGGTAATGTGATAATGAACTCTGTGTGATTTCCTTCTTCTGATTCGACTGCTAACGTTCCGCCGTGCTGTTTGACGACGATATCATAACTGAGTGACAAGCCCAGACCGGTCCCCTTGCCCGTGGGTTTGGTTGTGAAAAATGGTTCAAAGATCTTATCGATGATCTTCTTTGGAATCCCCATTCCGTTATCCTTCATGCGAACTTCTACGTGATCGGGATAATCTTTTGTGGATACAAATATCGTGGGCGCAAATCCCTTAGGGGCAGTTTTCTTTTTTTCGTTAACTGCATAACAGGCGTTATTAATGATATTAAGGAAGACACGGCTGAGATCCTGGGGTACAACATCAAGCTTTCCGACGGCCTGGTCGTAATCACGTTTGATCGTGACATTGAAATCGGAATCCTGTGCGCGCAGGCCATGGTAGGCCAGGTTGACATACTCTTCCAGCAAAGCATTGATCTCTGTGGGCATACGTTCCCCTGACTTTCCGCGGGAATGGAGAAGCATGCCCCGGACAATGCTGTCTGCGCGCTTGCCATGCTCATTAATTTTCGCTGCATTATGCTCGAGGTCCTGCAGCAGATCCTCAATTTCTGTGAACGTCGCCTCGTCCAACCTGTCCTGGACCTTTTTCAGACTTTCAGTTAAATCCTTGGATAAATCCATGGACAGTTCTGCGAAATTGTTTACAAAATTAAGCGGATTCTTGATCTCGTGTGCTATGCCGGCTGTCAGGGCCCCAAGCGAGGCAAGCTTTTCCTGCATGACGAGCTGTTCCTGTGTCCGAATGATTTCCTGGTTCTTTTCTCCCAACTCCTGATTCTTTCTCTCGAGCTCGACCGCCTGCTGTTTGTTCTGTTCCGCGATGAGGCGAATTTCATGGGTACGTTCCTCAACGATCATCTCGAGTTCCCGACTCTTCTGCTCCAGCCGCCGCAATCGATAGCCATGGAAAAACGCCACAGCTACAATCAGGGCGACCAGGTTCGACGTTATCCACCACCACTGGAACCACCATGGTGGCTTGATTGAGAATGCGAATGTCAGGGGCTCGGTCGCCCAGATATGATTGTTATTCTCGGCACGGATCTCCAGTGTGTACGTTCTCGGAAACATGAAAGCGCCAAGATTTGTATAACGGATTTTTACATCAGATTTCTCCGCAGACCAGCTTTGATCGAAGCCAATGAGCCGTGTCGTGTACCTGACTCTTCGTTCATCGGCAAACGAAAGACCGGCGTACTCGAATGCGATCTCGTTATTTCCGTTGGCTTCCTCATGCAGCCTGGCTACCTCCAGACGAAGAATTGGCGGTATGCGATTCAGCTTATCCTCGTCGGGGTTGTACAATGTCAGCCCCTTGGCAGTACCGAAGTAAATCGTTCCATGTTCGTCTCCGGCGACTGAGCCGAAAAACCAGACTTCATTATCGACGAGCCCATCTTCCTTTGTCACGGTACGAACGACGCGCGAATTTTTGGGGTCGATTTCCGCCAATCCGTAA